>CAKZSH010000015.1 GCA_937918905.1 uncultured Saprospiraceae bacterium
AAAAGTAATCAAATTTTGGGAAAAAAGTAAACGAAGACGGTCGCTTCGCTTGACGGTTCAATATAACGCGAATCAAAATTATTGAACCGTCAAGCGCAGCGACCGTCCACCGTCCACCGTCAAGCGAAGCGACCGTCTTCGTTTAATTATTTCCCAAAATTGGATTACTTTTGTTGGCTTAAAAAAAAGACAATAACCAATGATAGATTACAGTAATCCGAAATTAATTTTAGATAAAAGTGTGAATTTGGAATCTGATCCAATTATATGGAAAAGTCCTTCCAATTTAGCATTAGTAAAATATTGGGGAAAATATGGACGACAATTGCCTCGAAATCCATCCATAAGTTTTACACTTAACAAAGCATTTACAGAAACTATATTAGAGTATAAAGAGAAGACTTCTGATGCCGAGGGCGTACAGTTAGATTTCTTTTTTGAAAAAAAACAAAACGATGCTTTTCGAAATAAAATTCTCAATTTTTTAGGAAGCATTGACGATATTTTTCCTTTTTTAAAACAATTACATCTCACCGTTCATTCCTATAATTCTTTTCCTCATTCGACGGGTATTGCTTCCTCAGCTTCAGCTATGAGTGCTTTGGCATTGTGCCTTTGTACACTTGAAAATGATTTGTTTGGAACATTGGAAAACGAGAAAGACTTTTTTCAAAAAGCATCTTTTGTAGCAAGGTTAGGGTCGGGGAGTGCGAGTCGGTCGGTGTATCCACATTTGGCAATTTGGGGAGCGTCGAATGCAGCAGAGGGGGCTTCCAATGAGTATGCAATTCCTTGGAGCGATCAAGTGCATCCTATTTTTAAAACTTTTCACGATACCATTTTGATCGCAGATCGAAAAGAAAAAAGTGTGAGTAGTCGTGCAGGTCATGGATTAATGGAAGGGAATATTTTTGCTCAAAATCGTTACGACCAAGCCAATCAAAGATTTGAAAGATTATTATTAGCATTGAAAACGGGAGACCTTGATACCTTTGGACAAATTACTGAAAATGAAGCACTTACCCTTCATGCTTTAATGATGACTTCTGAGCCATCGTATATTTTGATGCGACCGAATACGTTGATCATGATAGAGAAAATAAGAGCGTATCGAAAGGAAACTCAACAACCACTTTATTTCAGCCTTGATGCTGGTCCCAATATTCATCTTCTTTTTCCAGATAACATCAAAACAGATGTATTTGCTTTTATCAAAAATGAAATGGAACCTCTTTGCGAAGATGGAGAATGGATTGCAGATGTGGTTGGAATGGGAGCAGAAAAGGTTGAGAATATTTAAATTTTATGGTTATTTATTTCCTACTCCCTAAATTATTGGTTATTGAGTTATTTCGAATACTGTGGAAAAAACACGTTCATTCGAAATAACTCAATAACCTTTCAATAGAATTTATTTTTCTATGCTACGTTTTTTTTTTTTGAGGGTTAACATACTCTGAATAAGTTTTTCTTTCCGAAAGTGCATTTGTCCAATCTTCAAAAAGGAAATATTGCATCAATCTTAAATAATCATCATTGGGGTGATTATTGGTATTTTTTATCAAATTATTAACCAATTCATTGATGTCATTTTTAGTATCTAAAATTTTTGAGAAAAACTGTAAAACTTCTTTATAGAAAGGTGTCCCATACTTTGGTTCTCTTTTAATTTTTCTCTTTTTAGAGGTCAAAAGATTTTGTAAAATATCGAAATCGCCAGTCTCAAAATGACTAATCATATCAACGGTTTCATAAAAATAATTGAAGGCTTTACCCATCCCTTTATTCTTAAATAATCGCCGTAAATAAAATTGTACTTGAGTATGATTACCTACTGAAAGGTAGGTCATCATCAACGATAAATAAGAGAAAACAACACTTCGTTCTTGTTCCTCTCCATAAAGGTTGACATCTTTTAAAACGGCAGGTTCCAATTGATTAATAATATAGTAATGATTTTTTTGCTTACGATGGAAAACCATTTCCATGACATAAACCAAAATCATTTTTCGCTGGAAGAAAGGATAACTTTTAGTGAAAGTTTTTATCATTTTTAAGGTCTCCTGAAACTCCTCAGAACGATTGTCTCTCATGCAGCAGTTTGCAAAATTGAAACAAGCAGACCAATATTTATTTGGATTACTTTCTATTAAAAATTTATTGGTTTGGAATAGATCAAGAATTTTCTTTTTATGATGATATTCCTGTTTTATGTTTTTGGTACTGTGGTATAAATGTCCTAAAGCCGAATGAGCGTAATAATTTTCTTTTAAAATATCTTCCTGCTCTTCAGTAGTTATCTCTTTTAAATTTTTCATTAAAAAAGATTCATATTTTTTAACTTCAGAATTACTGATTTTAGCTTTGGCTACTTCTCCTGCATTTAAGCTCAGTTCATGATTAATCTTTTTAAGTTCAAGGATATCATTGACCTTTTGGGAGGCATAAATAACTTCGTCCAATAGCCTTAAACTTTCATTAGGTACTTGAATCTCATAAAAAGCCTTGAAGCGGTACTCTAAATTAATGATAGCAATAAGTTGAGTAAATTCCTCATGTTTAAAACACAACTTTTTTGTCTTTTGCAGTTTTTTATAGGCGAGGCTATAAAGACATTTTTCAGTCAAAATTTCAACTTCTTCAAGGTTTTGTCGAATGGTGCTATTGATTGATTTTTTATACCGAAAGGAGGAAAGACTTTTAAGCAAAAGATCCATTAGCATTATTTTATAGACCTTTAGATTCTTGCTTAATTTGGAGTCCTTAAAATTATTTTTCACTTCGTCTTCATCATAAGCTTTCATACCATTGAGGTAGTTAAAAAGTTCTGTTACTAAACTTTTTTCAGAAGAGAAATGAATTTTAAAATACCGTTTTTCTGCAGCCGTCATCGATTGAATGAGCTGGAAGATATCATCAGTTGGTGTTTTCATACTGAGAAATGGATTCCAAAAAGGATGTGTTGTTTAGATTAAATAATTTATTACAGATTCTCAAGAAAGTGACATCAGTCACTTACAGGCACACACAGTCATCCTTAACCTTAATGGGTAGAAATAACTAAGATGTGATTTTTTAGAATCTATTAAAATTAAATACGGTATATAAAAAATGAAATGATAGAGAATACTAAAGCATAAGATATTTGATGCTTTTCTTTTTTAACTTTTGGAAAGATTACTTAAGATTAAGTAACTGAAGCAAAAATAGGAAAAAAAATAGAAAATTATAAATCAAACCTAATAATAGGCGACAAAGTAGTGTAAAATAAATTAATAGAAACCACACATTATTAGTTTGTTATATATTTTAAAAAAACAAATATGTCGTGTGGGTTAGTTTTTTACCTAATAAATGAAATAGCAAAAACCGCAACCGCAATAATTAATCCGTACATAAAAATACTATAACAATAACGGAGGTATTTATATTTTTTTGCCAAAACAATTCCTAAAAAATAAAGGTCACGAGTCATTGTACTATATAGAAAATCAGAATCTTTTATCATTTCAGTCATCCCCCAATCAAAGTCAGATAATTTCATATTATAAAAATTTCCAAAAAATAAGAGGTTGGATTTTTTATTGAGAATATCTTGACGGGTGACTTTTCCTTCTGTAATTTTTGGACGTGTGGATAGTGTTGCAAAAATAATAGATCCCAAACACACGATCAATAGAACAACGGTAGGTATGATTAATTTTGGATTAGAATCGAAACTAGGTACTAATGTAGAAATGGTAATAGAAATAATAATTGCATTGATACTCAGCATGATATTCGCTTTGTTATCGGCGATAGAACTCAAATTGACATGAGTTCGATATGCCGTTCTATACATTGTTTCTACCCCTCGACCAAGTTTGAGTTGGCTAATTTCACTTGTATTTTGGAAGGCTATATGAGTGACATCTTTTTTGCCTTTAGTCTTTGTTTTAGTCTTTGATTTTTTCTTCTTTTTTTCTTGTGCAGCAATTTCATCCATACTGAGTACCTGTTTTTCAGGATGTAATCTGTCCTTTAATTTATTCAGTTGTCGAATATGTTTTTTCTTCCGATTATCAAATAATTCTTGAGCCTTTTGGGTATGATAATTTTGTTGGGTAATAAAATCCAATTCAAAATCAATCCAGTCAGGTTCGGACATCATATGGTTTTTAGTAAGCGTCAATTCTTGACGAACACGACCACAACGTTCCCAATAGATTTTTTTTCCTAAATGACTCATATCGGAATCACATAATATTTGCTCCAATAAGTTGTTAGGACTCTGCGGCATTTTAGTAGCTAAAATACATCCTTGAATCGTTTTAATATCGCTTTCGTCGAAGTTGTGTTTGGAGAGAAATTCTTTAGCATATTGGGCACTTCGTTGTTCATGGTCGATAGGCCCCTTGTCATATCCTGTATCATGAAACCAAGCAGCCAATAGCAATAATTCTAGCTCTTTGGAATGAAGGTTATGGGCTTCGCCTAATTCTTGAGCAGCAGCAACCACATCCAACGTGTGTTGAATGTTATGATATGCAAAACTTTCATGAACCTGCTCGGTGATGAAATTAGTTACGTAGGCTTCCACCTCCATCAAAAGTGCATTGACTACTTCCATATTTTGAGGATTATTAAATGAATCCGTAAAATATGAATTTTTTTTTAATTTGGTTGGGCAGTTAGGCGGTTTTATAGGTTCAATAATTTTCATCATCAAGAATATCTTCAAGTACTTTTACTCTTTTTGAAATAGTACTTTGTTTTGCTTCCTTGATTGGTGGTATTAATTCATACCTCCATATTCCAATTATCAATACAATAATATATGGAATGGCAAATCCCATAGCTTCTGAAGCTCCTCCAGAAATAAATTGGAATAAACCTAAAGTTAAAAATAAGGCTATAAAAGAAATGACGGTTTTCTTTTCTTCATTAGGAAGATTGGATCGATTGATTTGCCAAACAAAAAGAATTAGAAGCAGCCAATTTGGAATAGAGAAAACAAACCCAATACCAATAATTATGGGAATCATAGAAATGAGTTCTGACTGTGGTTCCATAATAGTAAAAAATAAAGCAATAAGAAAAGGTGCAAAAAATGCACTAGTCAACCAGACTTTAGTAGAGTATCCAAAATGATTTGATGTTTGCATGATTTATATTTTTTTCTGTGAAATCTCTGTGAAACTCTGTGAGGTCTCCGTGCAACTCTGTGGAAATTTTACAATGCAGGTTATTACACAGAGTTGCACAGAGGCTTCACAGAGATTTCACAGAGGTCTTTAATTTTTAGGTGAAAAGTCTTTTCGTTCACCTTGTGCTAAAGTTACTAATGTGAAATATCCTAACAATAAAAATGCAGAAACGACAATTGCTAAACCTAATGTTTGAGGATTGGCTAGAATATTTAAAATATCAGCAAAAAGGGAAAGAGGATTCGTAATAATATCCCAACTATTCCATCTTTGGAATCGACCTAAATAAATTCCAAAACCACACAATAGCAAGACAATTACACTAATGATGTTGACTGTGATTTTTGAAAAAAAGCTGCTTAAAAATTGTTGTACTTCCAATAAAGAAAGGTAACCAAGAATCAATCCTGTCCAAGCAAATGATAAAAACAACATCATGTCATACCATAGCGGAATGCCTATTCTTTTTTTCAAATGTAAAAAGTCAGTTAAAATATATGGTGCATTCGGGAAAAATAATAACCAACAAAACAATACTCCTACAATTAATATTTTCGAATTATATTTTTGATACAAATAGGGGAGAGTCAATGCAATCAAGTAAGGAATCCACGCCAAAAATAAATTCCAATTCAAAAAGAAAAAAGTCTGAGTCCCTCGATAAAAACATAAGTCACGGACACTATTAATTTTTCCATAATCGAAATTTATATACTCCAATCGAAATGCAAAAAGTATAAAACTAAACAATGTACTCACACTCAAAATTATAAACAGTCGAAACTGTTGCTCACTTCGAAATAAGGATTTTATTTTTTTTAAATAAGTCATCTCTAAAAATTTAAAGGCTTAAAATGTATTAATCTGTAATAAAATTTTTTAGCAAAATGTAACCGCCAAATTCATTTGACAGGTTGTGTAAACGACTAATGATCAATGATGTGTACAACCAACCAAATGAATTTGGCGGTTACATTTTTCATTAAAAAGATTGCCGCTCCTCCAACTTTTTGGAGGAAGCGACATTTCCTGCACGTTCAACATTCTTTAACTTTGACTAAATCGCCAAAGGCATATTTTTGGTAGGTCGTCTAAAAATTAATTTTCGTAACGACTTTGTAGGTTCATTTAATAAGTGCTCAAAATTCCATTGAGCAACTGGAAGTGCTTTTCTTCCCCTTCGAAGGGCAGAAAAACGGTTAAGGAATAATGTAGTTTTCATTGCTTTAATTTATTGATTAAAAAGTGCTTTGTTTTTCAAAGTGAAAACGCAAAAAAAATAACTTTAAGTATTTTTGTTATTAAGCCTATAGATTAAAATCTTTTTTAGTGTAAGTAATTGTAAATGATCCTTGTTGAATATCTTCATGAATAAATTGAATATTTTCATCACACCATTTAGTTTTACTTTCTATATTTTCTCTAATGTATGCATTTACATATTCTGCAACATAGGTACAATGAGCTGGTTGAACACCTGTAATTTCTTCATCTTTAGTTTCAAAATCTTTAGAACAAATAATTTGCTTTGCCTCTCCTGCTGCTAGTTCGATAGTATCTTCAATTTCGCCTTTGCGATCATTCAAGGTTTTAAATTTTACTTTAATGGTTTCACCAGTATCATTCTTTACAAAAACATTGTATTGATATGAATTGCCACAGGATGCAACGATAAAACAAAAAGCTAAAAAGAGGAAAATGTTTTTTTTCATTAGTTTATAATTTTAGTTAGTAAATGCTTTAAAAAGTTGTTCATTATTTTCAAAACAAATTCCTTCGATGCCTATTTTTTTAGCATTAGAAATTTTGTGAGGAGAATCATCTATAAATAAAATTTCCTCAGCCGACAAACCTAATTTATCTAAAACCAATTGGAATATTTGAGGATTGGATTTTGTCATTTTAAAATCAAAAGAATAAAACTCACGTTGAAACCAATCTTTAAAAAAATACCTCTTTGAAATATATTCTATATTCTCTCGGTAGTTATCGCTTAGGATAAAAATGTTTTCAAACTTCTTTTGAAGAAATTCTACAAGCTCCTGATTAAAAGAAAGCGTATCAAATATATTTTTTAAAAAATCAGTTTGTGACAAATCTTGATTCGTAATTTGATTGTACTCTTCCAAAAAAGGGTCTACTGAAATATTCTCTATATTTAGTTGATGACCATATTTTTCATTCAATTGAGAAATGGTTTTCCAATCTATTATTGAATTAGAAACTCCTGTTGAATTAAATACAACACCTCCTAAATCTAACAGTACATTTTTCATAGCTTTATAAATTTTTTAAAAATTACCTTCTTTTTAATAAGGCTTCCAATGCATCCAAATGATCGTTAAAAGCCTTCTTCCCTTTAGCGGTAGTTGCATAAGAAGTTTTTGGTTTTTTCCCTACAAATTGCTTCTTCACTTGAATGTATTTTTCAGCCTCCAAGGTTTTAATATGACTTGCCAAATTACCATCACTCAATCCCAACATTTCTTTAAATGTTTTGAATTCCACCCAGTCGTTGACCATCAACAAAGACATAATGCCTAGTCGAGTTTTATTATCGAATTTCTTATTTAGTTTGGTAATGATTTCCTTCATAATGAATGCTTAACAAGACATTTACGGCTACTCTTTTTCATATTTAAAATACATCACCGCCCCATAGATGATATGCAAGATTCCAAATCCAATCGCCCAAAACTCTAATCCATATCCTACATTAAATAAAGCGATTAGTCCCAATCCGATTTCACATAATCCCAAATAATGAATATCACTTAAAGTATATTTTCCACCATTTACCAAGGCTAATCCATAAAAAATCAAAGTGGCAGGTGCTACTAAACCAAACAATCCATACTTTATCATTGCTAAACAAAAAATACCTCCTGCAACCAAAGGAATCATCAAATTCAACAATAATTTTTGTGTCAAACTATCCCATATTTTTTGCCCTTTTCGCTTAGCTTTTCGAGTGGTAAAAAATATTCCTGCGGCTAATGCACAGATTAAAACTAAAGCAGCATTAAGGAAAAAGAAACTTAAATAATCAATTCCCCATCTCTCTGCAGCAGCATTAACATCTCCATATGAAAGATGTGGATGAATGGTACTAAATGGCGTAATGTCAAAATAAATATATACAGCCGCAGCTCCCATCAAGGCAAAAATCCCTGCTGCAATTCCTGATAATCCACTCAAGGAAATAAAGCGAGAGGAACGTTCCATCAAGGAACGGATTTCGCTGAGATGCTCTAAATGTTCGTTTCTTTTATCCATTACCATATTTCAAATTTTGTTGTTGAAAGTACTTTGTAATTCAAAGTTAAAACAAAAATTTTACTTACGCAAGTTTTTTTGACGGTCGCTTCGCTTGACGGTGGACGGTCGGTCGCTGTGCTCCCTTGACGGACGCTGCGCTTGACGGGGTCGAATAATGTTGATGACTCGTAAAAAGACTCGTTCTGAAATTTTATTCAGAACGAGTCTTCTTAGAAAATTGAACAAGTTTACCTAATCACAATTATTCGACCCCGTCAAGCGCAGCGTCCGTCAAGGAAGCACAGCGACCGACCGTCCACCGTCAAGCGAAGCGACCGTCAAAAAGCATATCCAATTCGTAAGTAGGTATTAAATTTTTCAGTATCGAAATTATATTCCGATCGTAAGGTGAGAGGCCCAAATTGAGGAACTGCCATTCCTAGTTCCAAACCAACCCCAATCAGATCATCTTTTAATCCAGATTTATTAAAGACTTCTCCTTCTTGCACGAGATTAAAATCATCCAATTCATAATAGCCATAATTGACCAAAGCAGAAAGGAAATAATTATCGGCAGGTTCCAACTGAAATTTCAAACCAGAGATGGCGTAACGATTTGCCAATTGCTCCATGTAATCAAAACCGACCACTTCAACAAAATAATCTTGTTGGGGGAGGGTAGTGCCTAGGTAAAATGAATTAAGATAATTGTTTTGTTGTAGATCAGAGTACCCTGCGTAGTTGAACCATTGGAGCGAAGATTTTTTACCTAAAGGAAAAACATGTGTGTAGTTGAGTTGTCCGTAATAATTTTTATCGACAGCCGCATTTTGAACTTCTTGCACTCGACTTCTGAGCGTTCCTTTGATAATATATTTTCCTTTAAAATCAATTTTAAAACCTTTGTTTGGGAAATATTTGCGATTGAGTTTATCTCTTGAATATTCAAAAAATAAATAATTTTGACTCAAGTTAGCAGACTCTAATTCTTGGGTAGTGAAAACTTGTTTTTGGACAAAAATCTCAGTTCCCCATCCTAGCCATAAAGATGAATGACTACTGATTCCTGAATACAAACCCAATTGGTCTTTTGCATGTTGCATTTGAAAACCGTCGGCTAGATTTTGATTTTCGTAATAATCACCATTATAAAAATTCCATTTCCCATCAATCCTAAAACCGAAATTTGGGCGTGAATTGGTATGAATTAGATAATCTATAAAAACCCCTGGAGTTTCTGAAACTCGTAAGTCAACCGATAATCTAGATCCTTTGACCAATAAATTTCTAAAAGTACCATTAAGCATTATGGCAGCATTAACATTGGTGTCATAAAAACCTCCAGCACGTAAATAGACATTACTATTTCGTCTGCTTCTTATCCTTAGTTGATAGCCATCCTTTTTAGGAATTAAGGAGTAATCAATATATGCAAAAAATCCACTTGCATACATGCTCAATAGTTTGTTATTTAATTCCTCTTGGGTTAAAAGTTGAGGAGTTTTGATTTTTAATAATCGTAGTAAAGTAGTTTTATCAGATTCAGCCTTTCCATTAAATTCAATGGAAGTAATATTAAATTCAGTAGGTATGGAAATTGATTTTCTTTTTTTAGTGAAGGTTGTACCTGTAGCTTCTATTTCTTTTTTTAAAGCCCTAATTTGTGGAAGGATTTCACGAGCTGCTTTTTCTCCAAGTGCAATCAATGTATCTATATTACTAAAGTCGAGAGAACCCATATCCTTTAATTCAGGGGTAATCAGAACGTTTGCTTTTTCTCGTTGCTCTAAAGTAGATTTTACCATTCCATAAGAAGTGGTTTGCCCTAGTACTCCAATAAAAGATTTTAGCTCATCTTTGGTGGCCAAAGGTGCTCCGACATCAACAGCAATTACAAGATCGGCACCTAAATCAATAACGTCTTGAACAGGAAGGTTTCGTACAAACATTCCATCAATCAGGGTTTTTCCATCACATTCAACTGGTTCAAAAATAGTAGGGATACAAGCACTTGCTCGCATTGCATCTGGAGAAAAACCATTTTTAAAAACATGTCCTTCGCCAGTCACAAGGTCGGTAGCCACACAACAAAATGGGATGCTAAAATTATTAAAATCATCTTCTTGATGAACAGGTAAAGTCAATTGGGAAAGTAACATGGACATTTTTGCACCATTGATAAATCCTTTTGGCAATTGAATTTTACCATTGATAACTGGAAATGAAAATTGGTATTTTTCACTAGCCTCTTTGGCTTCGATGGGTTTGAAATTTCTAGAAACATCATCATTGAAGTACTCTTCCCATGGAACTGAATGTGCTACTTTTTCTAAATCAGCAGCAGTATATCCAATGGCATACAATCCACCTACAATGCTTCCCATGCTGGTTCCTGATATAAAATGAGGTTCAATACCTTCTTCTTCCAATACTTTTAAAACTCCAATATGTGCCAACCCTTTTGCACCACCTCCACTTAATGTCAATCCTAGTTTTAAGTTTTGACCCGTCTCTTGTGCGGGAAGGTTTTGAAAAAATAAAATTAAAATAAGGAATGTTATAAATTTTCTCATGAATTTTTTTTGACGGGAGACGGGGTGGGAATATCGAATATCGAACAAGGAACAAGGAATTTTGAAGTTTGTCGAATAATTGTGAATCACAGTTATTGGACTACTTCAAAAT
>CAKZSH010000016.1 GCA_937918905.1 uncultured Saprospiraceae bacterium
ACCATTATCATTAGGAAAACATTCTTGGTTCACTCGATTATTAGTAACATCAAGGGTTACATTAATTTTATCATCAATATTAGAAAAATTTAAAAAAAATAAACTGTCCATGAATGTATTAGGATCTGAGCCTATTTTCCATGAATAAGTACTCATCTTTGGGGATTTTGCCCTGAAGTATAATCTTGATCCACTTGATGCAACCCAGTTATAAAACGTATCATTTGGCAAATATTCGAACCAGTAGGTACTATCATTACCTATCGTAGTTCCTCCAGATTCTTTACTATAAAAACCAAAATCCGCCGTAGTCATCGTTTCTGTACTGCAACAAACAGCACCATTATCATCTTTGTTACAAGAGTAAAAAAGAATTAATATTAATAAAATGAAAAATGTTTTTGGAAATGTAATGAGCTTCATATTTCAAATTAGTTTTAGTGATAAAATATTAATTCCTTGAAATATCTAAAAATCAGAATCAAGAATATCTTCATCTTCTAGTTCCGATTGACCTTTATTAAATCCTAACAAATAATACACCGCCACACCTACACTTAAAACGATCAATCCAGCCGTAGCTTGCTCCGTTGTATTTTTTCCAAAAAGCGTACTCACTACAAACATCAAAGAAATCACAACAAAAATCGCAGGAATTACAGGATAGCCCCAAGCCTTAACTGGTCGATGCGCATCTTTTCTTTTTTGTCTAAAAATAAAAACACTCAATCCCGCCAGCATCATAAATGCCAAATCCATAAATACCACATAGTTGATTAATTTTCCGAAACTCCCCCAAAACAGAACAAGTACACATGCCCATACCATTTGTAATAACATTGCATTTACGGGCGTTTTATACTTAGGATGTACATAAGATAGTTGTTTAAAAAACACGCCGTCATTTGCCATTGCAAAATAAATTCGAGGTGCCGTCATAGTATAAATTCCTATTGTCCCAAAAATAGAAATGGCAATTGCGATGGCTACTAATTCTCCTCCACGAGGTATTGCACTTACGGAAGCTATCGCATCACCTACTACTTTTTCAGAACTAATTATTTCGGGAATAGGGATTAAAAACATAATCGCCAAATTGATTAAAACATAGATGGTCATAATAATCGTAACTCCAATGACCATTGCACGAGGTACTGTTCTTTGTGCATCAATGGTTTCACTTGCCACATAACTTGCATGATGCCATCCTCCTATCGACCACAACACTCCGACCAAACCTGCAAACATAGCAGTAATGTAATCCGTAGGTGCACTTTGCATCGAAAAATCAAGTTGAACTTCTGGGTTATAAAAAATAAATCCAACTAAAATAATTGCTGCTATTGCTATTAATTTTAATCCTGTAAAAACATTGGCAAAGATTTGTGTAATATTTACTCCTGTGATATTTACCAAAGTCAGCACTACAATTAAAGCAATGGCTAACGCACTTTTTCCCATATCAGACATTGCAAAAAAGGTCGTCATATAATCTGCGAATGCCATTCCTAATGCTGCTAATGCTCCTGTAGTGATAACTAATAAAATTGCCCATCCATAAAGAAACCCCATCAAATCCCCATAGGCTTCTTTTAAAAAAACATAGACGCCACCTGCCTTGGGAAACATGCCTCCGAGTTCGGAAAATGTCAATGCTCCTGTCAAGGCGACCACTCCTCCAAGTACCCAAACTAGAATGATTAAAAGATGATTGGGAAGAACACCTGCTATGTCAGATGGTGTTTTGAAAATACCTGCTCCTACGACTGCTCCAATTACAATCATCGTAAGTCCGTAGAGGTTGAGTTCTTTTTTTAGTTTTGACATTTTCGTTTTGTTTTTTTTAACGAACCACGAACGCTTCGCTTGACGAACCACGAACCACGGGTTCTTAATATAGTGATATGTTAAAAGTTATTTTATTGGATTGTAACCTCCCTTTGATTGTATTAGGTTTTTTAAGGATGCACGAATCTTTTCAGCTTGATCTTCTAATTTTTTAAAACTTTCATCATTAATATAACCTATCCTATGAGCAATGTGAAGTTGAGTAATTACTTCGGCAGTTGATCCTTTGGCAATATTAAAAAAATATACTTTTTCCTTATTTGAACCTCTTTCATCACCTTCTGCAATATTGGAAGAGATTGAAACGACAGCCCTTTGTATTTGGTTGGACAATCCAAAATCTTTTGAAAAAAGAGATTGCTTAGTAATATGATAAATATTAGCTGCTAATTTTATTCCTTCATCCCAAACTCTAAGATTTTTAAATTTTCCCATGATAGTATATTGTTTTTGATTAAAAATAATTTTAGAGTACGAATCCCAAATGCTTTGCAGACAAACTGCAAACCACGGATTCATAATTATTTACCCGTGGTTCGTGGTTCGTACATTTTTCTTAAAATAGGAAGAATTTGCGCAGTCCAACCTTCGTAACCTTTCGCATTCATATGCAATCCATCTTCGATAAAAATATCTTTTTTCACCTCTCCATTTTTTTCCAACATCGAAAAACTAGAATCCATGTATTCAATCTTGGGTTTTCCCTCAATGTATTTTTTTATTAATTTTTCACCAGCCTGATATTTATCCCAAATGTTCCATCTTGCAATTGATGGCTTCATGGAGATATAAAGTATTTTAGTTTCTGGTAATTTGGTTTCAATGATTTTTACAAAAGTTTGAAAAGAAGCAAAAACGGTTTCTGGAGTTGCGCCACTTGCAATATCATTTTCTCCACAATAAAAAACGATAACCTGTGGCTCATGCTGAAATAAATATCGTCCCATAAAATGCAAAACATCTGGAATAGTTGATCCTCCAAAACCTCGATTTAAAACTGGTAAATCTCCCATGTCTTTTTTCAAAGTAGACCACATCCGAATACTAGAACTCCCTGTAAAAAGAATTCCATTTTTCACCAAACCATTCTCTTGATCTAATTTTTCAAAATTTTGAATTTCATTTTCAAAACGAGCCATAGGAGATTCTGGCTCGGTTCGAGTAGAAGGAACCGTTACCGTTTCTTTTTGCTTTATGGCTTCAATAGGTTTTGAATTATTGGATTGGCAGGAAAAAAATAAAAGGGTGCATAAGAAAAAATAATCTATGAAAATATGGTTTCTCATTTTTACAAAGTTTCGTTTTGAATTTTGTAAAAATAGGAAATAAAAACGATAGACGGATGTTCGCTTCGCTCACTTGACGGTGGACGGTCGCTGCGCTTGACGGTCAATAGAACGTGAATCAAATTTATTCGAACCGTCAAGCGCAGCG
>CAKZSH010000017.1 GCA_937918905.1 uncultured Saprospiraceae bacterium
AGAATTTTACTTCCCAAGCGACTACCTTTCATATCAATCTGAATTTTATCCTTTGCAATTTTTTGACTGGCCTTTTCTTCTATTTTATAAAAAGTATCTACTCTTGATTTTGCTTTCGTTCCACGCGCTTTGGGCTGACGACGCATCCACTCCAATTCTTTCTTCATCAGTTTTTTGGTTTTATCCAAAACTACACCTTGATTCTCTTCTCGTAACGATTTTTTTTCCAAAAACTCAGAATAGCTTCCTTTGTATTTGTACAGATGTCCAGCGTCCAATTCGATAATATGACTACACACTCGTTCTAAAAAATAACGATCGTGCGTCACCATAAAAATGGTCAAATTGGGTGTTTGCAGATATTCTTCCAACCACTCAATCATATCTAAATCCAAATGGTTGGTAGGCTCATCTAAAATCAAAAACTCTGGTTCGTCAATTAATATTTTTGCCAATGATAATCGCTTACGTTGTCCTCCCGAAAGATGAGCAATTCTTTTATCTAAATCTGAAATTTTTAATTTTCCTAAAATTTCCTCAATCCTTGCTTTAAAATCCCATGCTTCCAAATCATCCATGGCTTGCATGGCATTATTCATAGCCTTCTCATTCTCAGGATTTAACATTGCTTTTTCATAATTACGAGTGGCTTGAATCTTTGGATTTTCGGATTCAAAGACCGCTTCCAATATCGTATGACCTTCACGAAATTCTGGATCTTGATGCAAATACCCAATCCGAATATCTTTTCGATATTGAACCAATGCATTTTCACCTTCAGCAGCTTCTTCACCAGCTATGATTTTAAGTAAGGTCGTTTTCCCTGCTCCATTTTTTGCAACTAAAGCAATCTTCTCCCCTTTGCTCATTTGAAAATTTAATTTTTCAAATAAAACTTTTTCGCCGTATGATTTTGAAATATTTTCTAGAGTCAGGTAATTCATTTAAGATATGGAAGTTTTATGTTGTGATTTTTTTTACAAAAGTAATAAAATGGTTTGATGGTTTCGCTTCGCTGATGGTTTGATTGTTTGGCTTCGCCATTGTTATCTAATTTTATTGAAAAGATACTTTTGAAAAGTATTCGACAACAATGGCGAAGCCAAGCAATCAAAACCATCAAACCAAATAAAATAAGAAACCCGAATCTTCGTATGAAGATTCGGGTTTCTTATTTTATTTGGTTTCTACCAATTCTATTTTTTATCCATATCAGCAATGATGGATAACACCTCATCGATATAAATATCTTTTTCTAACCCTTCAATCCAATCTGTGTTACGTGCTACTGCTCCCTCATCTTTAGTGATATTCGACATATCTTCAGGAAGATTTTTCACCATTAATTTATCCACTTTTTTATCCATAATCTCTTCAAAAGCTTTTGAAACTTTTTCCTGCTTATCTTTAAATTGAGTGTATTTATCAATATTCAATGAATAAGAATCAATATCTCTCTGAGCCTTTAACCATTTAGCATGATCTTCAATTTGCTGGAAAGTTGAATTTTTCTTAATTCTCTTTTCACTAGCTGTACGAAGTTCATTTAAGTCTTCGCTTACTGAATAAACTTTTTGGTTGTAAGGAACTGGAGCGATCTCAGAATTTTCCATTGCATGCTCATAATCTTTTTCACCTGATTCAAAATACTTGTATAAATCTGGGAAAACAATATCTGATTTAACACCTTTCAACTGAACTGATCCACCATTCACTCTGTAGTATTTTTGAATCGTCAATTTGATTTCACCTAAAGGTTTTACATCGCTATATCCCATTACTGCTCTATCCAAATCAAGGAATCTTTGAACCGTACCTTTTCCAAATGTAGAAGTACTTCCTACGATTACTGCTCTTCCATAATCCTGTAATGCTGCTGCTAAAATCTCAGAAGCAGATGCACTATATTCATTTACCATTACTACTAATGGCCCATCCCAAAGTACTTTTCCATCTTCATCTTCATGTACACCTGAACGTCCAATTCTAGATTTTACTTGAACGATTGGTCCTTTTTCGATAAACAATCCAGCCATGTCAACTACCTCTTCCAAAGAACCTCCACCGTTACTTCTTAAGTCTAGGATAAGACTTTCGACATTATGTTTCTTTAATTTTTTAATTTCTTTAGCTACGTCTTCAGCAGAACTATTTCCTTTGGTACGACCAAATGGGGCATAGAAACTTGGTAAAGTAATGTAACCTACTTTTTTAGCTTCATCATTTGACAACAAACTAGATTTAGCTAAACCTTCTTCTGTAATTACAATATCTCTTTCTATTGAGATTACTTCTGTAGAACCATCTTTTTTCTTTACCGTCAAACGAACTTCTGTTCCTTTCTTTCCTCTAATCATCGTTACCACATCATCAATCACCATTCCTGTAACATCCACAGGTTCTTCATCACCTTGAGCTACTGCCATGATTAAATCATCCGCTTCTAATTGCTTTCCTTTCCAAGCAGGGCCTCCAACAATAATTTTAATTACACGAGTATATTCTTCTTCCGCTCTCAACTGAGCTCCAATCCCTTCCAAAGATTTTGACATTCTGATATCAAAATTTTGTTTGTCGATAGGTTTGAAATATCCAGTATGCGGATCATAAACATTTGTGATTGCATTCAAGTAACTGCTCAATCGATCTGTACGTTTTAATTTACTCATCCGTACATACCATTTATCAAAAACTTTAAGTACGTCTTCTCTTGCTTTTGCTTCTAAGTCTGCAAATGATTTTCCTTTCAATTCTTCGTCTTCACCTTTCTTTTGTGTTTCCAAATCATCTACTAATCGAACAAGCACTTCTCTCTTTAAATATTTTCTCCAGTTTTCTTTTAGCTCTTTATCATTTTTAGCAAATGGTCGATCTTCACCTAAGTCAACTGTTTCATTTTTTGAAAAGTCAAATGGAGTTGCCAAAATATCTCGATAGTAACCTTGAGTTTTGTCCAAACCTTTTTCTAATAAGTCTAAAGACATATTGAAAAATTCGTAACTACCCGCATCAGCTTCATCATCTACTTTTAACTCAAATTTATTTAATTTATTCATGTCCTCTTGCGTCAACCATCTTCGGTTGCCGTCCAATCGGTCTAAATATAAATCAAAAACTTTTTCAGAAAATTTATCATCAACATCTTGTGGTTGGAAATGGAATCGATCCAAATTAGCGATGATTGATTTGATAAGAATAGATTCTTTTTCTTCATTGTCAGCAGGAACGTAAAATGCTCCTACCACCATTGCAACTATAATTAGTGAAAATAAAATTGGACCTCTGAATTTCATATTGTGGATTTTTTTATGAGTTTGAGTTTTGCCTATTTTCATTTAAAGTTTAGGCTAAAACATTTTTCTTTTTTCAAATATAACAACAAAGACAAAATTATTTTTTAAAAATTGCTTTGAGTCAATAAATATAGGCGATTTTCTTTTAAATTTTAGGCGATAACCTTGCCAAATGGTCGCTTTAACGAAATAATAACGAAGTTTACCTGATGAGAATTATGTCAAAATTTACTTCTTTATTTTTTTATAAAACAGACCATAGACGAAATTGTTTTTTACAAAAACAACAACGCCCTATTTGACGAATCAAATAGGGCGTAGCCACATATTTTAAGATATATTTAATTCTAAAATACCTTTTTTCTTAAATGAAAGGAGCAATTACTAATGCTACTACTGACATTAATTTCAATAAGATGTTCAATGATGGTCCAGAAGTATCCTTAAATGGATCTCCTACAGTATCACCTACAACTGCTGCCTTATGAGCTTCAGATCCTTTGTAGTGTTTTTCACCTTGAATCGTAACTCCCTCTTCAAACATTTTCTTAGCATTATCCCATGCACCACCTGCGTTCGATTGGAAGATCGCCATCAATACCCCACAAACTGTAACACCTGCTAATAATCCACCCAACATCTCTGCTCCACCAGCAAATCCAATTACAACTGGACTAATAACTGCTAATAAACCAGGTACCACCATTTCACGAATAGAAGCTGCTGTTGAGATTTCAACACATTTGTTATAATCTGCTTTTCCATCTGCTGCATCGAAAACCTTTCTATCAGCAGCAGACCAATCACTCATTTCTTTTCCATCATTCTTTCTCATCATAGCTAATGCTGCTTTCAATTCAGGAATATCCTTAAACTGACGACGTACTTCCTGAATCATATCCATTGCTGCACGTCCTACTGCCCCCATTGACATCGCTGAGAATACAAATGGTAACATACCTCCAATTAATAATCCAGCCATTACTTTTGGTTGAGCAATATCAATAGAAGTAATTCCTGCTGTAACCATAAATGCTGCAAATAAAGCCAAAGCAGTTAATGCTGCTGAACCAATCGCAAATCCTTTTCCGATAGCTGCTGTCGTATTACCTACTGCATCTAATTTATCGGTACGTTGACGAACTTCTTTTGGTAACTCTGCCATCTCTGCAATACCACCTGCATTATCAGAAATAGGGCCGTATGCGTCTACAGCTAACTGAATACCTGTATTAGAAAGCATTCCTACTGCAGCAATCGCAATACCATATAGTCCAGCAAAGTGATGTGCTCCAATAATTGCTGCTGCTAATATCAAAGTAGGAATCATTGTTGACATCATACCTACTCCTAAACCTGCTATAATATTTGTTGCAGCTCCTGTTACAGATTGATCAACAATACCTTGAACTGGGCCAGTACCTGTACCTGTATAATATTCTGTGATTTTACCGATTCCTAATCCTGAAACTAGACCTATGATTACCGCATAGAAAACTCCCATAGAAGTGTATGCCGTTTCATCTCCTGCTACTGACCAAGATTCAGGTAACATCCATTGGATGATAAAGAAAGTCAATACTAACATTAATCCAGCAGAAGCAAACTCTCCTAAATTTAATGCTTTATGAGGATCGCCACCATCTTTTACTTTTACTAAGAAGGTTCCTAAGATAGAAGTAAGAATACCTGTTCCTGCTAATACTAATGGTAATAAGACTGCATTCAATCCTCCAAATTCATTACTTGTTGCAAATGCACCAGAAGCCATAAAAGCAGCTCCCAATACCATTGTTCCAATAATAGATCCTACATAGGATTCAAAAAGGTCAGCGCCCATACCGGCAACATCACCTACGTTATCACCTACGTTATCTGCAATAGTTGCTGGATTCAAAGGGTGATCTTCAGGAATACCTGCTTCCACCTTTCCTACCAAATCGGCTCCTACATCGGCAGCTTTAGTATAAATACCTCCACCTACTCTTGCAAATAATGCAATCGAAGATGCTCCAAAAGAGAATCCAGTTAATACTGTAATTACTCTTGTTACATTCGCTTGAGTATCAACTCCAAATTGGCCGCTGTATAAAATAAAAAGAGCACTTAATCCAACTACTCCCAATCCAACTACTCCTAATCCCATCACAGCTCCTCCTGCAAAAGCTACTTCTAATGCTTTTCCTAAACTAGTTCGTGCTGCATTCGTTGTTCTTACGTTGGCTTTAGTTGCTACTTTCATTCCGATGAATCCTGCTAAAGCAGAACAGATGGCTCCTAAAATAAAAGAAACAGCCACCATCCATGAAGAATTTTCTGCATTAGCGGTAAATGCTAAGATTCCAGCTACTACGACTACAAATATTGCTAGTACTCTATATTCGGCTTTTAAGAATGCCATGGCACCATCTTCAATATTCTTGGCAATCCTTGCCATTCTATCGGTACCTACTTCTTGTTTTGTTACCCAAGAAGACTTCCAGAAAGTAAAGAGCAAGGCGATGGCTCCTAAAGCTGGAATTGCATAAATAATGTTACTACCCATAATCTCGTTGATTTTAATTTATTGGTTTTATAAAATAATAAAAGGGATTGACCAATCGCCATTCCCTACCCCAATGAGGCTTTTCGTTCGACTGGCAAAAGTAAGGGAATTTTACATTTTGTCATAAATTTTAAATGTGTATTTATCACAATATCAATGAGTTGTATGGTAATTATAAAATGAAGCAAAAGTTAGTTTTATATTTCACTTAAAACATAAAATTTTTTCTCATTTGAAACTAAGTTTAAGGAGTCATTTTCATTCCTTTTTTAACTTTTTATTCTTCAAAAGTCGCTTTTTCCCAAATTTTCAATATTAACAGCACATTGTGGATAACTCTACGAGTTTACGCTTTTAAGTCATTTTGTCACCTAAAACTAAACGATGCTGACTTTTTGGCATTTAGTTTTCCACATTACTGAAATTTCGGCGTGGAAAACGTGATGGAACATGGATTGATAAGAAGGAAGTGTAAATTGATTTTTAAAACTTAAATAATATCACATTATGACTTTTGTAAATGTAAATCCACGAAGAAGAAGACATACTTCTGTTAATCCATTTTTCAATTTGGTAAATGACATCTTGCATACTTCTGCAAATGAATTAGAAAAAAATATTGTTAAATCTCGACCTGCGGTAAATGTTATCGAAGGAAAAGAAGGTTTCCGATTGGAAATTGCAGCTCCAGGTTTAAATAAATCTGATTTTGATATCAATGTTGAAAAAAATGTGTTGACCATTTCTGCTAAGGTAGAAAAAGAAAATGCAGAAAAAGTAAACTACTCTCGTAGAGAATTCAACTATAATGAATTCAACAGAACTTTCCAGTTGCCTAAGACAATTGACACGACTAAAATTGATGCGGCTTTCAATAATGGAATTTTGACTTTGACTTTAGCGAAGAAAGAAGAGGCGAAAGAACTTCCTGCTAGGAAGATTGAGATTAGTTAATCATAGATTCAAAATTATGGATTAAGGATTCAAGATTTTTCTTTAACGTGAATTCAATTTAGAAAGAACACGGTTTTCGATAAATCTTGAATCAAAAAATTTCACATCATTAATTAAAAAAAAAGACATGAATCATTTAATAAATTTCAATTCAAATATTAATAATTTCTTTGACGACTTTTTTAACAATAGTCTTACAAATTTCGTCGGTTCTGATTTTGTATCGAATATACCATCAGTAAATATTTCTGAAACAGGGGATGATTTCAAAATCGAACTAGCAGCACCGGGATTAGAGAAAGGTGACTTTGATCTGAATATAGAGAAAGATCAACTTTTAATCTCCGTCAAAAAAGAGGTATCCAATGAAGTGACTGATGAAAAATTCACTCGAAAAGAATTTAACTATAGTTCTTTTGAAAGAAGTTTTCATTTGCCTGAAGGCGTAAAAAGTGATGCTATCGTAGCCGTTTACGAAGACGGAATTTTGGAAATTGTTTTACCTAAAAAAGAAGAAGCAAAGGAATTACCTGCGAGATCGATTGAAGTGAATTAAACCAATTGTCTGTTGTAGGTTGTTTGTTATAAAATAATCGACAGCAGACTTTTTAAAAAAAATTATATCAAAGGGTTTTAGGTGTTTAAATACAAAAAGGTCAGGACGTTAATCCTGACCTTTTCTTTTATTCTTTAGGTAAATTCAATAGTAAAGACTTATCCGCAATTTCATGATTCATCCTGGGTGAAAACGTAACATTTTTTTCATTCAAAGAGTCTTCTCTTTTTGAGGTGTACTGAATTTTATACAAGAGTTTTGATTCCTTTTCAAACCATAAAATTTCTTCTATTCTAGTTATTCCAGGTTTAATTTCTAACTGAGGCATTTTCTTCAATATTGATTTCGCTTTATCTGACTTCATCATTTTATTATGTTGACTCCTCATATCTAGTTCCTTTGACAATTTGAAAATATAGAACGCTTTTCCTTCAAAACTTTCATCACTTAATCTCTCTACCTTATTAATCCCTTCCAACAAATATCGCCCTCGAATAGAATCTTTCATCAACATTTTAGGTACTTGATAGGATGTACTAAGTGTAATACCTGTAGCTGATGCAATGGATCTTTCAAACGGAAGCTTTCTAATTCTAGGCTCTTTTTTTCCAAATTTCATATAGTAGGTAGAAGAAAAAGTGTCTCGAAAATTTTCATGAATTATTATGGTTTTAAACCAAGGGTAAGTTAAGTGCTGGTCAGCATAGAAAAAACGAAATCCTTTCCCTCGAACAAAAACAGTTTTAAATTCTGCAATCTTTTGAGAAATATTACCTGTATTGTAATTGGTAGTGGTCATTTCCCACTTTCCAGAATCTGAATAAGAAAAACATGAATTATAATTTTCCAATATTTCTTCTAATAATAAACTATCTGATAGGGATAATTGAGAAAAATTTAAAGTGGTCAAATAGATCGAAAGGAAGAGTATAAGTTTTATTTTTTTCATGGTAGCTCAATTATAGGAAATCAGATAGACTACCAAAGGGTAATCGTTTTCAAAACTACAACGAAACAAGAGAATGCAAATTGCAAGTGTAAATAATTCTTAGCAAAAAAAAATAAGGCCTTACTTTAGAAGCAAGGCCTTATTTTTTTTGCAAGACAACTAGAGTCACCTTGTGAATTGGACATAAAATTACATCTCTTTAATCATCAACTTAGCACCAGGCTTTAACACTACTCTTCCGAATAATTTATTTTTCACAATTAATTCTGAAAGTGTTACATCAGGATAGTAGGAATTAATTTCTTCAAGAGTTTCTCCTTCTTTGATGTAATGATAAAGTACCCGTTTAGGATGTACTACTGTTGGTTCTTGAGTAGTGGTAGTTTTTTTAGTGTTCATTGACTGTTTAGGTAAA
>CAKZSH010000018.1 GCA_937918905.1 uncultured Saprospiraceae bacterium
ATTTTATTTACGAGATATTGTACTAAGCTGGATGTTTTAAAAAACAAGTTGCTACTAAGAGCAACTTGCAATAATCAAGATTAGGACTAATTATAGAGCCACAGTTTTAATTCGGTAATGCAGATTCATAATTGGTACAAAGCATATGATAGAACT
This sequence comes from uncultured Saprospiraceae bacterium, assembly GCA_937918905.1. Classification (GTDB taxonomy): domain Bacteria; phylum Bacteroidota; class Bacteroidia; order Chitinophagales; family Saprospiraceae; genus CAJQQY01. Next base: position 157 of record CAKZSH010000018.1, read on the forward strand.
TTAACTCAAAAAGCTCGCAAAAAAATTGGATTACTGAATCAAGTTCTACCAATATTCTAGTTCTTATATCTCGCTAGTATTGCAGAAAAAGCATACAAACTTTACGGTCTAATTTCATATACGTGATAAAAGAGTTAACTGGATGATAAGTTTGAAAAATAAAAGCCTTGATTACTTTTTAAAAAGAAAAATTGTAACTTTTCAGCAACTGCTGATATGAAGTAAAAATTTTATTTTGTGTGATGCTTCCACAAGAAATAGAAAACCTAATACCGAATTTAGGGAGTAGGAAATAAATAACCTACCCATCTGAAGGCTTCTTTTTCAATATGATTTCGCTTCGCTATGAAAAAATGAAGCCGTACCGTAGGGTATGCCTTAATTTTTTCATTTCCTCATATTAAAAAATAATCTCTTCATACGGGTAGGTTATTTAATTCCTACTCCCTAACATAAAAAATAAATGTTATGAAATCAATTCTACTTTCCATTTCTATCTTGTTTTTTACGACTACTCTTTTTGCTCAAAATGATGCAACGCCATCTGATAATGATAAAATTTCATATGGAATAGGAGTCAATATTAAACAACCTCAATTACCATCGGATAATTCTGATTTAAACATTTCTAATAAAATTGGTTATTCATTTGAAGGGAATTTTTATTTTGATCTGAAACCTAGATTAACTCTAAAGGCTGGGTTAAATTTTACTTCCTTTCAATTTGAATTCACCGAATCAGTAATATTTGGCACAAATATTTTAAATCCAAGTGGCCCTTCCTCCTATTTTAAAAATAAAGTAAATTGGGCATATGCTGGAGTTCCGATTGAATTACAATTTAACATTGTTCGAAAAAAACATCAAGTATATTTAAAAGCTGGAGGCGAGGTCATGTTTAATATTTATAAAAAACATCAAGGAGAAATCTCTGAAAGTGGAATTGTTAGGGAAACTGACACTAGCAACTTAAATACTCCAAGTAAAGCAGTTGGACTAGGTATTGTAGGGCTAGGAATGAATATTCACTTGACTGAAAAAATGAAATTATATATAGAACCCAATTTAGAATTTGGGTTAAATAGTGCTTTGGCAGCGAGTATTCTTTCAAATGAATATAAAGGTCGATTTAATACTATAGGATGTAAGCTGGGCGTGAGATTTTAATTTAAAATGTAAATATTTTTATTGCTTTCTTCGGAAGAAAGCCTTCTGGCGTGACCTCTCTGAGGTCGTGCCAAGCATTCCAAAAGGCTTTGCCTTGCGTATCTAATATTATGCGAAACCAGAGGTTTATTAATGCTTGGCACGACCTCGGAGAGGTCACGCCAGCGGTGAAAACACATTATTCGATTTTTGATTTTGATTGAAAAATTACCTCAATAAATCAATTGCTGATCAATTTCAACATCAGGATGAGTACTAAGAATCTCATTTCTTATCAGTTCTCGATAAGAAGTTTCTCCTTTCATACCAGTTTGTTTATCGTGGTTTTGTTTTGGATTATGGCTTATCCTTCTTAATTGTCGATGTAAATAAGAGTAAGTACTTGGCAAATTTAATTTCCATTCATTATCCTCTAAACTGAAATTCACTCTAAATTCAATAGGCAATTTTATATGCGTAGTATTTTTTTGAAAACTAAATTGCTTTTCACCAAGGATATTAGATTCGGCTGAAATAAAAGCGAGACTGGTATGGCTGCCTGTCAATGCAGAATTTTTAAATTTCACTTCTTTCCCAACAAAATCCATGGACAAAAGTCCAGGAGAGATTAAGCGATAAAGCTGTATAAATTGTTGGAATAATTTATCCTTTGATCGAGGCAATTTTCCATTATAACTTTTTAGAAATACATATTTGGCATACAAGATAATCTCATAACTTGCCTCAGGAACTTCTGAATCTAAAATAAATCTTTTTATTTCCAGCGCATCATCTGATTGTGCAATTTCTAAAAGCGAATTTAAATGATCTATGGAAGCGGAATCTAATCGAGCGAGTGACTCTTCCATGGATTTAGGTTGAGTAAAGTAATCAACTAATTTCTTTAATTCAATTTCTGTTTCAGGATCTTTAACTCTGATTGGAAAATCCTCAACGGAAGAAAATCTAGAAATATCATAAACACTTAAAGGAGCACCTGAGCTAAAAGCTGGAATAATAATTTTCCCTTCTGTATTATTTTTTGAACCTTTTCCCCACCCTGATTCCAATAAAGTAGATTTAGCGATTCTAATTTTTGAAATAGGTTTTCTTTTCAATAACAACTCGCCTGGGGAAGGATTATGAGGTACTCCTTTCTCAGAGGCTATATACATGAAATCAATAGAATCATTGGAAAAAGTATCAACTTTGACCTTATATTTTATTTCATCCATACCTACCAAGGTATAAAAATCTCTTGTACTTGGAATCTGTATTTTTTCTTTTGCTGCTCCTTGTACGTATGATATTTTGGGGTTCATCTCACAAGATTGTAGAAGTAAGATTACAAGCCCAGCAGTTATTCCTAAAATGTATTTACTGTTCATAATTTTTCTATTTTTGATTCGTACCTATTCAGCATTGAGTGTACACGAGTCAAGGTCTGACTGAAAAGTCAGGCTTTGACTTCTGTTGATCTTATTATTAATCGCTGGCGTGACCTCTCCGAGGTCGTGCCAAGCATTAATGAAACCTCTGGTTTCGCATAATATTAAATACGCAAGGCAAAGCCTTTTGGAATGCTTGGCACGACCTCGGAGAGGTCACGCCAGCGGTCACGCCAGCAGGGCCACTAATAGATTTGCCTCAATGCGAACAATTTTACTCCACAGTCGCCTCCCGATAATAATGCGCCAACGCAAATCGAATCTTATCATAAGGCACCTTCTCCTCAAAATGATTAAAAATATCAGACATTTTATAAGGGACTTGCAATTGAGGCAATGCCTTTAAAATATGTTCAATTTCATGCGGTTGTATAAAAACAGAAATATCTAAATCCTCGCCTTCTTCATAAACTTTTGAAAGATGTGAAAGTACTGTTAGATCTTTGATACTTCTTTTAACTGCAATCTCTTGAATGCTTGCGCCTTTTTTATACATATCAAAAGAGAGGATATGCGAACTCCCTGTCACCTTCTCTCCTGCCTCTTCTTTTTTTCTTAAAAAATCAATAATCGCTTGTTTAAATTGCTCTCCGTAGAGATGCATTTTACGTTCCCCTACTCCACTAATTTCATTCATCATCAAGTCAGTCGTAGGACGTTTGGCAGCCATCTCTTCCAAGGTCGCATCGCTAAATACAATGTACGGCGGCACACCTCGTACCCTTGCCAATTGTAATCGCAACGTACGAAGTGCTTCGAATAATTCGTCGCGAACTCTTTCTCGTTTTGGTTTCGCTTTTGCTTTTTTCTTGGCCGCTTCGACTCTTGCTTTGACATCCACAGGTTTGACCATTTCAATCTTTTTGCCTTCAAATAAAACTTCTTTTGCCGCAGGCGTTAATTTTAAAACACTCCCTTGGTCGTAAGCAATTTCCATCAATCCCGCATTGAGCAATTGCATCATGTACGACTGCCAATCGATATAACTGATCTCTCGACCTGCACCATAAGTTTTAATTTGGTTAAAACCTTTTTCGTAAATCTCCCGTTGATTCGAACCTCTCAATATATTGATTAACAAATTAATTCCTACTTGCTCTTTGGTACGTGCCAATGCCGAAAGTGCCTTTTGTGCGATAAGCGTTCCGTCCATTCGCTGAGGAGGATTTTTACAAATATCACAGTTGCCACAATCCTCCGTCATGGTTTCACTAAAGTAAGCAAGGAGTATTTTTCGACGACATTGCATCGCTTCCGCAAAGTGACGCATCCGTTCGAGTTTCGACAATTTGAGTTCAGTATGATCGCTTTGATTTTCAGCAGAAGTCAAAATGTCTGTTAAAATTTTTACATCACCATAACTCCAAAACAAAACCGTATCCGCTTTGGAACCATCTCGCCCTGCTCGACCAATTTCTTGATAATAACTTTCTATATTTTTAGGTAAATTATAATGAATGACAAAACGAACATTCGATTTATCAATCCCCATTCCGAAAGCAATCGTTGCACATACAATTGGCACTTGGTCATTGATAAATTCTTCTTGAACTTCACTTCTTTTATTAGGTGGCAAACCTGCATGATAGTGTGTTGCACGAATTCCGTTCGCTCTTAATTTATCCGCAAGTTTCTCTGTATTTTTTCTACTCAAACAATAAACGATACCTGACTGATTTGGTCTACTTTTTACAAAGGAAACAATTTGCTCAATTCGTTTATTTCCAGGGCGCACTTCAAGGCTTAAATTGGGTCGGTCAAATGAAGCTAAATATACAATCGGATCAACCAATCCCATTTGTGTAACAATATCCTTACGGGTCAATTTATCCGCAGTCGCTGTCAACGCCATGATCGGAACATGTGGAAATGATTTTTTTAAAAACTTCATCCTTGAATACTCAGGACGAAAATCATGTCCCCATGAAGAAATACAATGCGCCTCGTCTATTGCAAACAGACTGATTTTCATCTGCTGCATCAAATCATAAAAACTACGCGTCAACATTCGTTCAGGAGAAACATAGAGTAACTTAATACTTTCGGTCTCAATATCATTTAAAACCTGTTGCTCCTGACTTTTAGAAAGGGAACTATTATAATATGCAGCAGGAATTCCATTTCCTCTCAAACTCTCCACTTGATCTTTCATCAATGAAATCAATGGCGAAACCACTATGCAAATTCCATCTAAAGTAATCGCTGGAATTTGAAAACAAATAGATTTCCCACCTCCCGTAGGCATCAATACCAAGGAGTCCTTTTTATCATAAACGCTTTGTACAATCTCTGCTTGATTGGGACGAAAGTTGTCGTAACCGAAGAATTTTTTAAGTGCTATACGAGCGTCAGCTAATGTCATTTTAATTGGAGGTTAATCGGAGATGTATAATGTGGCTGGCACATTCTCTTCCGTTGGATTAGTATGTTTAAATGAATTAAAACAATATATTTACATTCTGCTGTTTTTAGTGGAGACAAGATAAGAAATATGGGAGGGAATATCGAATATCGAACAAGGAATTTTGATTTTTGAAGTTTGTCGAAAACTTAACTTATCTTAAATTTACTGGTGATTTTTTTTGAAGAAGGAGTATTTGAAGAAGGGAAAAAGGGAAGACGGATTTATGATTTGAGAAGTTTGCCGAATAATTGTGATGAGGTGTTTTTACCGATTTTCGAAAAAACTTCTCAAATCATAAATCCGTCTTCCCTTTTTCCCTTCTTCAAATATCTCTTCTTCAATTAAAAACATTTCTTCATAAAAAAAAACCATCCAAATATCAGAGGTGCTATTGGACCCTACGAGACATGGTTAGGGCAGCCGATTTGCTTTGGGTAATCTCCTTGCTTCCTTTCTCTTACGAAAAATTCCGAGCCGGACAAGTCAACGGCCTGAAGCCCGCCCTACTAACAGATACAGAGTCAAATCCCTAATATTAAAAGTGTTGGACCATAGCTTAATGATATCAAGATGGATTTTTTTTAAATTGATGACTTCTCACCAATATGGCAGCAAGATATAGCAAAATTTTTAATACTACAATATTGCTTTTTTTGTTTTTTTTTATAAAAGGGAGGTTGTAGGTTTGTGTTTTATTTCAATTTTCTGCTTCACCACATAGCGCACATAGATTTTTTTACAATAGATCACATTTTTTATTCGATCTATATGAACTACTGTGAAACTTCTATGTGTGCTATGTGGCACAATATATTTTAATGAGCCTAAAAGAAGAATTGTTTTTCACAAAACAGTTGGGATTAAGAATACTAGGATTACTCTTAGTTTGGATGATTTGCAGAATTGGGTTTTATGCATTCAATGCTTCGTCATTTCCTATTGATGGGGGTTTTAGTTTTATAAAATTATTGTTTTTTGGAATGCGCTTCGACTTGGCTGCTATTGCCTATGTCAATTCATTATTGGTCATCACCTATATTTTACCTTTTTCTTTTCGAAACCATCCAACCTATCGTCAAATCCAAAAATGGATTTTCATCCTTTTTAATTCTATTGCAATGATTTTTGAAGTAGGCGATATGGCCTATTTTCAATTTGCCTTTCGTAGAGCTATTGGGAGTGATTTAAATTTGATTGGAGAAACTACCAATATGGCATTTCAATTTTTATATGACTTTTGGTATTTGGCAATTGTGTTGATTTTGATGATTGGATTTTTGAATTTTATTTATAAAAAAACTACGCTACCCTACCCTGATTATCGACTCAATTTTGGCATTCAATCCATTTTGATGCCGTTGATAGCTGCGGGTGTAGTTATTGCTATGCGAGGTGGAATTCAATTGCGCCCCATCATGTCATTGACTTCGGCACAGTATGTCGATGATATGCGATTGATGCCATTGCAAACCAATACCACCTTGAATTTGCTATTCTCCGTACAGCAACATTTTATTGAAGAAAAAAATTATCTATCGCAAGCAGAACAAGAGCAACAAATAAATATTTATAAAAATCCAAAACCAACAGAGGCCTTTAAAAAAGAAAATGTTTTTATCATTGTTTTAGAAAGTTTTGGAAAAGAACATATTGGATTTTTTAATCCACCAGAGGATGGAAAGAAAATTTATAAAAAAAGTCCTACCCCATTTTTGGATTCTTTGATGACGGAAAGTTGGTATTTTGAAAATGCTTACGCCGTAGGAACAAGATCGACGCAAGGAATTGCAGCATTGTCAGCAAGTGTTCCTGCATTGATGGAAACCGCTTTGATGTTCTCCGCTTACCAAGGCAATCAAGTCGATGGAATTGCTGCTCATTTAGGAAAAAAAGGATACACGAGTGGATTCTTTCATGGCTCCAATCCAGGTTCAATGGAATTTGAACGGTATTCAAAATTAACGGGTTATCAAAATTTTTATGATCGTACGGCTTATCCTAATCAAGATGATTACGATGGGAATTGGGGCATTTGGGATGTTCCATTTTTTCAGTTTACATTGAAAGAAGTTGATAAATATAACAAACCATTTACGGCGTTACTTTTTTCTTTAACTTCTCATCATCCTTACTACGTTGAGGATTTTTTTAAGAAAAAATACGAAGACGAAAAACCAATTCTTCAAGCCATTCGATATACGGATTATGCGTTGCAAGAGTTTTTTAAAACTGCGCAAAAAATGGATTGGTATGACAATACTTTATTTATCATCACAGCCGATCACATTGGAAAATCTGATATCAAAAAATATAAAACCAATGTTGGAAAATATCAAATCCCTTTGCTTTTCTTCAAACCCAACT
>CAKZSH010000019.1 GCA_937918905.1 uncultured Saprospiraceae bacterium
CACTAAATTTACGCTTTCTTCTTAGGCTTCTTCCGTTTTTCATTGATAAAAATTTTGAAAAACGGTCAACTTCTATTAGGGATTGTCAAAACTTCTCAAATCGTAAATCCGTCTTCCCTTTTTCCCATCTTCCCTTCCTACCTATAACACGTTACCAAAAATTATTAATTAATGCGAATCAACAGTTCAAGCATAAAAAATAGGGACGGAACTACGTCCCTTAATTTATTTTTTAGCAAATTATCTACAAACAGGGATAGCCCTCTGGGCTTTTTTTTAAGTCCGTTAGGACTGACCCTGTTTGTAGAAAATTTTAATACAATGTTTTTGAGGGACGTAGTTCCGACCCCGTTTTTTTTACAATTGAACTATTGATTCGTATTAATTATTCATTTTTAATTCTTCATTAAATAGAGGTATGGTTTTTGAAAATAATATGTGAATACCCTCTATTTTATACTAGCAATGATTAATAGTATCTTGCACTAAGTTCCCCACTTTTAATTATTAATAGAGCCAGTATCAAATTTCCCTCATTATAATTTTGTAAAAAAATAATACGTAAGTTTTTGAAAATCAATGGTTTGTTGGTCTAAAATAATGATTTTAGATGAACTAAAATTGAAACTACCAAACCAATATATTGATAAAAACACTTTGAAACAATGAGAAAATTTATCCCAGTACTACTCTTATTCTTTTTTATTTCAAATAACACATCAGCACAACAAGATGCGATGTTTACCAAATATATGTTCAATACTTTAGCGTACAATCCAGGGTATGCAGGAAGTAAAGAATATATGTCAGTTGTGGCACTCTATCGAGACCAATGGTGGGGGATTGACGGTTCGCCTCATACCCAAACTTTTTCTATTCATACTCCATTTAAGGAGCGAATAGGATTAGGATTTAACCTTTCCAATGATAAAATTGGAGCAACAGGTTCGACATCAGGAAGTTTGAGTTATGCCTATCGAATTCCTTTTGGCAAGGGAAAAGTTTCTATTGGACTCCAGGCTAGTTTTATGAATTATCGAACCGACTTTGGCATATTACGATACAAAGATCCAAGAGGCGGAGATCAGTCCTTTAAAAATGATGTGAACTTATGGGCACCCAATTTTGGAGCAGGTTTATATTATTATTCTGACAAATTTTACGCAGGATTTTCGGTTCCACATTTATTAAAAACAGACCTTCGAAGAGATGATATTGAAACGAATAGATGGGCACAATTATATCGACATTATTTTATTACTGCAGGTGTGGCCATTCCAATTAGTGGAGAAAGTTTAGTTTTTAAACCAGCTATTATAATCAAGAGTGTTGGTTTATTTGGAGACTTCTCAACAGATGGAGGAAACCTTAATCCAATTGGAGCACCTAATGAATTTGATATTGATCTTTCATTTTTATTTTACCAATCACTTTGGGTAGGAGCTTCTTTCCGATCTTCTTTTGAGGCTTTTATTGGCAAAACAAGTTCCGTAGATTCTGCTGACCTTTGGGCGATGATACATCTACGAAATGGAGTCAGATTAGGATTAGCTTATGATTTAACATTGACTGAATTAAGTCCTTTTGCAAAAGGTTCTTTTGAAATTATGGTAGGATATGATTTTCATTTTGATAAGAAAAATATTGTTACGCCTCGTTATTTCTAATTTTTGTAACCGCCAAATTCATTTGGCTGGTTGTACGAATCATTGTCCTTTTCTCAACCTGCCAAATGAATTTGGCGGTTACAAATGTAAAAGCGGTGTTAGGAATGAGTTCCTAACACCGCTTTTACATTTGGACAAAATTCAAATATTTTTTAAAAGAAAACCTTCTGCGTAAAAAATCCTTTCGTCGTCTCCACCGTCACAACATAAATTCCAGTTTGCAAATTATCAATTCTTTCTTGAAATGAATTTTGAAGTGTGGAAGAACGATATTCAAAAACAGGTCGGCCAAGCATATCCCAAAGTTGAATTGTTTTAATATCATCCTCGCTTCCAGAAGAAACTATTAACTTCTGAGTCGAAGCATTTGCAATGACTTTAATATTTTCTAACAATATATTTTCATTGTTGACAAGCGTACCTGCTGCTGGATTAGGATGAACAAATTTCTTGAAAAAATCCCAAATATGAACGGATGCAAAAAAATCTCGATTGGTAACTGCATTGGGTAAATCAATGGTACCACCGGGCCAAGTGTGTCCTCCGCCCTCTACGATATAAAACCAAACTTCTGAACCTTCATCACCATTTTTATATTTTAAAACATCCACCGTAGACATATCATCTGTATTGAGATTGGGTAGCATAATCGTATCTGCTGGAGTTGCACAATTATTATGATTTACCCAAAAATCAACTAAATTAGGAATAGAAGGAGAAAATAATGGGATGCCATTAAAAGGTACAATTTGGTCACTTGTGCCATGAATTTCCATAATTGGAACTGCTCTTGGAGGACTACAATTATCAAGTTGTTGATTGGTTACAGATCCTGTTACGGAAGCAATAGCTGCAATTCTATCGGATAATTCACAAGCTAAACGATAACTCATAAATCCACCATTAGACATCCCCGTAGAATAAACTCTTGAGAGATCAATGTCATAATCAGTATACATTTTATCAATCAATAAATTTAAAAAACCGATATCATCTACACCTGTTCCAAAATAGGAATTCCAATGTGTTCCCGTCGCAAATGTGGTTGAGCCAATTAATCCTTCAGGAGTAATCACAATAAAATTAGCAGTATCTGCTATATTGATAAAGGCAGTATATAAAGTTTGTTGAAAACCATTGGAACCAAATCCATGAAGGTTAAATACCAATGGTAATTGCATTCCATCCTGATAGTCTACTGGAAGATAAACAGAATATTTCCTTTCTACTCCATCATGCATAATTGGAATATCTGCAATATTTTGAGCAGCTAAAAATGATGTACTAAGTAGAATGATAAGTAGAGTGGTGTAAAGTTTTTTGTACATAATTTTTTATTTTTTTGTTTTGAAATGGGGGTGTTTTGAAGAAGGGAAAAGGGGAAGACGGATTTACGATTTGAGAAGTATTTTCGAATACTTTTGAAAAAGACAATCACCAATTTTCGACAAACTTCTCAAATGCGTCTTCCCTTTTTCCCTTCTTCAAAATCAATGATTATATCCAAACTGTTTAAGCAATCGATCATTATCTCTCCAGTTATCTTTTACTTTTACAAATAACTCTAAGAAAACTTTACTTTCCAAAAAAACTTCAATGTCCTTACGTGCAGCCGACCCTAATTTTTTAATGGCAGCACCTGCTTTTCCAATGATAATAGATTTTTGAGTTTTTCTAACTACAAAAATAATGGCGCTGATACGTACAAGTGGGTCGCCATTTTTAGTTTCCGTTTCTTTAAATGATTCAACGATGACTTCAGAAGAGTAGGGGATTTCTTGAGCATATTGTTGAAGGATTTTTTCCCTAATAATTTCACTTACAAAAAATCGTTCAGGCTTATCCGTCCATTGATCTTTCGGATAATAAATCGGGCCTTCTTTTAAATATTTTAAAATTAAATTAAATAAAGTATCCGTATTATTTTTTTTCAAAGCAGAAATAGGAATCGTTTCTGTAAAGTCAATGATCATATTCCATTGCTGAATCAAGTCTGCTACTTCCTTATCACTTATCGTATCAATTTTATTGATAACTAAAAATACAGGAGTTTCTAATTTTTTTAATTTTTGTAAAATCGGATCATCTTCGGTGTAATGTTCATTCGGTTCTGTTAAAAATAACATGATATCTCCATCCTTAAAAGTAGAGTCTACAAAACGATTCATCGCCTCGTGCATCTTGTACGCAGGATCACGAACCACTCCAGGAGTATCAGAAAAAACAACTTGATAATCATCATCATTTACGATACCAATGATACGATGCCGAGTCGTCTGAGGCTTGTTGGTAATGATGGACATTCGTTCTCCTACCAATGCGTTCATGAGTGTAGATTTCCCTACATTCGGACGTCCTATTATATTTACAAAACCAGATTTATGCATGATTTTTTTTTGGTGTTTAAGTGTATGTGTATAGTAGGTGTGTATGTTGACGAACTAAATTGTATGGGCTTCTTGAATTTTTTTTAAAGTATTCGACAACATATAAACCCATACACATATACACTCATACACATTAATATCGAAGTTGTTTGGTCTCCGAGTGAATTAGATTTTCAATAAGTTTAAAAAATATTTTTGGGTTATGTGGTCGCCAAGTAACATCATTAAAACTGCCACCCATATTGACATAAAATTGTAATTGTGTTTCTTCCATTTCAGTTTGAACATGTTGGAGCAAATTAACTAAACAAATCCAACCTTTTTCATCCATAACATCTTCTTGCCACTCCTCATAATAGCAATCATCCGAACCATGAAAATTCAACACGTTTTCGCAAATCAAAATATATTTGGAAATACCATGTTGAGCTAGTTCATCTACCACATCTCTTTTGAGAAACATAATGTCATTGGTGACTCCATCATTCCATTCTCCCATCAATTCTAAAATTGCAAACCCTTCATCATAATCTGCATACAAAATTTTCATGTATAAAGTAGGCGAACCAAAATTATCCCATTGTGGATGAATGAAGTAATTATATACTTTTTGAGTGAATTGAAATTCACTATATTCTCTTCCATAAAATGGTGAACGCTTATCTTCCGCAGCGTCATAACGATCTCTCCAATTATAATGTGGTTCTATGGTGTGCAATGGGTAGTTAAAATTAAGAATGAAAAATTAGGATGTTAAGAAAAATGATTTTTACAGAAATTCCACCCCCCAACCCCCGCCAGCGGGGGAGAGTGAACGTGCTTCTATCGCGTTAGAAGGATGCGTACCATCTCCCCCGCTGGCTGGGGCTGGGGGGGGAATTCAGCTTTTCTTTTAATAAAATTTTTCTGAACAGCCTTAATGAAAAATGAAAAAATGTACTTTGTTAACAATTCATCTTTTACTTTTGTTGATGAATTTTTAACTGGAAACAAAATACGTCATTTATTAGTGGATAAAAAAATAAAAAAAATTATTACTACTGGTCCAGAGTCAACTGGTAAATCTACTTTGACATTAGAACTTGCTCAAAATCTTCAAACTCAATATGTCCCTGAGTTTGCGAGGACTTATATTGAATCTATTAAAAGACCTTATCGAGAAGATGATTTAATAAAAATTGCAAAAGGTCAACGTGATTTAGAAATGTTTTTTCTAAAAAAATCGAATCAATTTTTATGCTGTGATACGAGTATGTTAGTCTTAAAAATATGGTCAGAATATCGTTTTGGAAAATGTCATCCTTGGATTGAAACGCAATTCCAAAAAGAAGATGGAATATTTATTTTATGTGGAATTGATGTGCCTTGGGAGTTTGATCCTCAAAGAGAAAATCCAAATGAGAGAGAAGAATTGTATCAACTATATCTAAGTACTTTAATGAATTATAATAAAAAATATATTAAAGTGTCTGGTAGCCAAGAACTTAGAATGATGAAGATATTGAGTGTTTTGGAAAAATGAAAAGACAATTAAAAAATCAAAATTAAAATACGAATTGTGAATCACCAGTTTTGTAATTTTTGATTTTGATTGACATTTTGATTTTGATTGAATAATCCTACCTTTGCGGTATCTCGTTTGGGGTGTCTCGAATTTTCGGGACTGAGATCATACCCATTGAACCTGCCCAGATTATGCTGGGAAGGGAAATGAGCCTTCCAAGAATATCCATCAACCGATGGATGGGCTTATCAATGGTGTTTATTGGATTTATCAATTTTGTACAATACCCCTGTACAGAATATTTTTTCAATGTACTTTCTAATAGAAGAGAGTTAAACACTATTTTTTTATGAAAAATTTATTCATTGCATTATTGCTTCTTTTTTCTACTAACCTCTTTTCCCAATATAAAATATATGGAAAAGTAACTGCCGAGGGAGAAACATTAATAGGTGCGACCATCTACATTTTGGAAACAGAACTCATGACCGTTTCTCAAATAAATGGAGATTATGTTATTGAAAATGTAGAACGTGGAGTCTACAATCTTTCTGTCAATTATGGTGGTTATGAAGATCATCGAGTATCTGTAAAAGTTGTTGGCGATACAGAATTGAATATTGACATTTCTCGTCAAATAGAATTTGATGAACTAATTGTTTCGGCAACGCGTGCAGGGGCAACCACACCTATGACTTTTACCAATATCCAAAAAGAGGAACTCGAAGAAAATAACTTAGGTCAAGATGTGCCTTTTTTATTAAAGTGGACACCATCTGTTGTAGTGAGTTCTGATGCGGGTACTGGGATTGGTTACACCGGAATTCGAGTGAGAGGTTCTGATCCTACTCGTATCAATGTGACCATCAACGGTATTCCATTAAATGATTCTGAATCGCAAGGGACTTTTTGGGTGGATCTTCCTGACTTTGCAAGTAGTACTGAAAATATCCAAATCCAACGTGGAGTAGGAACTTCAACCAATGGTGCAGGTGCGTTTGGTGCATCTATTAATTTGAACACTTCGAAAGTACATCAAGAAGCCTATGGACAAATCTCTTCTTCTGTAGGTTCATTTAATACTTTGAAATATAATACTCAATTTGGAAGTGGTTTGATAAATGATAAATTCACGTTTGACGGGCGTCTATCTCAAATTAATTCTGATGGATTCATTGATCGAGCGGAATCAGATTTGAGTTCTTATTATTTGTCAGCAGCTTACATTGGAGACAAAACATCTGTTCGATTCAACACTTTCTCAGGACATGAAATTACCTATCAAGCATGGAATGGCGTACCTGCACAATACGTTGATGATGAGGAACTTAGAACCTTTAATTCTGCTGGTACAGAAAAATCTGGCGAGCCACATGATAACGAAGTAGATGATTATACTCAAACGCATTACCAAGCATTAATCAATCATCAATTTGATGGAGGGTGGAATTTTAGTGGGGCATTGCACTATACCAAAGGGCAAGGATTTTTTGAACAATACAAAGCAGGGGAGGACTTTTCAGATTATGGGTTGAGTCCGATTCTTTTGACAGCCGATACGATTACTTCTACAGATTTGATTAGAAGACGATGGTTGGATAACGATTTTTACGGAGTGACCTATGCATTAAATTACTCGCCTGATAAATTGGATTTTACTCTTGGAGGTGGATGGAATATTTATAAAGGAAAACATTTTGGTGAAATCATTTGGGCGCAATATGCAAGTGATGGTGTGCAAGGACATCGATATTATGACAATGATGCGGAGAAAGTAGACTTTAATATTTTTGCAAAAACAAATGTCGAATTAGCTGAAAAGTTATTTGGTTATGTGGATTTGCAATACAGAAGAGTGGACTATGAATTTTTAGGACCAGATGCGGATGGAACTTTTTTAGAGCAAAGTGAAAGTCTAAATTTCTTCAATCCTAAATTTGGATTGACTTATCAAATGCGAAATAATGGACAAGCCTATGCTTCTTTTGCTGTGGGAAATAGAGAACCTAATCGAAGTGATTATACAGAGTCTTCACCAGCGAGTCGTCCTACTCATGAGACCCTTTATAATACAGAATTAGGCTATCGCCAAAATTTCCGTAGAGCTGCGTGGGGAGCTAATGTTTATTGGATGCAATACAAAAATCAATTGGTTTTGACTGGACAAATTAACGATGTGGGTGAGTACACTCGCGTCAACGTAGATGATAGTTATCGAATAGGTTTGGAACTAGAAGGTGCCTATGAATTAAGAAATGGTTTGACTGTAAATGCTGCTGCAACTTTTTCCCAAAATAAAATAAAGTCATTTACTGAATTTATTGATAATTGGGATACTTGGGGGCAAGATGAAGTTTTACATGAAAATACAGATTTAGCACTTTCTCCTAACATTATAATTACGGGCGGATTGACTTATGATGTTTTGGCAAATAATGAAAACAAAGACCTAACACTCTCATTATCAACTAAATACGTAGGCGATCAATTCATTGACAATACTTCTAATGAAAACTCAATATTACCAGCGTATTCTTATAGTGATTTGCGAATTGGATATACTGTGAAAACGGAATGGGTAGAAGAAATTGGAATTACATTGTTAGTAAGAAATATTTTTGATGCAAAATATTCTAATAACGCATGGATTTATCGCTACTCTTCAGCAGGTTATGATGGTCGAGAAGATGATCCTTATACTCAGTTGGAGGATGGAGCAATTTACAATTTGACAGGTTTATTTCCTCAAGCAGGAAGAAATTTTTTGGCTGGAATAACCGTTAGATTTTAACGGTGAACGGTTAACGTTGAACTGTGAACTAAAAAAAAAACGGTGAGTACAAATCATGTTGTACTCACCGTTTTTGATTAACCGTTCAACGTTTACAGTTCACCGTTAAAATTTATAATTTAGTCCTGCTCGGTAAACGATTGGAATATTATTGGAATCAAATGCTTGCGAGGTATCCCACAGGATCGTCACTTGAAATCCGACTACTCCAAATGAACTATGATAACCTCCACCTACATAAGTATGGTCATCCCAGAATCGTTGAGTAACCAAGGCATTATTTTCAACTACCAATTGGTTATTCTGAACGAGTGGTTCTTCTTCTCCCAAACGCTGATATTCTAGGTGAACAAAGAAGGTTTCCAAAAATTTGTATCGAGCAAATATTCCTAGCCCAAGATTGGTACTATTATATTTGAGATCATCGGGTCCCCCAATATTATATCGAGCACCCTGATAATTGAATTCTATTCTAGGGCCAACAGAGAATTCATTCGTGATTTTATATCCAGCCATAGGAGAAAAACCACCAAAAAATACATTTCCAGGAGCACCTCCCAAAGAGGTCTGTTGAAACCTTAAACTAATGTCGGCACCATACCAAAGGCGTTGTGCAAAATTTCCTTTATCGTCAAAATATTCATCAACATCACCTTTTCTCTTTTTCTTTTTTCTTTGTGCGTCTGCATCATGTGTGATACCCATCATGAGTATTGAAAATAATAATAAAAACTGCAATGCTTTTTTCATATCCAATGTTTTTGATTTAAAAAGTACTTTTTACAAATGTATCAATATTTAATGAATTTGAAACAATTTATAAAACCTAAAAGTTTTCGTAACTATTTAGCATTTGGAATACACGAGTCAAGGTTTGACTTGAAAAGTCAAGGTTTGACTTCTATTTAAGTTCTTTTAAGTCAAGGCCTGACTTTTGGAGTCAGACCTTGACTCGTGTATCATGTATTCTCAATGCTGAGTAGTTACAAGTTTTCTTGAAAAAATAACTATTAGAAAGGTGCAGAAGTTGTACTACTAGCTGTTAGGGTTTTGTTAAAAATGGGATTTTTGTCGGGAAA
Organism: uncultured Saprospiraceae bacterium; assembly: GCA_937918905.1. Lineage (GTDB taxonomy): Bacteria > Bacteroidota > Bacteroidia > Chitinophagales > Saprospiraceae > CAJQQY01. The sequence goes on from CAKZSH010000019.1 coordinate 9,429, forward strand.
AGATTACTTTGATGAGACTGCTTTGCTGTGAGAGGTGACGATCTCATCTCTCATAGCGAAGCGGTCTCAATAAATTACCTATTGTTGACGATTTGATTAAATGAAGGAGGAAGATCTTCATTTTTTATAGCGAGTTTTTTATCAATAAGATAAGTACGCCAAGCGGTTGCTCTTTTGGTATTGGTAAAAGTATAGAAAGTTTGATTTTCGTTTAGTTTTTCGTGAAAACCAAGACGATCATTAAAGTGGAGTTCTAATAATTTGATAAGACCATAAGTAAATTGATCTCGATTACTTCCGCCATCACCTACAAAAGGAGTAACGATTTCATACTGCAACAAATCAAATATTTTTTGAAAATCCAACTTACCTTTTTTAGTCAAAAAATCTACGCCAAATTCACTTAAATAATATTTGTAAAATTCAGCTTCACTTAGTTTGGAATGACGAGAAATGACATCCGCACTAATTTTATCATCCTCCAAATTAAAAATAGGTAGTCCGAAATCTTTTTGCAAAAAGAGTTTTGGTTCAAAAGTTTGCCCAGCACTTAATCTATATAAAACATTTACAATTTCTCCAATGTCCTTAAAAGTAGCTCTTGCTAAAATGGATTGTTGAATCAATGCTTTGGTCGCAGAATCTTTTTGTGATTGAATTGAGTTTTTTAATTTAGTAATCAAATCCTGTCCAATAGATTCAATTTGATGGATATTTAAATTAGTCGTTTGCTCCTCATATTCACTTATCATATCACTTTCATTAAGGTAAGCAAGCAAAGCATCTTTGATATTATTAATTTCTGCGATTCTATCGTTTTTTGAATTGATAAATTCTAAAAACCATCCTTGTCGAAAAATATTATTCCAAAATGTTCCGAGTTCTGACTCATCAAAATCTACTGTTCTTTTTACCAAATAATCAAATAATATAGTCGCATCATCTACCTCAAATAGTTTAGGAATGTCATCCAAATCTTTATAGCTAAAAAAGAAATCTTCAAAATATTTTAAGTCATTTTTGACCGATAATTTATCAGTTGTTTTTAGTTTTTTAATTTTTTTGATTGGACGAACTTTAGCTAAAGCTTTTAAGCAATCCTCTTTATATTGAGGTTTGTAATATTGAGAAGCAAAGACATCATTGATGATGTCAATCTTGATTTTCTCAGCAAATTGTAGTTGTTTTAACTTTTGCTCAAAGAAAAGATTGACCCAGTTTTTATAATTTTTGCCATCCGTTTTCCATAATTTTCTCCATTTGTCGGTAGCAAAAAGTTTGGGTTTTTCAGGAGTGAGATTATGATTGTAGGCCCCTGCAATTACTTTAGTCATAAGATCAGCTAAAGTAATGTTGTAATCATATTTTTTTTGGATAAAAGTCTGACTATCAATGAGTTGAAAGTAAATAGGGACTACTTCAATCTTTGGATTTTTGCGTAAATAAGTAAGGTATTTATTTAAAACTTTTTTATCTGTTTCTGTTTTCATCTTATCAATGATTTTTTGAAAATCATCATTTGATGCTATGGGTAAAACTCGAATATCATTTTTAGAAAAATCACTTGGATCATCGATAAATTCCTCAAGATCAGAATCCTCCTGAACTACTTTTTTGGGCATCATCGACTCGATAAGGAAAATGATTTCATCATCAGGTTCCACTTCTAAAAGATCATTCAATCGACTCATTAAGTCAGTTGATTTTTTTTCAATTTTAGTTAAATAAAGATTACACGATCCACCTGTACCAATCTGTTTAAACAAAGCTGCTTTCTTTAAAAACAATCTTAACTGAGAATCATTTTCAATAATTAAATTCCAATGTCGAGAATAATAATGATCTAAAATTCTACCAATAGAAAATGTGAATTCATTATTTTTTTCATAAAGGCAACCGTAATATTCTACTGCTGTAATCTCCTCTAATTTTAAAGAGTTGATAATTCGATTTTCGATTTCATATCTTTTACTGCTTGAGATTTTTTCTCGAAGCTGATCTAATTTTTGTTGTAAACGTTTGTTAGGTTCAAATGGAATATTATTGTTACGACAGTATTCCGTAAGTCTAGATAATTGTTCTAAATATTGGTGTCTTATATTTGGAAGAGTTTTGTTATAAGATCTCAATAGTTGACGATATTTATTCGCCAAGTTTAAAACTTCAACAGGAGATCCAATAGTCAATCTTTTAAATGACTTCATTGCAGGCTCATCTTTCGTTGAATTTAGTCTACGAAAATGTTTTTCAAGATCCTCCGTTTCGGCCTCCATTTCATTTTTGTTGATATACAACCCATACCCTTGATTCCATTCAAAGTCAACATGATGAGCCATCCAATACAGAAGAAAATTTCTTTTTAATTGGTCATCAGATTTTTGATTAGCCAATGATTCAAAGATATTTTGAAATTTTTTATTTTTATCTAATGTTTTGATAATCAATTGATTAGATTCAATAAAATGTTTCTCATAATCTTGAACAGAAAGAATAGGAGTATTCTTTTGACTGGTAGTGTTAAGATGATTTTTATGAAAATCCGCTGCCAAATACAAATAGGAACGTTCATGTTCCGTATTCATCAAGTCCCTTATCGCATTTCTTTTCATCCAAGGATATTCATCTGTAAGTCCTACAATTCGTCCATAATAATCGACTTCATGTGGAAAGATAAATTTATTAAATCCAAAAACACTTTCGTATCCAGCATATCGAATATTTTCCATGGTCTCTAAAGAGTCAATCATATTTCTAAAAAGGTCAACTCCTTTTTGCGGTTCTTTTATTTCGGGTAGGGCATGATTGGTTAGATGAGATAAGATCATTTTTGCTTCAGTAAAAGGAAGAAAACCTTTTTCAACTTCACTTAAAATTACTTCTAAAGTTTCGAGAGTAGGATGATTTTGTAATGCTTGAGAAAGGGTAATTACAAAATGTATTTTTCCTTTAAGTTTACTTTTTTGAAGTAAGCCTTCTTGCATCACTTGAAGCAAATAATGTTGTGACTCACGAGTATTCAAATTTACAATATCAGTTAAAGCTCGTTCTACCTTTTTTTCATCATTGACTTGAATTGCTTTTTCAAATTGATTGATGTTTCTACGTAATTGTATTGTTTTTTCTGATTTTAATTTTTTTGGAAGAGATTCAATTTTATAATCTACTTTTTTTACATCTAATGCTGTAATGTAAAATACACCTGCTGGGTGGAAAAATCGAAGTTGATTTTTATTATCATAAAAAAAATCTAGAAAAGTTTGCCGATCTGTTTTTTTGTCCCAATTGAATTCTTGATCTAGGAAGAAGGTATGTTTTTTTAAAATGCGCTGAGCTTCATCTCCTATTTTATCTTTATTTAATAAAGTTCCTAAATCACGTAGTGCTATCAAATTGCCTTTTGCAATCTCTGCTTCCAATTGTATCAAGAGTGGATTAAACCCCACTCGGTAACTATCTTGTCCTTGGCTCAAAAACGGGAAAGAAAAAAGAAAAACTAATATGGTGAACCCCATCCATCTCATTGCGGGCAATAGGTTAATTTTTTGATCGAAAAGAAATAATAAGTAAGATTTGGTTGTAGCTTTCTTTTTAGCAGAGATTGGATCAACTGGTTGGAAAATGTCTTTGTGTTTAACTTGTTCTAAGCTCTGCTTTTTATTTTTATACGAAAAAATAAATTGTGTAAGTGGTTAACTAATAAGGTGTTACAATAATTGCACCAAATTTCATGAGAGTAATGGTTGGAGCTTAATTAAAAAATAGGGATAATATTTCTTTTTTTTTAGAGAAAATTATAAATTTGTTTAGCTCTATAATTACAAGTAAACACTCACCAAAATTCTTCCCAAACATTTTGAACTTTTATTCCTAGCCTAGAACTTCTAAATACAAAATTTCTAAAATTAAATTTCATACGATTTACTGTAGAATCAATAGTAATTCCAGTAGATATTTTTGGTATATCAACTTTGTTGGTATTGTAATCTCTATATTTTTAACCCCCATTAAATTTTTAATTATGAAATCAATTTTACGCCTTAAGATCAAAATTTTTCGAAAACTAAAATTAATACTGTTTATTATTTTTTCGATAGGAAGTTTAATGACTTTCTCAACGTGCAACTCAGATTCATCTAGCTTTGGTGAAAAGACCAAAGATGTAAGCATAGATGATTTTGAAAAAATTACAATTTCGAATAAAGTGGATGCTGGAGAATTGACTCGAAAAGAAATGATGAAATCCATTAAGCATCTTTTTGATAGGAATTATTCTATTCAAACTAAAAGCCGAAAAGTGTTGATGAAAAAATATTTGACTCATGAAGATTTTGCGAAGGAATTAGCAAATGAGGCTATTGTTTTTTTAAGAGAGGAAGATGATAAATTTGACCAATATACGGTGGTTTTTCTTCTTTCGAAAACAGATAAAAGTAGTATCCAAAATGGAAGAGAAATAGTACGGAAATATATTATGAAGGTAGAAGGGAAGCCATATTTTGGTCCTAAAATGAGGAAAAATATTTCAAAAATTAAAAGAAAATTGAATTGAAAAAATAAAATTATGGAAGGACTTTTAAAAAAAAGAGGTCAGGCAAGAATCAAGGTTTGACTTTTATTTATTTACTCATAACAAAGCAAAAAGTCAAGGCCTGACTTGAAAGTCAGACCTTGACTCTGGTATTATTTTACTTCAAAACAATATCTTCAACAGCATACAATCGCTTGTGTACTGAGATATAATATTTCCCATTAAAAAATTCAATGGCTTGATAAGCAGTTGGTTCATCATCAAAGAAATTTGAATTATAAGAAATTTCTTTTAACGAAGTAAAATCCTCACTCGCCAAGCGATAAGGAAGTCCAAGTTGATCTTGACCAAAGACTTTTCCTCCTGCAACAACTGCTTTTCGAAGAGGAGTATCTGTATTGGCAAACACCCAATTTTCACCATCATCTTCTGAAGAATAAAATTGATTTTGGTAAAAACCAGTTGAATATAATTTTCCATCATGTTCAAAGAAATCCCATATCCAATGAGAGAATACTTGTTGCCACATTCCGTCAGGTGTAATTCGGAAACCACCATTCAAAGTACTCACGTAAAAATTGTTTCCTAAGTACCGAACGTTGGTTAATTTGCTAGCCTCCGAACCTAAAAGAGTGGCTGGAATATTGATTCGTTTAGCAACGCTAACATTTACAAATTGATTTTTACTTGCATTTAATTCAATGTCAAATAAGAAAAAAGTATAACGATTTTCTTGAGGATTTAAACTTCGAGCGGCATATAAAAATTGAGAACCATCGCTATTAAACGCTCCCGTAGAATATGCATTTCCAAGCTCTTCAAAGATCACAAATTCTGTACTATCTGCGATTTCTCTATCGGTAATTCGATGGATGGCATTGATACTTTTGGTGAGGTGAAATTGAAGCTCACGATCGTTATTTATATTTTTTACGACTCTCGTAAAAACGAAATCAGAAAGAACTGGTCTTCCAAAAACGCCTTTTAAAACCTCTAATTCCCTTCGTTCTACAACTGTTCCCGTAGCACTCATTCGAGCAAAATTATCAACAGTTCCAATGAGCATTTCGCTAGGGTTGGCATGTAGTCTATTGATAGTGGAATTGAGAGAGAGATTTGGAATTTCTTCCCACGGATTACTTTGAACTATTACAGGATCTTTTCGACATGAAATCATGGTCAATATAAAAAAGATGCTTAATGTCAAATGCTGTTTCATAATTTTATTGTTAAATGGCTAATCAAAATTTAATGATTATCTAATTGATAATCAACGAGTTGAGAATTTTGCGATAGGCAAAATGCATAAATAATAGCATTAGCAATTAAGGATTCGGTAAAGAAAGTTTTTGGAACGGGAATAAACTCTTGGTGAGGGGTTTTGTTTAATTTTTATCGGTACTACAAAAATAAGGGTTTTTGATTAAAAAAGGATTATTTTTTTAATCTAGCGATGATTTTTCACACATTTACTTTAAAAGAATATAAAAAATACCCTAAATGGACAATTTTATGACAGAATCAATTATTTGATGAAGTTAAATTTTCAAAAAACATTAAATTTGTTAATCTTAAATATATAATCGACACCTTTCTTAAAGTAGCTATCTAAAGAACCTCTAAGCTGTATTATCAAAATTATTATTGCTAATTCTATCAAGTATGTGTGAAGTTGGTTTTACAACATATACTTAGATATTATTTCAATATTACTATCCTGATACCAAAACAATCTTACATTAACCTAACTACAATTATGAGAGCAATTTTACTATTTGCGATTTTAAGTTTTTCTATTAGTGCTTTTTCTCAGGTCCAAAATTACGATGGACAAGAGATACTTTCTAAATCGTCCTATCCCAAACTTTCCCAACATTTCAAATCTTGGAATATTTTTGAAATACCGACTAATGATATTTTTAACCAAGTGAAAAGTACAAGTGGGGAGTCACGATTTCAACTGAATTTAGGAGATAAATATGATTGGGATTTTTCTCTTTTCCGAAATGAAATAAGACCACTTAATTATTTTACCAAAACTAGTGAGGGTGAGATATTGCCTCAAGGAACAAGTAAAGCATTTGAAGGTTATGAGCAATCTTTAGGTGGTGATGTTAGGTTAACGATTGATACTGATTTCTTTTATGGATATGTGGAGTCAGGCGGAGAGCGATTTTTTATAGAGCCTGTTTGGTATTTTGATAAAAGTGCTCCAAAGAATTTGTTTGTAGTATATGATGAACATGAAGTCATTCCAAATAAGAATGCCACTTGCGGTGCAGATGAAATGCATAATCATACGCATAGAATGCAACAGAATAAAGAAAGCGTTCAGAAATCAGTCGGATTATGCTTTGATGTAGAAGTAGCAATAGCATCTGATTTTTTGATGTTTCAAAAATATAATACGGTTGCAGCTGTAGAGAATCACAACATCGCAGTATTAAATAATGTCCAAGGTAATTACGACGATGAGTTTGCAGATGAATTGAATTTTGTGATTGTAACTCAGTTTGTTGCCACAACGGCTGCAAGTGATCCTTGGACAAATTCAACAGCCGGGGGAACATTGTTAAATAATTTTAGAAGTTGGGGAAATGGAGGAAACTTCGGAGTTACTTTTGATGTAGCCTCCCTGTGGACTGATCGAGACTTGGATGGTACAACAGTTGGTATTGCCTATCTAGGTGGAGTATGTAATAATAGTCGTTATAATGTCCTCCAAGATTTTTCCACTACAGCTTGGCGATTAAGAGTATTGACAGCACATGAATTGGGGCATAACTTTGATGCGGTACACGATGCTGCAGGAAGTGGATTTATGATGGCTCCAGCTGTGAATAATACTACTCAATGGTCACCCACTTCAGTCAATGATATTAATGCTTTTATCACATCGGTTAATTGTCTGCAACAATGTGCGCCACCTGTTCCACCAGTTGCTTCATTTGGATCAAACCTTCAAAGTATCTGTGAAGGAAATCCAGTACATTTTTATGATCAATCTACAGGAGTTGTGGATTCGTGGGCATGGTCTTTTACAGGGGGGACACCTTCCTTTTCTACTATTGCCAACCCTGTTGTAACCTATTCAGCTCCAGGGAGTTATCCTGTTTCTTTGACAGTAACCAATCCAGTTGGTAGCAATACTTCTACACAAAGTGGTTACATTACAGTCGGGGCAGGAGGTACGAATGTGATTCTATATGATGACTTTGAAAATGGATTAAATAATTGGACAATTGAAAATCCTAACAATAATATTACATGGGCACTTTCTCAAGTAGGCGGATCTGATAAAGGGAATTCTGCGGCATTTATGGATAACTGGACGCTTAATGGGCAGGGAGAAAGGGATGGATTGGTTTCAGGAGTGATGGATTTTTCAGGTTATACCAATGTCAATTTGAATTTGGATTATGCTTATACGCTTTATTTAAATAATCTTAATTTTCAAGATTCATTGGTGATAAAATTATCTACGGATGGAGGGACTACTTTTCCAACCACTCTATTTGCCGATGCCGATGATGGTTCTACTTGGAATTTTGTAACCAGAGAACCTTCTACTAGTGAATTTACTCCTGCGATAAATACCGACTGGTGTTATGCTGGAACATTTGGAGCGGGTTGTATTCAATTGGACTTGACTGCTTTTGTAGGAGAAACTAATGTGGTTTTGAAAATTGAAAATGTCAATGATTTTGGAAACAATCTTTACATTGATAATATATTGGTCTCAAGTGATTGCCAAATACTTTTACCACCCGAAACAGACTTTATTGCAACTCCCACAACTGGGTGTGATCTTTTGACTACTACTTTTACTGATTTGTCAACTAATTCTCCGACTTCATGGTTATGGTCATTTCCAGGTGGTACTCCTTCTTCATCAACAGCTCAAAATCCAACAGTTCTTTACGGGAATCCTGGAACTTATGAAGTGAGTTTGACCACCACCAATATGGCTGGAAGTGATACCGAAACTAAAGTGGATTATATTGTAGTTAGAGAACTTCCTGTTGCTAATTTTAATTTTACGGTGCTTGGAAATGCTGTTTTTTTTGAAAACCTTTCTACAGGAGAACCCACTTCTTACAATTGGACTTTTGGAGATGGGAATTCTTCAACGGAAGAAAATCCAGCACATTCCTATAGTTCAGATGGAGTTTATGATGTGACTTTGTTTGTCTCTAATGATTGTGGGGTCAGTTCAGTTACCCAACAAGTTATTATTAACACTCAACCTACTGCACTATTTGTTGCAGATGTAACTTCGGGTTGTGCTCCTTTAACTGTAAATTTCACCGACCAATCTACCAATGCGGTTTCCTATAATTGGACCATCGCAGGTGCTACACCTAATGCTTCAGGAGATCAAAATCCTACGGTAACATATAATACGCCAGGAGTTTATACGGTATCTCTTACCATTACTAATAGTGGAGGATTACAAGATACTTATACATTGGTTGATTATATCACGGTTAGCGATACGCCAACATCTGATTTTTCTTCAACTACAAATGGGCAGACCGTAACTTTTACGAATAACAGCACCAATGCCAATAGTTATTTTTGGGATTTTGGAGATGGGACGACTTCTACTGAAACGAACCCGATGCACACTTATTCAAGTGATGGAACATACACGGTAACTTTATCGGCTACCAATGATTGTGGTACCGTAACTTCGACTCAAGCAGTAACGATTAGTTCTCAGCCTACCGCAGGTTTTAATACAAATGTAACAAGTGGTTGCGCCGATTTGACGGTACAATTTAATGATATGTCTTCGACAAATACGACGAGTTGGTCATGGACATTTAATGGAGGAAATCCCTCTTCATCAACGGATCAAAATCCAACGGTGACATACACTTCAGCAGGAGTTTACACAGTAACCTTGGTAGCGAGTAATACCTCAGGAAGTAATACATTTACATTGACCGATTACATTGTTGTAGACGATGTTCCATCAGTTGGTTTTTCTCAAAATATCAATAATCAAACGGTCATTTTTACCAATAACAGTAGCAATGCGACGAGTTATTTATGGGACTTTGGCGATGGGAATACTTCTACCGATACGAACCCTGTCCATACTTATGGAAGTGATGGTGCTTACACCGTAACCTTAACTGCGACGAACAATTGTGGAAGTGTAACTTCAACTCAAACAATAAATGTAAGTACATTGCCTACCGCAGGTTTTAATTCAAATGTGACGAGCGGCTGTGCCGATTTGACGGTACAATTTAATGATATGTCTTCGACCAATACGACGAGTTGGTCATGGACATTTAACGGCGGAAGTCCATCTTCGTCCACAGATCAAAATCCAACGGTGACATATACATCTTCAGGAGTTTACACAGTAACATTAGTTGCGAGTAATGCCTCAGGAAGTAATACATTTACATTGACCGATTATATTGTTGTAGACGATGTTCCATCAGTTGGTTTTTCTCAAAATATCAATAATCAAACGGTCATTTTTACCAATAACAGTAACAATGCGACGAGTTATTTATGGGACTTTGGCGATGGGAATACTTCTACCGATACGAACCCTGTACATACTTATGGAAGTGATGGTGCTTACACCGTAACCTTAACCGCTACGAATAATTGTGGAAGTGTAACTTCAACTCAAACAATAAATGTAAGTACATTGCCTACCGCAGGTTTTAATGCAAATGTAACAAGTGGCTGTGCCGATTTGACGGTACAATTTAATGATATGTCTTCGACCAATACGACGAGTTGGTCATGGACATTTAACGGCGGAAGTCCATCTTCGTCCACGGATCAAAATCCAACGGTGACATATACATCTTCAGGAGTTTACACAGTAACCTTGGTAGCGAGTAATGCCTCAGGAAGTAATACATTTACATTGACCGATTACATTGTTGTAGACGATGTTCCATCAGTTGGTTTTTCTCAAAATATCAATAATCAAACGGTCATTTTTACCAATAACAGTAACAATGCGACGAGTTATTTATGGGACTTTGGCGATGGGAATACTTCTACCGATACGAACCC
>CAKZSH010000020.1 GCA_937918905.1 uncultured Saprospiraceae bacterium
AAAAGTATCATAATGAAATTCTTTTAAAGTCTTAACATTACCCTTGAGCTTGTAAAACTCTAAATGATTTTTTACTTTTTTTTCTTGGACAAAAATGGGAAAGGAATCATTTGGATTTTGACCTTGACAACTAAAAATAAAGATTACAAGGAAAGGAATAATTAATCTCATTTTGCAAACTTTTATAAAAAATATATTTGTGTCTATTGGTGTAACCTCTTTGAGTTTGTACCAAGCAAAAATGAAATCTTTGGTTTCGAATAATTTTAAATACGCAAGGCAAAGTCTTTTGGAATGCTTGGTACGACTTCAAAGAGGTCACACCAGCGGGTAGATTCTATGCTGGCTTTTCTATTTCCAGATTTTGTCTTTCAATTTATGATACTTTCGACTTTCGTAAAACTCTTCAAAATCTTTACCCGATGTAACAGGGAATTCTAATTCAATCTCACTTGAGATAATTTCAAGGATTTTATCTCCAATTTCATTTGCGAATTTACCTCTCATTGCTTTTTCATACCAAGCTATTAAATCATCTTCTGTTATAATTGCTTGAATTCTTGACTTCCAACCTATTTGATTAAGGAGAGATAAAATAATTTTTTGTTCTGCTGTCTTACAAACAATTACAATTCTATCTGCGGAAACTGAATCTACAATATTTGAAGCTACTTTTTCATTCAAGGAAATGTGTTTGATTTGAATTGCTAAACCAAAATTTGCCCACATATCTAATCCTCTATCTGCTGCATTTGTTACACCAACTCTATATATTTTTGCATCAGTTTCAAAACTTGTCGTTTCCGTATCTAATTGAATTACCTTTTCAGCGAAATCCTGAAACTCGCTTAAAATTGGACTCTTTGCAGGATTGTATGAAACCTTTATTGTCAAATCTAAAGATTCAACTATTGCAGAAAACAAAGCATAAACAACTATTTCATAAACCTTATCAATACTTCTTCTTAGTCCTGTTTCATTCCAAAATGCATTAATGAATTCAGATAATTGAAAAGTTGATTTATCATGAATGTTAGAATAATCTAAAGCTCCTGAAAGCTGAGTAAATCGTTCTAAAAATCTTCGATAAATATATGCTTCTACAATTCCTTTCTTTTTACGATTCTCTTTTCCTAAGGCTACCAACGCATCAGGAGGAACAGCATTCTTATTAAAAACATCATCTTGATACCTTGCAGACGAAGTACTTGTGCGCCCCAAAAATCTTAAACAAATTACATCTCGCCATTTTCTGGAAGGAGTTCGGTAAGTGGGTAAGTCAAAAAGTTTAATATCTTTTTCAATTCTATCTCTATGCAGAATTTCGGCAACTTGGATTGGTTTGTAAAGATGAACTCTTGCCTTTTTTATTATTTTATCAATTGCTACTTTGGCTTCTTCTATATTCATGCTCTGGTTCTAATAATGTTAATTGAATTCCCTCAACTTGAGGTTCTTTTCTTTCTTTAAGTGAGGTCATCATTTCTCCAGCAATTGCTTTAATTACAGGAACTGTTACAGAATTTCCAGCGACCTTTCTTACTTGAGTATAGGGAAGATTGATAATGAAATTTTCTGGAAAACCTTGTAGTCTCAACATTTCTCTACCTGTCAATCTTCTTATTCCATTGACAACTAAATAGTTATAGCTTCCACCCGCTCTTAGTGCACATGAATATGGCAATGCCGATATGTTTCCTCCAATGTTTTCATGCCAGATAGAAGGATAGGGAGGATTAGGTTTAACAGCTTTCTTCCTTTTTTCTTTTAGTCTATCTGAAAGGAAATAGTTATCTGGAACATCTTCATCCTTCTCCAAAATTTCAGATAAAGGCTTATATGGTTTTATAGGCTTTGGAAATTTAAAAGCAATTGGTTCTAAAAAACCTACAATGTAAATTCTTTCTCTCTTTTGTGGCATTCCATAATCCAAGGTATTTAGCACTTTATGATAAACAGTATATCCAAGTCCTTTTAATTTTTCGAGAATTACAGTAAGTGTTCTTCCTTTATCATGAGTTCGTAGTCTTTTTACATTTTCAAGTAGAAAGGCTTGAGGTCTTTTTGCTTCTAATATTGCCTCTATATTAAAAAATAATGTACCTCTTGTATCAGCAAACCCGAGTTGTTTACCTGCAATACTAAAAGGTTGACAAGGGAACCCAGCTAAAAGAATATCATGGTCAGGAACATCATTTGGTTTGACTTCATTTATATCTCCAAATGGCTTCTCCCCAAAGTTTGCTTCGTACATTTTTTGGGCATATTTATCCCATTCTGAGGAAAAGACAGCTTTACATCCATATTCTTCGAAACCTAATCTAATTCCTCCAATTCCAGCGAAAAGGTCAATAATCTTTAAGTTTTTCTTCATTTTTTAATATTTTCTCAAAAGTACAAATTTATGCTTATTTGAACGGTTTTGTTTTTTCGTTTCTGCTTGCATGGTACTCGTGTATACACGCAAACTTGCGTATAGATTCTAATATATTTTGAAATAAAAAAAACTCCTAAATACTCGATTAGGAGCATTTCATACAATTAAAAGTACTAAAAAAACAAATCATATGACAAAAAAACTAGGTGAGCTTACTAATCGGGTAGTGCTAATATCTTTGCAAGATGCAAGATTAAAACTTACTTACTAGAAGTAAATCAAACTTAAAAGTGGTAAGTAGTTAGACTGAAAATGAATCGTAAATTTATATCCTTCTCTAAATTTTAAGAATCAATAAAAGATTTAAATCATTCTGCTTTTCATTTAACTTTAGGTAACTTCATAGGGAAAATTTTATAATATTTTTTTATTCTATATTTTACAAACAAACATAAACACAAATGATTATGATCCTTCTGAGAATGCAGAAATCATTTGGGAATTTAAGGACGGACTTTAACGGACTTTACTCATAACGTACTATGACTTTTTACAGATTTCTGAATTTTCCTTTGGAAAATTTTCAAAATTATTTGGTGTTTTCCAGAGAGAAATAAATAGTCAGCGAAAAGTCATAGTACGTTATGAGTAAAGTCCGTTAAAGTCGGTGGCTAAAACAACTATCAAATTTTTACTTAACAGTCCTAGTTCATAATTAAAACTTATAATCCAATCGAAGTGTCAATTGTCGAGGTGCTTCCATTGTTCCAGGTCTCACCATGTATTCTTCATTTAAAAGATTTTTTGCAACAAATGACATTTTAAAATTTTTGAAAAATTCATAAGACGTTCTAAAATCAACTAGAGAATATCCACCATTATTTTCTTCTCTGTATTTTCCAATTTCTCCAAAGGATTCCAAAACCAAATCAATTGCTTCCACCTTACTATTGAAAAGATAGCCACCTCCGATAGAGAACTTTTTATAAGAAAATTCCAAATCGAATTTAAAGGAATGTTTGTTTCGATATTTTAAAACGTTTTGATCGGAGCTTGAACTCAATTGAGTCGCTTCATTAAAATCTTTATAAACTGGATCGATAAAAGTGTAACCTGCTAAAAGATAAGTCATCACATTTTTTATTTTTCCAATACCACTTGCACTTACTTCAAATCCTGTAATTTTAATATCTCCAATATTATCCGATTGAAAATTTATAGATTGTGTGGCAAAGTTTAAACCTAAACTTTGGAATTCCATCATGCTTTGATACTCTGACCAAAATCCTGCGACATCAATAAATCCATTCCATTTTGAAATCTTAAATCCTTGTTTTATTCCTAATTCTGTAGTCCATCCTGTTTCGGAAGTAAGGCTTGGATTGGGTAAAATAGTTAACCCTCCAGCATTGGTAAAAATAAATTGTTCTGCAATGGTAGGGTAGCGATATCCTTGTCCCCATGAGCTTCTGATAAAAGTTGCTTCTGATAATTGGTAGTTGGCACCAAGTCTAAAAACAGGTTTCCCCTCAGATATTTTTCCATTCGGAATAGTATCTAACACTCCTCCTGAGTCAATGAATTCGGGGCTTTTGGTATTGTTCTGCTCATATCTTGCACCTGCTGAAATATTTAATTTATCAAAAAATTTCTTTTCCAATTGTACATAAGCTGCAAGATTTCTGCTACGGTAAGTAGTATCGCCATAAAGTTCCGCTTCGATATTTGTGAAGGTAGAAACCAATCCACTTGACATCACAATTTTCTTTTTCTCCCATTTCTTTTGGAACTGATATTCTCCATAAAATAGTTCTGATACGTTTGAGCGGTTATCGTTATTTTGATTATTCACATGATAAAATCGACCTGTCAACCTGTGACGATTTCCTGATTTGTCGAAGTAAGTAACATATGGATCAATAGTATATCGAAATCTGCTAGACTCTGAAAATGCTCCTGCAATATCCAATGGTTGGTAGGCACCTTCTTCTCCATTTTGCCAAAGGAAAAAACTGGAACTCTCACCTGGATTAAAATTAGAATTAAAACCAATGGTAAGATTATCATTGATACGATAGCGAGTACCAATTGAAATTCTTCCATAACGTGAATAAGTGCTTTTCCTAAAACTAGATCGGTTAAAATAAAAGCCCCCTAAAACCAAATCCAATTTTTTTATTTTTTGCCGATGCGCAAAACTAAAACCAAATTCATGAGGTTGATCTGCAAATTTATTGGACTCTTTTTCATAAGTATCATCATCTGAATTATAAGTAATGCTGTCCCACCAGATTTTGGAAATATCCTTGGGATCATCATACATGGTATAAAAAGTGGAGAATTTTGTGATAGGAGTAGAGGTAGCATATGCTGTTCTTACATTGATAATTCCATTGAGTGCGGAGGAACCATAAAGTGCAGAAGCTGCCCCTTTTACGACTTCGATTTGAGCCACATTTTCAACAGGTAAATCATCCCATTGCGCAAGTCCTGCATCGGCCTGTAATGCTGGAATATCATCCAATAAAAGTAGTACTCGATTCCCCGCGCCATATGACCAACCTGAACCACCTCGAATATTAGGTTGGTTGTCCACTAAGTTGACTCCAGGTATTTTATTCAATAGATCATCAACTGAGGTACTATTGGTACTTTCCAATAATCGCGGCTTAACGACCTCAAGAGAGACGGTAGTTTCTGCCAGAGGTTTTTCATATTTGCCACTTGTTACAGTAGCAGTTTTAAGCAAGTTGGTTTCAAAACCAAGTTCGATATTTAACTCTTTGACCTCACCTTCAGTCAAATCAATTTCTTGACTGACTGTTTGGTATCCGACATAACTAAATTCGATGGTATGAGTGCCGGGAGTTAAGTTCAATTCGTATTTACCATCAAAATCAGTAACAACACCTGTGTTGTTTTGATTAGAAATGGTAGCTGAAATCAAGGGTTCATTTTCTATTTTGTCAAAAATAACTCCTTTAAGAGTTGCAGTTTGAGAAAAAGAATTAATAATAAAAGTTAGGAATAAAATGCTGGTTATCAGTACTTTGTAGAGGTTTGAATGCATGATGTGAAAGATTTGAGAAGTTTGAAAAAATTAGAAAACGGTTGTTCATGCTATAGGGTAGTAAGGTCTTTTCACAGCTCAAATGTAGTAGAAAAATCTAATTCACAAGTAATTTTTATGAAAAAAACATTTATACTATGTTTACTTTTTAAAGGATAACAAGTCTAAACATACCACATCAAACTAATTTATTTTAAAAAAAATTGTCATTCCTCATCATATTTTTTCTACATTTGCGTTACACTAATTGAAAATACCTGCCTAACTTTATCAAATAGAAATAATTTTCTATTTCTTTAATCCTTAATTTATATTCGAACATTCCATTCAAATTAATCTCAACAGAGGTTTCCTTGATTTGGGTTAATTATATTTAATTAATACATAATACATAAACTATTCACATGAAAAGATTATTACTTGTTTCCCTATTTTCACTATTAGGCTTTATTCAAATGTTTGCACAATTTGGTTCATGCGATCCAGATGCAACTTTTGCAGATTCTACATTTGGAGTGTATCCACCTCCATTGAATGATGCAAACCCTGATGGGGGAATTCCAGAAAAAGCTTGTTTAAATTCGGATTATTTTTTCACTTGGACTTTAAAAATTCCAGAGACGATAGAAGTACCGCCATTGACTGTTCAAGTGGACTCAATTGTTGTGCAGACGTCAGGTGCCATTAGTAATTTACCTCCAGGAATGAGTTATGCAATGAATCCTCCAAGTGGAGTTTTCCTACCTGCAGATACCCTCGGATGTATCACTATTTATGGTGCACCATCAGTTGCGGATTCATTTGATTTAGCAATCACAGTAAGAATGTATGGACCACTTGCTCCGGGAGGTCAAGAATTAACTTTACCTGGACCAATTCCTCCAGAGGCAGAAGGATTATACCGATTGTATGTTGAACCTGCTGGTTCGACAGAATGTTTTGTAGATACCGATGATTTGTTAGCACAGTCTTTTACAATGGAAAGTGTTCCTAATCCATTTACCAATTTTACTACTATTCAAATTACAGCAGATCGTTCAGAGGATTTAAATTTCCGAGTTCATGATTTGGTTGGAAATGAGATACATCGAGAAGTGATAAACGTGAATACAGGACTTAACAATGTTGAATTTGACGGAAGCCATTTATCAAATGGAATTTACATATACAGTATCGAGAAAGACGGAGCTTTAATTTCAGATAAGATGGTGATTAACCGATAAGATCTTTTAGACTTTAAGAACCTGTTTAGATTTTTTTCTTCGAGGCGAAAAAGCTAGGTTTTTTCATCAATCGAAGAGTTTTTGGAGAGGAATAGCCTTAGCTATTGCTCGATAAAAAGTCGCAGAGTGATGGAAAAATATAGCTTTTGCAGCCCGATTAAAAAAGTTTAAACAGGTTCTAAGTCAAGTGATGAGTTAAAAGTGATAAACATTTAATTTAAACTGTTTTAAATTATTCATAGTTTATAACTCCTTACTTATCACTTGACTTAAAAATCTAAAAGATTTTTTTTTCAATATTCAAAACCGTTTTTTATGTTGCCAAAAAATACTCTCCAATTCCTTACCCTATCTTTTTTATTTTTAATAACAACAAATTTACAAGGTCAATCTGGATGTCCAGGATGCCAAATCAATGTACCAAATAATTTAGGAGTCGATACTATTTATTTGGATTCTGTTCCTAGTGGTATGGCTAATATGGCTTATAGCCAAGATGTTAGTTTTAGGTTACCTATGACCACAACTCCAGTTGCAGCTACTGACTCAACCATCAGTCCAGGTATTGGACTGGATGAAATTAAAATTACTCAAATTAATAATTTACCTCCCGGTATAGAATGGGAAACAAATGAGGATGTTTATTTTCCTGGAACGGAAACAGATGGATGTGTACGATTGTGTGGTGCACCTTTAGCTGCAGGGACTTATCTTTTAGATATTATTTTGGAAGTAAAAGTTTTATTTATTACACAAGAAACTTCGTTTCAAAGAGAAATGGTAGTTCTTCCATCTACCTCTGTAAATGATGGATTTACCCTAACCAATAACTCTGGATGTGGTGAAGTTGTGGTTTCTTTTCAAAATAATATTCCCTCAAATGGTAATTCAGGATATACTTACGAGTGGGATTTTGGTAATGGAAATACTAGTACATCTGAAAATCCTAATGCTCAAGTTTATAATAATCCTGGAACTTATGCTGTTGATTATCAGGCAGTTATAGATACCTCTGGATATACATTGACCAAGGTGAGGGTGATTGATGCGGATTGTGGAGATTTTGTTTCACCTCCTGATTTGTATTTAGATATTATTGATCCAAATGGAAATTCAATAGTTACGCCTAATTATGTGGACATTAGTACACCCGTGGATTTTAATTTAAATGTACCATTGATTTCAGGAAATTATACCCTTGTGGTGAAAGATGAAGATGGTGGATTAAATGGATCAGATGATGAATGTGATTTCTATACTTTTAATCAGTTTTCCAATGGTATTTTGGTCAATGGAAATTCTTCGATTGAATTAACGATCCTTCATCCCGTTGATACTGTCCAAACTACAGATTCTATTTACGTTTACCCAGTTCCTAATCAACCACAGATTATTTTTAAAAGTCCAACTACTTGGTGTGAAGACGAGATGATTGTTTTTAGTTCTACCTATGCATCTGGAAACCAATGGTTGTTGAATGGAAATCCCATCAATGGAGCTACTGAACAAAATTGGCAAATTCAAGAATCTGGTGCTTACTCTGTAGTCTATACTAATGACTTTGGTTGTACTGCGGTTTCAGAAATTCAAGATGCTACTTTATTTCCTTTGCCACCATTACCTGAATTTGGAAATGATAATAATTTATTGGAAGTGATAAATGCAGAACCGCTTAATTTTGCTTTCCAATGGTATTATGAAAATACATTGTTACAAGGTGAAACGGGATTGTCTTACTGTTTGACTCAAACTGGAAATATTACTTTAGAAGTTACTGATATCACTACAGGGTGTGTGAATAGTTTTAGTAGTGATGAGACTTTTAATCCTGATTTTGTTTGTGGAGTTGTTGGGGTAGAAGAAGTTGCAGAACAAACCTTAGGGATTTTTCCAAATCCATTTAATCAAAACTTGAACATAGAATTTGAAATGGATGAATCTGCAGATTTTTCAATTAATGTAATTGATTTGTTAGGAAGAAAAATAGAACTCGATCGTCAATTTAATTTTTCTGGAATATATTTACAATCTTTTAATTTTAATGATTGGAATAGTGGTGTTTATATTTTGGAAATTGATTTTGGGAAATCGAAGATACATCGTAGAGTGATTTTACAAAATTAGATTTAATAAAAAAAATGGTTAGGAAAATGTAAACGCCAAATCCTTTTGGCAATTTTTGAGCACTATAAATAATTGTAATTATCCAGCATTAGCTGTACACGACACGAGTCAAGGTTTGACTTAAAAAGTCAAGCCTTGACTTCTGTTTTGTTGATGTTTTCATAAGTCAAAGCCTGACTTAAAAAGTCAGACCTTGACTCGTGTACAGCCAATTCAAAAAATTAAAGAAGTCCTGAATTATCTCAAGGAAGAGATAATTTAGGATTTTTTTTACGTGGAAAATTTTACCAAAAGCATTTCATTAACTAATGCTTTAAGAAGTAGTACCGTTTAAATATGCGAAAAATCAATATTGAAGATATTCCATAGTTGTGTAACAGGGATAAAATACAATTGATCTTGTTGTAAGCTGTTGATTGTCAAGGCTTAATAGTTGGTGTTTTATGGAGTTGTTTTAAAACATGGTTTCTGAAAAAGTTAAATTTTCAATAAACGCTGAATGTGACAGATGAAGGTGGCATATGATTTGTTTTATTAAGATGTTTATCAAATTCCATGAACTCTATTATTATGAAATTTCTACCTACTTTAAATAAGCCCCACTTATTGAGAAATAAGTCTTACACCTTTATTTTTTCTTTTACAATTCCAATTGTCCTCACTTTAGTATTTATACTATTCAGTTTTACTTCACCTGAATTGCCTAAATCAACTTTGATGATTCCATTTTCTGGAGATACTGATGAGGAGGTAATATCCACTATTTTTTATAAGGTGAGCGATATGGAAATGGTTGATGCAAAAGTTGAAGAAGCATTTGTCTCAAAAATGGAACAAACGAAAGGTATATTTTCAAAACACCTTAATATGAGTGTGGTAGATAATAAGGGAAATTTAGTAGCCTTAGTACTTACTGATGTAAAAAATGGAAGTATTGGAACTAGCTTAAACCAAGGAATTTATTTTGGGGTGGAACATCAAAAGGCCAATCAAAACTTTTCAATAGATTTGGGAACTGTAGTTTTTTCTAACAGCAGTAATTTAATATTAGAAAAAAATGATGGTACTTCTACACTTAGTAGAAATGGATGGATTCAAATTGAAAAATGTAAGAATGGAATGATTTCAGGAAAGTTTGAATTTGAAGTGGTAGGAGAAAAATCAAATTCTCAAGGTACATTTGAAAATGTAAACTATACTGTTACGGAATAAAAAAAGGTGGATATACCTAAAAATATATCCACCCAATATAATAATTTATTCTTAAATCAATTTTTGATAAACGCCCTAACATTTTTTCTTTTCAATTCTTTGACTGTCGAAGAAGCCTCTTTACTTGTACCGTAACTACTCACTACTACATGGAATAATCCTCGGTTTCCAAATTTCAAAATGTCAGCGTTATTATATCCAAGATCTCTAATCTTCACTAATTTTTTCTCCGCATTATTCATACTTTCATAAGCACCAGCAATTACCTTGTAGGAACCCTCTGGATTGTAGGTAGAATCATTTGAACTAGATGAAGAAGAGGAAGAACTTGATCTACTTGAAGACTTTCTTTTTCGTTCTGAGTATTTGACGCTACTAGGTGCTTCTGAAATATATGCAGGAGCATTGTTGATAAATTTTACAGAAATGGGTTGATCCATTCTTGTAATTTTCACTTCAGTACGTCGGTTGTATTGATGTTCTGTTTCTGAACATTTTGCAAAATCATTACAATGATTTCTTAGATTAGCTTCGCCATATCCTTTAGGCACCATACGAGAAGCAGATACTCCTTTTCTAGTTAAATAGGCAACGGCCTCTTCAGCTCTACGTTGAGATAATCTTTTGTTATATCGATCAGAACCCCTTGCATCAGTATGACTTGAAAGTTCAATTTCAACTTCAGGATATTGTAATAAAAAATTGGCAACAGCATCTAAATCAGTACCAGCATCTGGTCGAATTGAAGCATCATTAAAATTGTAATAAATGTTAGGAAGCTCAATGACTGTTCCTTCTTCGATAACAGATGATACTTCGATCCCTGTATTGCCGAATGGATCACCACTTGAAGTTGATCCTCCACTAGAGGTAATAACTTCTCCTCCAGTTGACCCTGTTCCTGTTCCTGTATTATTTGCAATGGGGGCTGCAAATTTAGGTAAGGCTAAGGTGTACTCTAGTACCTCATCATCAGAATTAATAAATATTTGTTTTGAAACAAATCCCTCTTTTTCTACTTTTGCAACATAGCTTCCACGGTTTAATCTCAACGGCATTTGTCCATTAAAATCAGTAAGTCCAGTTCGAGCATTTTCATCGACAGGTAATTTTACAACTAGGTCAGAAGGTTTTGTTCCTGAATTGGAGAGATCATTGATAGCATTCCCTAGGGTAACTGCATCCAGTTTCATATAAGTAACAATTGCTTCTTCTAATATTTCACCTGACTCTTGAGAAACAACATTAAGCGTTACTGTTTTTTCAATTTCAGGGGCTTGTTCTTCTGGTTTTTCCAAACCATTTAAAGCAAAGAAACTGTAAATATCATCTTGTCCGATACCACCACCTCTGTTTGAAGAGAAGTATCCATTTCGTTTATCTCTATCGATAATAATTCCAAAATCATCTTCGCTACTATTAAAAGGAGAACTCATGTTTTCAGGAATAGACCATTCATTTCCCGATTTTTTTGCGGTATAAATATCAAGACCACCAAGACCTCCATGTCCTTTTGAAGAAAAATAAAGTGTTCCATCAGCATGAATAAATGGAAATGCTTCATCTTCTGGAGTATTGATTTTTGGCCCTAGATTGATAGGTTCGCCCCAAGTATCTCCTGTTTTTAAACTAACATACAAATCCATTCCGCCATGTCCACCTGGTCGATCTGAGGCAAAAAATAATTGATCATTTTCTACTGAGATACTAGGATGGGCAGCATTACTGTTTTTATCATTGAACGGTAATTTTTGAACGTTTTTCCAAACATTATCCATTCTTTCAGCAGTATAAATTTGAAGTTTAACAATACCATCCGATCCTTTGATTCTTTTTTTGCCTTTGTAATTATTTCGTGTAAAATAAATATTATCAGCAGTTCTATCAAAAGTTAATGGCCCTTCATGAACGGTAGTTAACAATTCAATTGCAAAAGGCTCAGGTTTTTTTAATGTACCATCTTCATCTCTTGTAGATCGAAAGATAGACATGATATTTTTGTTGATTCTTTTGTCCTTAACCTTATATCTTTTATTGACTGGATTGGTAGAAATAAATAAAATTCCATCTTCATAGAAGGTAGGGCTGAATTCCAACTGGTCAGTATTGATACTGACTTCATTTGTTACAAAAACATCATTATTAGGAGTAGGTAACTGTCCTTGAGTTGAAAAGGAATTAAGCAGGAAAAAGAAAAATGTAAAATGTAAAAAAATATGCTTCATGAGAAAAAATTTATTACGGTTCTTTTTTAAAACGAAATTTTATAAAAAAGAATTATTGGGATTATTATTATTTTAAAAGAAAAATCTTGGATTTGCCATGTCTAAACGTTCCTTCACAAAATCATAAACCACAATGGCTTCCACACTTCCATTATTGTAATCATTCAAATCGGATAAAGTATAATCGTAGGCAATTCCTAATCCAATATTATTAATTCGATAGTGCAGTAAAAAATCAACAGAGTCACCAATTCCATCACCTCCAACCCGATAACTTACTCCTGCAATAAATGCATTATTAAAAACCAAACTTAGATTTAAATCTAAATCGAAAGGAGCATTTTTCACAATTTTAGCAAGTCCTGAGGGGCGTAATGCAATACTGGTAGCTCCATTTGACAAAGGAATTAATCCTCCAGCCATAATATAAAAATGGGGAGTTTCTACTGCTGCATCTGGAATCGTATTATCTACACCAATTGTATTTGGAAAAAAATTAGGAACAGATGCTCCGAAGAACATGGTTTTATGATTGAGGTAAAGACCTGCTCCAAAATTTCCTACATACTTATCAGCAAGATCATTATACAGAATAGATTGATCACCAGGATCAAGAATAAATGTACTAGGCTTGTTGAAATCAATTCCAAAATATTTGATCGATCCCTGTATTCCGATATTTACAGTAGTCTCATCATCTAATTTAACACGGTAAGCATAAGCCATTGAGCCATTCCAAGAGTTGGTTACTCCGATTCGATCATTAGCTAAGGTCAAACCAAACCCAACTCTGTTATTGAAAAGAGGCGTGTGAAAACTTGCTAAAATATTTTCAGGAGCACCTTCAAATCCAATCCATTGTTTTCTATAAAGTGCTAAAATAGTAGGATGTCCTTTTGATCCAGCAACTGCGGGATTGAGTGCAAGAGTGTTATACATGAAATGCGTATAATGCGCTTCTTGTTGTCCTAACATTACATTTGCAAACATCAAAAATATAAAAGTAAAATATATATTTCTCATCATAAATGATTTTAAAATTTCTCGAAAAATTATAGACTTTTATTTTTTTAAGAAAAAAGTCTATAAAGAAAATCGGTTCTAAATGAATTTAACGCATAATTGTAATGCTTCCTTTTTCAGGTTCACTATCCGTTGGGTTTCTTAAGAAAACATAAAAATAAGTACCATCAGGTAATGGCTGATCATTATACGTTCCTTTCCAATCATTGGTATAGGGTGATGCTCGATATACCTCATCCCCCCAACGATTATAAACGACCAATTCATTTTGCAGGTTTTGATCTACACACGTAATCTCCAAAGCGTCGTTCATTCCATCATCATTGGGGGTGATAACTGTAGGTATTAAGCATTCCTCAGTAGTTACATTAATGGTTGCGATTGCCCATCGACAAATTGTTTCGTCGTTGCAATCCAAACATATTTCATATATAAATTGGTCGGTACCAAAAAAGGATTCATCAGGTGTATAGGTGATAGTT
Organism: uncultured Saprospiraceae bacterium; assembly: GCA_937918905.1. Taxonomy (GTDB): domain Bacteria; phylum Bacteroidota; class Bacteroidia; order Chitinophagales; family Saprospiraceae; genus CAJQQY01. Next base: position 13,737 of record CAKZSH010000020.1, read on the forward strand.
CCATTACCATTATTTATCAATGTTCCATTACTGACATCAGAAGTTATATTGATAGTAAATGTTCCAGGAAGTGAGCCATTGATAACATCATTATCAGTAACATTATAGGTCGTACTACCATTGAATTCAACAGAAATATCATCTGGAGAAACATTTGCAGGAGAACTTACTTGAAGTGGGAAGTTAGTCGAAGAAGAACATCCATCACTAAAAATGGTAAACGTATAAATGTATATTCCGTCTTGCGTTGGAGTGATGGTGGCTTGATTTCCATTAGCAACAAGTCCTCCATTAGCATTATCTACGGTCCATGCAACTGAATCAATATCAGGTTCGGTAAAAAAGCCTACAAGATCACAACTCTCTCCGACGCAAAGAAATGCATCACAATTAGGATTAATAGTAGGTGTTCCTATTGGGTTATCAGTAATTGTAATTTCTTGACAAACCTCTGTTGCACATCCATTACTACTCGTTGCAGTTAGACAATACATACCTGAATTACTTTCCGTTGCTTGAGCAATTACTGTATTTTGATCTGTGCTGAAAACATTATTATTTGGATCAGTCCAAGTCCAAGTGGCGATATTAACTGCGCCATTATTGATTCCATTTAAAGGAATATCAATTGTTCCATTTGTACAATTTAATGAGTTAGCAACAATACTAATATCTGGTCCTTCTTGAACTACTAATTCTACACTTGCATTTGAAGTACACATTGTATTAGGATCAATTATAGTAACCAAATAAGTACCTGAATCTGCTAAGGTAGCATTAGAGATAGTTACAGTAGGTGTATCATATGCAGTACCATCTGGTGCTGTCCAAGTATGATTAAAAGTATTAGATACATCTGTTGATAGTACGGTACTTTCATTCAAACAAATAGTGTCAGGATTTGCAGTTACCATAAATCCTAAGAATGGAATAACTGAAATATTCATTTCGCAAGTATCTTTATTTCCCGCTCCATCAGTTGCAATAAATTCAATAATATGATTTCCAATTCCGTAGGTCGAACCACTCGCTAATCCAGTATTTTGGATAATTGTTGGAACACCACAATTATCAGCAGCTAGAGGAAAACCAAAAGTTAAAGCAACAGAATCACAACCTACTGGCGTGATGCTAGTTAAAAAATTATTAGGATCTGTAGAATTTCCATTTGTTGAAACTATAATGTCTGCGGGACAAGCAATACTTGGAGCAATATTATCTGAGACTGTAACATTAAAACTACAAGTTGTACTATTACCACTTGCATCAGTTGCGGTGTAAGTTACTGGAGTAGTTCCTATTGAAAAATTACTTCCAAGTGCAGGCATTGAAGTCAATGTTACATTATTATCGCAATTATCAGTTGCTGTCGGTGGAGTCCATGTTACAGAGGTAGCACAATCAATTCCCCCTGATATAACAATATCAGTTGGGCAATCCATAATGACTGGAGCATCCACATCTATGATTGTAACAGTAAATTTACAAGAGTCTAAATTCCCATCATCATCTATGGCAAAGCTAGTAACAGTTGTAACTCCTAATGGGAAAAAATCACCTGAGTTATGAGTGCTAGTAGTTTGGACATCTGTATCGCAATTATCAATTGCTGTTGTTGCCCCCAAAGGAGCTGTAGTACCACATGTACCTTGTAGAGATATGTTGGCATTCAGCGTAATGTCAGGTGGACATGAAAGTGATGGGGGAGTTGTATCAACAATATTTAATGTTTGAGAAACATTTGATCCATTACCTGCGGCATCAAATGTAGACCATAACCTAACGATTGTATTACCTCCAGGCAAGGTGGTTTCTCCATTAAAAATAACTGCAACATTACCATCACAATTATCTGTAGCTGTAGGATTTACAACTGGAGGAATGTTATCACATTCAACAGTAGCATTCTGAGGTGGGTTATTAAATATTGGAGCTTGTGTATCACTAATAACAACGGTAAGTGTACATTTTTCAATCGCTCCAAAAATATCTGTAACGGTATAAACCAAAGTGGTAGTTCCTACTTCATAAGACATTGCAGGAATATCACCAGTTCCCATATCAAAATTATTATTGGGTCCGATCAACTCGTAAGTTACACTAGCAACATTCATCGAATCAGAAAGTACACTTATTGGTAATGAACCAATAGCTGCACTACATTCATCTACATCTGCAATTTGATTAATATTACTTGGACAAGCGATCATCAGAGGATCTTGAATGACAGTAACATTAAAATTACAACTTACTGAATTTCCTGCGGCATCCGTAGCAGTATAAGTAACCATTGTTGTTCCTTCTGGAAAACTATTTCCACTAGCATTCCCCATACCAGATACAGGAGGTGTAGTTGCAATAGTGTAAGTAACTGTAGGCGTCCCACAATTATCACTAGCAGTAGCATCAATCATAGAAACAGGAACAGAACTCATACCATTGGCACTAACTGTAACATCAGCAGGACATGAAAGTGTTGGTGTAGCATTATCATTGATTTCAACATTTCCATTTACAAATGCAGTTTGGCTTGCAGGTGGAGGTCCAGGAAGTTGTCCTGAATTTTGTACTGTAATTCCTGATGGAGTAGGAGCGCCAGTTGTAACAAATTCAATGTCGTAATCATTAGCTGAATTATCCAAAATATCAAATTCAATTTCGATAAATTCAAAACCATTCGGGAATGTAGTCGCAGGGCCAAACCATGAATAGGTAAAAATACCATTGGCAATCATGGTTGTACCTGGTAATCCAGGAGGCGTAATATTTTCAGTTAAGTTAGCATATTGAAGTTTTGTTTCGTCCCATTCAATAGTGAATTGGAAGCCTGAAACATTAATAAAATTATCAAGAGAAAAACCAACTGATGCAGTATTACTACTACAATCCACATCTACACTATCTATTTTTATAGTGTAGATTCCTGGTTCAAGTACAGTAACATTAAGATCACAAGAAGTGGTATTTCCATCAAAGTCAGAAATGGTGTATTCGACATTAGTGGTTCCTACTGGAAATGCAAAACCACTTGCATCGCCTGAACCAGAAATAATATTTGATCCATCTGCAACATTTGTAAGCGTGTAAGTAGTATCTAGAATTCCACAATTATCACTAGCTGTAGGAGGTATTCCATTTACAATCGCATCTGTACCATTAGTTGAAGTCATTGTAATATCAGCAGGACAAGTAACCATAGGCGGTTCACTATCAAAAATAAATATTGAACCATTTATTAACTCATATTGTGCTGGAGTTAATGGTACTGGAATCGTAGATGGAGGATTCGCAACTGTAAACTCCGTTGGAATCATTGGATTATCAAAGAACTGAATTGGAATCGTAATTCCAGCTGGTGCGCTCAATGAGAAATTTATAGTAAATAAAACAGTTCCATTTGGAAGTGTTAATGGATTAACATCTCCCCAAGAAAAACTTAATTGACCATTGGAAATATTTGAATTTCCAAAAGCCACAACACCAGATGTAAATACAATGTTAGAAGTATCAATATATTGTATAAAAGTATTACTCCAATTAATATTGAATTGAACCCCTCGCATATCTATAAAGTTATCTGCATAAACATTTATGCTAGCAGTATTGGCTTCACAGTTGAGATTTAAATTATCCATGTAAAGGGTCAAAATACCTGGGGCATCATTTGTAACTACAACATTAAAGTCACAAGAAGTTGAATTTCCATCAAAATCAGAAATCGTATATTCAACTATTGTAGTTCCTACTGGAAAAGTTGTTCCACTTGCGTCGCCCGTTCCTGAACCAATATTAGTTGAAGTCGCAGCATCTGTTAATGTATAAGCAGTATCTAAAATTCCACAATTATCTGCAGCAGTAGGAGGTATCATATTCACAATTACATCCATACCGTCAGGAGAATTTGCAGTCACATCAGCAGGACAGGTAACAGTTGGAGCTTCATTGTCAAAAATGAATATAGAACCATTAATCAAATCATATTGCGCTGGTGTTAAGGGCTGGGGAATTGTAGATGGAGGATTCGCAACCGTAAACTCGGTTGGAATCATTGGGTTATTAAAAAACTGAACAGGGTACGTTATCCCAGCAGGAGCATCAAGAGTAAAATTTAAGGTAAATAAGATAGTTCCATTAGGAAGTGTTAATGGATTAACATCACCCCAAGAAAAACTTAATTGACCATTGGAAATATTAGAAGTTCCGAATGTTGTAAACCCAGATGTAAATACAATGTTAGAAGTATCTACATACTGTAAAAAAGTATTGCTCCAACTCACATTAAATTGTGCTCCTCTAATATCAGTAAAGTTGTCAGCATAAACATTAACGCTTGCGGTATTGGTTTCACAATTAATGTTTAAATTGTCCATATACAAAGTAAGAATGGAAGGAGCATTGTTATTTGTTATTTCTACATCAAAGGTGCATTGTGCGGTGTTACCACCAGTATCATTTACAGTATATTCAACTGTTGTAGTTCCTACATTAAAATTGATATTATTACTCACATCTCCTATACCTGTACCTGTAGTAGCACCAGTCATGTTATAGCTTACAAAATCAATATTACAATTATCATTTGCTGTAAAACCAGCACCAGTAATTTGGGTAGAGGAAGTACCATTGGTGTCCATGGTAATATCTCCAGGGCATGTTATGGTTGGATTTTGATTATCAGTAACTTGTACAGTACCTGTATTAAGGGTGTGACCACTTGTAGTAGGTACGCCACCATTGAAATAAACTACTTCGATAGGAAAAGATGGAGGTATCGGAATGTATGAAAAACTTGATGTATTAGTTGCTTGTCCTGTTGGTTGGAATGTAAAATTTAGGATGGAATTATCTGGTATGGTAGTACCTCCAGACATAAGAGAAAACCAAACGAAAGTTATAGTATCAAGCCCAACATCATCCACTCTACCTTGCCCTACCTGAATTCCTCCAAGAGTTCCGGGATCATTGACATTTACTAACTTATAAAGTTCGGAGTCCCATTCAACAGCAAATTGCCACGATAGAACATTACTAAAATCAGCCACGTCCAAATTTATTGTAAAATCAGGATCATCACAGCCAACTGTAGCAGATGTGATCGTAAATGTAGGCTGTGCAAAAATACCTATGGGTAATGCAAAAAGCATTAGCATCAGAAAGTGTTGGAACTTCTTCATGTGGCGCTGTATTACAGAAGGAATTATTTTTTTTGAAAACATGCTCGGTCGGGATTAAAAAAATAAATAAATCTTGTAGGTTTTAGTGTTTTAATTGTAGGTAAGGAGTTTTAAGTTATCAGTCATTTTTTTGTTTTTAGTTGATGATAAATATTCAAAAATCTCAGTAACATTAAATGACCAAATTCTTAAATCCTTTTTAATTAGGTAAGAATTACTAGTTAGGAAAATTGTGGAAAACAAGTGCTTTTTACCACACTTATTTTCCACAAATATATCAAATAACATTGGCATCTTAAGAATAGAAAACAATAAATTAACATTCTTGTACGCTTCTGTCAAATTTTAGATTTGCTAAGAATTGTAAGTGACTGGTTAAAAATGGTGAATTTCGAAATTCATCATTTAATAACTTGTCACTTACAAAATATACTTAATCAAGAATAATCATCTTCTTAGTAGCTGTATATTCAGCAGACTCTAATTGGTAGTATAATACTCCAGAAGCTGAAATATCTTTGCTATCGATACTAACTTCGTTATATCCACTTACAAAGTCTCCCTCAACTTCTTTTAATACTCTACCTGAAATATCATATATCGTCAATTTTCCAAAACCAGCTTCTGGTAATACAAAACTAATCATAGTTTTACCATTGAATGGATTTGGTCGATTTTGATGTAATTCAAATTCAGATGTTGCAGTTGTAGTAGGTTCGAAGAAAGATAACTTCACATCTCCTGTAGCACCATTAATCAATGAAGTTTCAGCAGTTACAGTTTTAGAAGAAATATCTAAAAGACCGCTTAATGCTTCTGCGTTTTCAAGTGCTCTAAATTGAAGTGTGAAAAGAACTTCATCATCTTCTATCTCTAACGGATTACCATACCATAACGCTCCGATGATACCGTGATCTACAGAATTTAATCCTAGTTTTCCTTCTTTAAAATCAGAGATTGCACCAGGAACTAATCCTTCATATTCCAAGGTGTTTTCATCAAATTCTAAAGTAAATTGCCATGAAATATAATCAGCAAAATCTTTGGAATAAACAGGAATTGAAATCAATTCACCAGAGGTGATTTTCTGATTCTCCACCTGTAAATCAAGATGTTCACCGCTTCTAGTTTCAGCGACTGTAAGTAAAGTCGTATTGAATAATGAATCAAATACATTTCCTACTTTAACCGCTATCCAATCTACATCAGTCATAGCTGTGGTATAATTAGAAAATGAGATTTGCTCATCAATAATTGGTGCAGTAGGCAATGCAGGTAGTGGTTGCAAATGTAAACTATCCATTGCTGGTACAAATCTCCAAGGAGCATATGTTGAAATTACAGATGACTCATTAGGAGAACCTTCAGGATTTACGATAACATCTTGAATTAATACTAAATCAAGAGTCGTCACGAATCCATCCTCATTTACATCAGCAGCAACATATTGGTAAATAGAGATAAATGGAATATTTGCAACAATATGCTGTTGAATAAAGAATAAATCACTTGATTTAACATCTCCATTGTATAACCAGTTTGGAGTTGTTTTACTTGGATTTAAATCTAAATCCACACCGCCAGATTGATTAGATACTACTGCTAAATAATCTCCTGCAACATTGGTAGTAGCAGCATTATTAGCAAATAATGGATTACCACTATTCAAACTTGGATGTGTTTCTGTTTTTGAGATGACCACATTCGCAACGTCTTGAACTGGGAAAATCACAGTTGAAGTAATCGTTGTATCAGGAGGCGTCATTGTATTATCAATCAAAGTATCAATATTAGTAACACCCCAAGTTCTAACATTTCCTGCTACTGTTAATGTAGCTGTTACATCTACTACAACTAACCCATCTTCAGTACAAGGTGGATATTCTGGATTTGTAAAAATCGTAGATCCGTATTGTGAAGTAAACTCAGGTGGAGTAGGGAGGTTAATAAAAGTAATAGGAGTAGATGAACCTACTACACCAACCACATTTATTCTAATAGTAAATAATTGAGCAGTATTCAATGTAGTTGGAGTACCACTTGTATTTAACCAAGAAACAGTTAAGGTATCACCAGTTGGATTTGTGATAGCAGTCAATAAACCATTTGTGCCTGTCAAGGCTGGGTCAATATTTGAAATGGTATTCGTGGTTTCAAAAGTAGCTACGGTTGGATCAATAGTCAAAGTAAATTGGAAACCAAGTCCATTTACAAAGTTCGTTGTATTTACTGGAATTTCACTAATTCCTGTTCCAGCCAAAAAGCCATTACCACTATTATTATCAACAAGGAAACATGTTTCAGGTGGAGCAACGGTAACAGTACTACTACAAAGCGCATTATTTCCATTATTATCTGTTACTACTATTGTAGCAGTATTAGGGCCAACATCTGCAACTGTAAAGTTACTTTGCGACAATAAAGTAATACTTTGAATACCTGAACATGCATCAAAACTTCCATCGTCAATATCAGCTGCTGTAATTGAAGCATTACCGTTAGCATCAAGATTGACAGTTATATCCTTACACATTGCAATAGGATTCGTATTATCCTGAATAATGATTGTAGTCTGACAAGATGAAGATTGACCTCCAGGTACATCTTCAGTAACAGTAAGTGTGATAGGCCATGCAGTTACACCGTCAGCTTGCGAACAGTCAAAAGTACTTGGGAAAACAGAATAAGTTAAATCTGCACAGTTGTCAAAACTACCATTATCAATTAATTGATAAGGAATTGAAATCTGAGATTGTCCAGCAGGAATTACTGCAGCAACATTATTAGTACAGGAAGCAATTGGAGGTGTATTATCCGTAACATTTACGGTCACTACACTAGTGGAAACATTACCACAAGGATCAGTTGCTGTAAACGTTACATTCGTAGAACCAACTGGGTAAACACCACTTGCATTAGTGGTTCCATTTCCTACAGGTGCATCATTGGTAATTGTTAAATCATTAAATGGGGCACAATTATCAGAAAGTTGACTACCCGTAATGGATAATAAAACACTTGCATCACAAGATCCTTGATTAGCATTGAAAAACAATTGAGAAGGTAAATTGAAAGTAGGTTTACCAT
>CAKZSH010000021.1 GCA_937918905.1 uncultured Saprospiraceae bacterium
TCAGACATTACATTATCCAAATTACTTTCTAAAACAGCCATCAAAGGTTCCACTTTCGCAGTATCACCTCCATCTTTACAAATCATTTCAATATCAGAATTGGAACTTGTCATCGGGTCACATCCAACAAATGATAAAGTAGACTTCATCTTGTGGGCAACTGATTTTAGTTCGTTCCAATCACTTGTATTTGTGAGTTGGCGCATTTTTGCAATCTCCTGAGGCAGCTCCTCAAAAAGCATATCCAACATCACTTTCTTCATTTCCAAATCCCCATCCGACATCATGTCGAGGTAATCTAGGTTGATAAAATTATACACTTTTACTTCCATTTTTAAAACTAATTTGATTCTTCAACTGGCAAATTGCTAAGTCGAATTTAGGTTATTTTTTGATTGACGTATTGAGCTATTTTTCCAAATAATTGTTCTGGTTTGAATGGTTTTAATACAAAATCATTCATTCCATATTCACGATACGAGTGATCTTTTGAAATGTTCGCATGAGCGGTCATTGCTAAGATTGGCATATTCGCAATTTCAGGAGGCATATTTTTTCTAATGTATTGAGTCGCTTCGTAGCCATCCATAATTGGCATTTGAATATCCATCAATACGATGTCGAATTTTTTAGCTTTTACTGCTTCAACTCCAAGTTGACCATTGTCGGCAATTGTGATATCGATGTCTGGCCACTTTTTCTGTAGCGTCTTTTTCGCAACCATTTGGTTCAATTTATTATCCTCTACTAAAAGCAATCGAACTGGTCGATCCAATCGAATCGTATCATCCAACTCAGGAGTTGGTGCAGTTGCTTCATCAAGCGTTCCAATATCAAATACTAAATCGAAAAAGAATGTAGAACCTTCGCCATGAACACTTGTTGCTCCAATTTTTCCACCTTGCTGTTCTACCAAATTTTTAGCAATAGAAAGTCCTAAACCTGTTCCTTCATAAATTCGATCTTTCGTTCGAATTCTAGTAAAGGTTTCAAAAACTGCTGCTACTTTATCTTTAGGAATTCCGATTCCTGTATCTTCTACTTCAAATTTTAAAAAGACATTATCATCTCCATCGTACAAGTTCATCACTCGAATATGAATAGAACCAGTATCTGTAAATTTTACCGCATTTCCTACCAAATTATATAAGACTTGGTTCAACCTCAACTTGTCTCCTTTGATATAGCGTGGTACATTTTCTTGAATGTCTACGATGAGTTGAAGTGATTTTTCTTCAACTTTATATTTCATTACGTTGACCAAATTGTCTAATAATTTTTGTAGATCAAAGTCTTTATTTTCAAAAGCAATTTTTCCATTCTCCAAAGTAGAAATCTCCAAAATATCATTGACGATTCCTAAAAGCAATTCTGAAGATTGCTTGATCGAACTGATGTAATTATATTGTTCAGGATTGAGATCGGTTTGTATTACCAAGTTACTCATCCCTAAAATTGCATTCATTGGAGTCCGCATCTCGTGACTGATACTTGCGATGAATTTCTCTTTCATCTTAGCAGAAGTACGAGCTAAATCTCTTGCTTTACGAAGTGCTTCCGCTTGCTTACGTTCTGTGATGTCTCTGATAACTCCATTGTAACTTGGCTTTTCAGAATCCAACATCGTTGCAGTAATCGTACAGTATCTTGAGTCTCCATCTTTTCGTTCTACAGTCACCTCAAAATCTGTAACCTCTTTATTTCTTTTTAGCCGATCATAAAATTCATCCATTCCTTTTTCTCCCGTAGCAGAAAATAAATTATGAATATTCATCCCAGCAATCTCTTCTTTTGAACTTCCTAAAAGTTCTTCCAACGCGACATTAAACACTTCACATTTCCCATCAAAAGTGCAGATGTAAATCGGATCTTTTGATTGGTTAAAAATGTCTTGATATTTCTCTTGACTTTGAAGTAATTCTTCTTCTGATTTTTTCCGCTCGGTGATGTCCTGCATGATTCCAGTCAAGATCACTTTGCTTTCTGCGTTGACACTTGCTTTGCATTGAACAAAAACATAGCGAGCAGTTCCATCCTTTTTGACAATTCGAATATCTTTTCGAATACTGCTTCCTTGATTCGCCAATGCTTCTTGATGAATTTCATTGACCTCTCGGAAAGGATGATTTTCTTTTAAAATATTGATATAATTTAAAACCGTCTTACGTGGTTCTAAACCGAAAATTCTAAAGATTTGATCTGATGCTAAAAACTCTTCGGTCGAAGGAGTGTATTCCCAGTTTCCAATATTTGCAATCCGTTGTGTTTCCTCCAATCTTTTCAAAACCATGTTCCGTTCGATAGAATATCGAAGTGATTTTGATAATTGGTCAGAGTCAAATGCACCTTTGATTAAGAAATCTTGCGCACCTGCTTTTACAGAATTAATCCCAAGACTTTTGTCTTGAAGACCTGTAAGAACGATTACATTATTATCTGGATATTTAGCGATAAGCGTTTCGAGGGTTTCAAAACCTCGACTATCTGGAAGTGTTAAATCCAACAAAATGGCTGCGTAATCATCTGCCTCTTCGAGGGCTGCCATTCCATCTGCTAGATTTACTTTATTGGTAATTTTGCAATTGAGCAAGTCCGATTCCATCAATAAAATCTCTACAAGGCGGGCGTCACCCGGGTTATCCTCGATTAATAGAATTTTATTGTGTGGTTCGTAATTCGGCATTTGCTCCATTATTGTGGCATCCTGTGTCGTTGAACCTTGCGAAATACCTCCGCCGTTTGGTGAATAATTATTATCCAAAATATTAAAAATTATTGAGGATTAAAAAAATGGATTCTCTTGGGTTAATTTTGAATGATGAATTTTGAATTTTGAATATGACGAAAAACGATTTCTACGATTTTTCGTGACATTCAAAATTCACTCATTCAAAATTCAAAATTAATTATTCTAACTACGGGGAAGGAATACAAAATTTGCTCCAAATTCGTCTAAAACAAATAGGCACAAAAATTCTTGTGGATTTTTATATACTTTGGTAAAACGAGTAATTCGGCTGGCTTCAATGACTTGTTTGGTTGAAAATTCTTCTAAAGTGGATAAATTGACTAACCAATCATTAGGGGTATTGATTTCATTTTTGAGTGGAATACCGAGTTCCATTTCTTGTTTGTGTAAAACAAAAATGGGATATTTTGAAATTTCTTGCTCCAAAACAGTATCGACGGCTTTGCCTAAAACTGGTTTGAAGGGTTTTATTGCGTTTTCTAATTTGTCGTAGTTTCTTTCTTTTGTCATAAGGAGGCTTAGAAGATTTACTTCGAATTTTATTTTTAATAAGTTTTTTTTATGCACTCTTCAAATCTTCCAAATTATATTTCTGAAAATATTTGGCTTTATCTTTTTTCAATTCTATGTATTCATTTTTCACTTGAATTAAAATCCATGCTTTTGGATCTAAATTAAATATCTGACTAAGCATGAATGATAACTCAAAATTCACTTTACGATTCCCTGATAATATTTTGTTGAAATTAGATGGATTGAGTCCTATGTATTTTGCTAGTTTATTTTGTTTTAATCCTAATCTATCAATGTATAATCTTAGAAAATCTCCTACTGTTTGTACTTCATCTTCATTCGAATTAAGATAGTTTTCTACTTTAACTTGAAGTGAAAAAAGTTCAATTTCCAATTTTTCTTTTTCTGTTAATGAATTTACTCTTTCAGAAAGGATTCGTTTAAACTCCTTGAATTCTTTGGAATTAACATTTATTGGATTGGTTAGCAGTCCATTTTGAGGTTCTACATATTTATTCTTTGCCATGCCTATTTATTTTTTCTATTTAAATACTCGTCAATTAAACGCTTTCCATTACTTGGTTCTATATACATATTTTGTCCTGCTATTAATTTTGCATAATACTTTTCTACGTAGAACTTGATTAGTTCTGTTTTTGATTCAAAGGATAAAAAACCTTTATAATTACTCTCCATTCTAAATGATTCTCTACAGGCAAACGCAATCAAACACCCTGCGATATAATCATATCTTTTATATTTTTGTCCAATATTATGAGGAGCAATTTCGACTAAATCCATAAATAACATCCCACTCATTTTTCTTAAATGTAAAACACCTTGGGTAGAGGAAGGATTTGATTTAAGTCTTAAAACATATGTTTCTGTATCTTTCTTTTTAATAGTGGTTTTCCAATTGAAATTCCAACCATCTTTTTTCAAAGGCATATCCTTTAAAGTCGCCTTTACAATTTCAGATTCAACTAAAGTATTAGCTTGAATGTCAAGTATATACATTATAAATGTAGTTGGTTTAACTTATTTCTGCAATATACAAAAATTGTCCAAAAACGACAACTTAAAATAAAAATTGTCATTTTTGGACAATCCGTATTTAGAAAGAAATTAACCTTCTAAACGGGTTTCGAAACCCGTCTTACTAGTAGCGCCACCGTCTCAATATGATGCGTCTGCGGAAACATATCCACAGGTTGCACTTTCAACACATCGTATTTTTCTTTTAATAAATTCAAATCACGCGCCTGCGTAGAAGGCTTACAACTCACATAAACAATCTTCGGTGCTTCCAATTCTAACAACATCTCTACAACTTTTGCATGCATCCCCACTCTTGGCGGATCGGTAATCACCACATCAGGTTTTCCATGTTTTTCAGAAAACTCTTTTGTCAAAATATCTTTTACATCACCTGCGTAAAAGATTGCATTTTTAATATCATTTCGTTCGCAATTCTCTTTCGCATCTTCTATCGCCGCTGCAATTTCTTCGATACCGACAACTTGCTTACATTGGTCAGCAATGTACAATCCGATACTCCCCAATCCTGTGTATAAATCATAAACATTTTCTTCACCTGAGAGTTCTGCAAATTCTTTCACGACAGCAAATAATCGAACGGCTTGTTTTGTATTGGTTTGGAAAAATGATTTAGGGCCTATCTCAAATTTCACTTTTCCTAAATATTCTTCGATAGTTTTTTTTCCATGAAAATGCACCATTTCCAAATCGCCCCACGAGTCATTTAATTTTTTATTGACCGTAAAATAAACACAAGTCAGGAATGGATTTTTTTCCAAAACCGCATTCATATAAGTGTCGATTTTTTCTTGATTATTTTCTCCTACACTTAATAATAGCATCACCTCTCCCGTAGTCGAAGTTCTGACAATCATATTTCGA
>CAKZSH010000022.1 GCA_937918905.1 uncultured Saprospiraceae bacterium
GCTCAAATTATAAACAATCCAACAGATACTGTTTTTTGGTTTGCTCAAAATATGGTAACTCCAATCTCTGGTGGGCCAATCACCTCAATTACCAATCAGGTGATGTGGGCACAAGTTTTTGATGGAGTTTGTTTTTCAGAATTAATACCAGTAACTCTTATTGTAAATAATTCTGTTACAGCTTTACCTTCCTCAAACATTCAATGTGCTGATGCAAATGGAATGGCTACTTTTGATTTAGATGATTTAGCAAATGAAGTGAATGGTGGAAGTAATTTAAATGTCAATTGGTTCGAAGATGAAAATGGAAATATTTCCATTACGACATCTACGTTAAATACAAATACAACAACAATTTATGCTGCCATTCAAGATGGACAATGTGCCTCTGACACGGTTGCAGTTGATTTAATTGTCAATCCGCAACCTTCAAACTTCCCCGCTTCTGATACACAATGTGATACGGGAAATGGTACAGCTAATTTTGACTTAGATATTTTAGCTAATATCGTAAATGGCGGAACTACGAATACCGTCAATTGGTTTAGCGATGCCAATGCAACCATGCCAATCAGTTCTATTTTCAATACCAATTCCACTTCCGTTTTTGCTATCGTAACTGATGGTAATTGTGTCTCTGATATTCAAGAAGTTGTTCTGACTGTAGGAAATAATTTAACCGCATTCCCCGCTTCTGATACACAATGTGATACGGGAAATGGTACAGCTAATTTTGACTTAGATATTTTAGCTAATATCGTAAATGGAGGTACTACAAATACCGTCAACTGGTTTAGCGATGCTAACGCAACCATGCCAATTAGTTCAATTTTTAATTCCAGTTCAACTTCCGTTTTTGCTATCGTAACTGATGGTAATTGTGTCTCTGATATTCAAGAAGTCACCCTAAACATTACCGATGCGGTAACCAACTTGATTGATGATACTTTATGTGATGGAGAAGAAATTTTCGTTAATGGAAATCCTTACAACTCAGCCAATCCAATGGGAGTTGAAACCATCATAGGAGGAAGTAGCAATGGATGTGATAGTATTGTTACAATTGATTTAAGTTTTGAAAATGCGGTATCAGGTTCTTTTGCAGTTTCAGCAAGTCCAATTTGTCCTGGAAGCGAAACAACAATTACCTTCACTTTAAATGGAGGCACCACTTATGATGTCACCTACTCAGAAGGAATTACCCCAATTACATTAACTGGAATTAGTGATGGACATACGATTACCGTTGCGCCTTCTACTTCTACAATTTATTCACTATTGGATATTTCACTTACAAATTCTAATTGTGATGCTGTATTCCCCTTTGACCAACTTGAAGTAGAAATTGAAGATATCAATGCTGTAATTGCAGTTACCACTCAATATGATATTTACAATGTGAGTTGCTTTGGAGGAAGCGATGGAGAATTAGTTGCAGGCCCCACAAGCGGTACACCTCCATTTAATTATCAATGGAGCAATGGAGTTATTACACCTTTGATTAACAATGCTCCCGCAGGATTTTATGAAATCACAATTACTGATGCCACAGGTTGCTCTGCAACTGCATCAGCGGAAGTCACTCAACCTGATGCGATTCAATTTGATTACATCTCTGTTCCACCACCTTGTGCGGATGCTATAGATGGTGAAATCATCCTTACCAATATTACAGGTGGAATAGGCAACTATAATTATTCTATTGATAGTGCTGCATTTTCATCTGTTCAAAGCGATACTACAATATTTGATTTTCTACTCCCTGGATTTCACAACCTAGCAATTACTGATGACTTTGGTTGTGCAGTAGGTGCAAATATTCTTATCCAAGATCCACTCGAAGCAACAGTTACACTTGGTGATGACCAAACTATCGAATTAGGAGATAGCATCGAATTAATCCCTACTACTGAAAACTTTACTCCTTCAGAAATCTTTTGGTCTACGACTGCAACTTGTTTGGATTGTCCAAGTCAATTTGTTACACCTACTTATGAAACCGAATACAGCATCTTGATGTTTGATGAAAATGGTTGCGAGGCAAGTGATACTGTAATTATTAATGTTGAAAAATTCCGTAGGGTTTATATTCCAAATGCTTTCACACCTGACGATAATGGAGTGAATGATATTTTCTATATCAATGCAGGGCAAGATGTTGTGGAAGTGAAAAACTTTAAAATATTTACTCGTTGGGGAGAAGTTGTTTATTCTGCCGAAGATTTTCAACCTAATGACCCTTCATTTGGATGGAATGGATTTTTTAAAAATAAAGAACTAAATCCTGGAGTTTATGTTTACTTTGCAGAAATAGAATTTAAGGATGGCGTTACCCAAATTTTTAAGGGTGATGTTACTTTACAACGATAAAGGAAATAATGAATATCGAACAATAGAACAAGGATTTAAGATTTGAGAAGTCTGTCAAAAAACGGTGAGTCAAAATTATTCGACACACTTCTCAAATCTTAAATCCTTGTTCTATTGTTCGATATTCATTTTCTACTTTCTAAAAAATAAAAAATATTCAAGCTTTTCCATGCTAAAAATAGCCTTCTCCCCTATCTACAAATATCAACTTCCAGATGGACATCGTTTTCCAATGATAAAATATGAGTTGATTCCAGAACAACTCATCTACGAAGGCAGCATTTCCGAATCCCAACTTTTTCATCCTAAAAAAATTTCCGAAGAAACTTTACTGCTTACCCATGATTTGGAATATTGGGAAAAACTAAAAACACTCACCCTTTCTAAAAAAGAAATTCGTAAAATTGGATTTCCTCTTTCAGCTAATTTAATTGAAAGAGGTAGGCATATTGCACAAGGTACGATTGACTGTGCGATGCTGGCTTTGGAAAATAAATGTGCAATGAATGTAGCAGGTGGAACGCATCATTCTTTTGCCGATCATGGAGAAGGATTTTGTGTACTCAATGATTTTGGAATTGCTTCAAATCATTTGTTACAAAAAAACATTGTAGATAAAATTTTAATTGTAGACCTCGATGTTCATCAAGGAAATGGTACAGCTAAATTATTTGAAAATGATAAAAGGGTTTTCACTTTCAGTATGCATGGTGCAAAAAACTATCCTACTAGAAAAGAAAAATCAGACCTCGACATTGGACTACCTGATGGAACGACTGATGCGCCTTTTTTAAAAATTTTAAACGAAACCCTTCCTCGCCTCATTGATGAAGTTGAACCTGATCTTATTTTTTATTTATCAGGAGTTGATATTTTAGAAACAGATAAGTTGGGAAGGCTTGGTATGAGTATCGAAGGTTGTAAAACTCGTGATCGTATTGTTTTTGATCTTTGTAAAAAAAATAACATTCCAGTTGCGGTGAGTATGGGTGGAGGTTATTCTGAGAGAGTAGCGCATATTGTTGAAGCGCATGCCAATACTTTTAGAGTCGCACAAGAAATCTTTTTTTAACACGGCTTTCACGTACCACGATTCTCTGAGTCGTCGCGTTTTCGAATACCAAGTCTCGACTCAAAGAGTCGTGGTACGTAAAAGCCATGTCGAAAAATCAATTCTTTACCACTAATTTCTTCACAGCAACCCCGCCTTCCTTTTCCAATTCAATTTTTACAAAATACAAACCATCATTCCATCCTTCCAAAGAAATCAAAAATTGATTATCTCCTTTCAATGTTTCGAATCTCATTTTTTGTAACAATTCTTTCCCGTCAGCAGAAAACAGACTTATTAACGCATTATCATTTACATCAGCATTCATCTGAATGGTCACTTGATCCTTTGCTGGATTTGGTAACAATACAATTACTAATTCTTCTTTTTCAATCATAGGAGCAGTAGACGTAGAAATTTCCACTACCTGACTTGCCAATAATCGAATATAACCTGACTGATAATAGATGGCAGGTTCAGAGATTTCCCAAGAGTTTTGAGGCCATCCAGTATTCCAATCCAAATAACTTTTCTGTGCAGGTTGTCCCGAAGGAGGGCTAATAGTTCCAATCGTAAAATCTTTATTGGCACCACCTACTACATAACCTGGAGGAGGGCCAAGCGAGGTCAAAACATTATCCCAATTCGTTCCATTATTAAACCAAGTATGGTACATTTCGTTGACACAACGATCACCTCCGAGTCCATACATATTCGATAAATAAACTAAACCCAAAGGATTTACTCCATGAAAATAATGGATTTGTTCTGATATTTTAAAGGAATATCCTTGAGCTGCATTTGAATTAATTCCATATTTTAATAAAAGATTATTGAGAACACCGTAACCTGCTTTAGTCAAATTACTCCCCCAATGATAGGCACTCGTAGGCATATGAGACCGATATAAATCATCAGTATTCCATCCAAAATAACCACCCCAATTATTACTTGATGCATTTGTCAATGAAGTAGTTATCTGAGTCGCAATCGAAGCATTCGCCTCACTCAAAGTAGTGTAGTGAAGTATTGCATCATTAGCTGGCATTTTATAAACATCCCAATAAGCACTCCCCACCATCGACAAATCATTCATATGATTTACCACATATTGATTGTAAATATCTTCCCCAGTCAAGTCTAAAAGATAGACAGCCGCCGCAACAGCATATTCTTTTTGATCGTTAGCACTCCAGTCTGCGTCACCTGCTTTGATCGTTCCATCATCGCAATTTTCGTCAAGGTTATTACTGTTGAGCGCAGGCAAAACATGGTTCCAAGTATTCAAAGCATTGGTCTCCAATGTACTTGCAAAATTACTCATGGAAGGATATTGTTGGAAAACTTTTGCTGCATGTGCAAACATACTTGCATTGGCAATTGCAGCAGAAGTACAAGTAGGTCCATAGTAACGTTGATCGGTATTGATACTTGGGGGAGCAGCTGCATTATCGGAATGTGAGATACTTCCCATTTTGATATGAACTGAACCGTCGGCATTCGTCATTTTTAATAACCATTCTAATTCCCATTTTACCTCATCCAAAATATCAGGAATTCCATTTCCACTTTCTGGAATATTCCAATCATCACCAAACACTTCTGGATTCTCTTTGTACGCCCAAAGTAAATCATGAATCACTCGATTCGTAAATGTAACATACTTGTTATAATCTCCTGCATCAAACCATCCACCCGATAAATCTTTTTCCAAACTTGCATTCCCTTGGTCATAAACATATCGACAATTGGCATCTTGCAATGGATTCATAAAATTCATTCCATCCGTCCAATCTGCTGCTGCATAGGGGGCTTCTTTAGTGGCATTGCAACGATTGTAGTAAAACATTTTCATAGCAGATTTAATTACGTCTCCATACACATCATTCCCTATTTTAAAATTAGGCGAACGCACTTCTTGAATTGGATCATAAATAAAATACTCTCCTATTGCTCCCACACTCGAAAAATCAAACCACCAACCTTTGTCTCCTGATTGGGTATGAGTTGCTCCGTTATTCCAAATCTGAATCGCACCTGAATAAACAATCGCATCATCAATGGCCGATCGAACTTCTAATTGATTGGATGGAGTAAAACTGTCATTGGAATTAAATCCCACCTGAGGATTACTGATGACTGCTACTTTATTCGCAGCTCGTAAATATCCAAATTGGTCGATATGTATGTATTCACTAAAATCACAAATGTTGTCATTATTCGCATCATCGCAAACTGCCATTTGTGAAAAAAGTGTATTTGTAAAAAATAAAAGAATAGCAAAAAGTAGAGTGTTTCTCATTAAATTATTTTTTTAAGAATTTAATAAATTGGGCTCAAGGTGAATTTATATGGTTTGTT
>CAKZSH010000023.1 GCA_937918905.1 uncultured Saprospiraceae bacterium
ACCCGTATGAAGAGATTATTTTTTAATATGAGGAAATGAAAAAATTAAGGCATACCCTTCGGTACGGCTTCATTTTTTTATGAAATCATATTGAAAAAGAAGCCTTCAGATGGGTAGGTTATTTATTTCCTACTCCCTAAATATAATTGAAATAATTTTTCCCCAAAACAAAAAAACCGTAACACATCACATGCTACGGGGTTTTTGATTTAAGATTTAAAATTATGGATTAAGGATTCAAGATGGTCGAAAAACGTGTTTTCCTTCCAAATTAGATTTACGTTAAAAGGATATCCATAATCTTTAATTAGGCGTGTTAAGAAAAATATTTTGAGGTATTTTAGCCACGGACTTTGACGGACTTTACTCTAACGTATTATGACTTTTCACGGACTTCTGAATTTTCCTTTGGAAAATTTTCAACATAATTCGATATTTTCCAAAGGAAAATAAAAAAGTCCGTGAAAAGTCGAAATACGTTAGAGTAAAGTCCGTCAAAGTCCGTGGCTAAATTACGTGTCATGAATTTCTCTTAACACCCCCAATCCTAAATCCATAATCTTACCTTAGGTTTTCTTTTTCTTCTTCTTCGCTGCCGGGAACAAAACATTATTTAGAATCAACCGATACCCAGGAGAATTTGGATGTAAACTCAAATCCGTTTCTGGATCTTCCACATAGTGTCGATAATCTTCAGGATCATGACCACCATAAAAACTCCAAGTGCCTTCACCATAAGTACCATGAATATATCGAACCTCACCTGCAGGTTTATTTTCCCCTAAAATCAACACATCAGATTTTAAATATTGCTTACGGTAAGCCGTTGTTTGTCCCATAAAACCTTTTACCGTTCGTGTATGATTTTGAGTAAGCATAGTTGGAATAGGATCCCATTTTGCAGAAAAATCAAATAGTGAAAAGTAATCTTGTTTAGGATTTACATTTCGACCTCTGTAATTATCAACAGAGGAATATTCATATTCGAAAGGATCTCGAATAAGTTGAAAATCTTTAAAAGCAAAAGTTTTTGAATAATCCAATTTGCTTTGCGCATTGGGATCCATGCCATCGCCATCATACATATGTTCACAAATATCTATTCCTTCGGCAGCCAACGCAATATCATAAGTATCTGTAGCGGAGCACATTGCAAACATAAAACCGCCGCCGCCAACATATTCTTTTATATTTTTTACGACATCTAATTTTAGTTGCGATACTTTGGAATGCCCTAACCTTTTTGCCAACTCCTCCATCTGTTTTACATTTTCTTTATACCAAGGATAGCTATTATACATTCGATAAAATTTCCCATACTGACCTGTAAAGTCTTCATGGTGCAAATGCAACCAATCAAATTCTGCCAATTTTCCTTCTACAACTTCTGCATCATAAATAGTTTCATAAGGAATTTCAGCATAGGTCAAAACTAAGGTCACCGCATCGTCCCAAGGTTGCAGGCGTTCTCCTCTTGCATTAAATTCAGGCGTGTAAACTGCGATCTTTGGAGCGACTTCTAATTTGATAACATCTTGATTAACTTCAGGATTTCCAATTTCTCTTTGGATTTTTGCAAAGGCCGCATCTGGAATTACTTCAAAAGAAACATTTCGAGTTTTACATTCTTTTTCAAAAATGATATTATGTCGAAACGCAAAACTTCCACCTCGATGATTTAACAACCAAAATGCTTCCCCACCATTATTGAGTACCCAAAAAGTGATACCATAAGCTTTGAGATGATCTTTTTGTTTAGTGTCCATTGGCAAAACCATGTAGGCTGCCTGAACTTGCATTGCTATAAAAAAGAAAAATGCAATTGTGAATATTTTTTTCATCATATCTATTTTTTAGTGAGATTTGGGATTGTGAGTATTGGGTATTGAGATTTTCGAAAATCATATTTTTGGAATGTCTCAATACCCAATACCGATAATCTCACCTCTCAATGAAACGTTTCTAAAATTTTGTTGTCTGTTAAAGCGAACAATTTACGAACAACAAAAGACTAAAAACAAGTTTAATTTAAAATAATAACGTCATATTTACCGCAAAGGTTATTTAGAAAGACATTAAAATTCCTTAAACTTTGCATCTTTATTTTCGTAATGTATCTTTGAGCGTTTTTAGGGGAAAAATGAAGTATTCATTTTAAAATAAATGAATAAACTTTAAAACCTCTAAATATCTGATTATCAATAAATTAGGTAAAAAGGAAAAGAAATTTCAGCTATTTCTTATATGTAAAAATGTCGTCTCTCTGAG
This sequence comes from uncultured Saprospiraceae bacterium, assembly GCA_937918905.1. Taxonomy (GTDB): domain Bacteria; phylum Bacteroidota; class Bacteroidia; order Chitinophagales; family Saprospiraceae; genus CAJQQY01. Next base: position 2,269 of record CAKZSH010000023.1, read on the forward strand.
ACTTTTTGAAAAAAATGAGATTAACTTTTTCTACCGATATTTCGTCCCTCTGGGGCTAATAATAAATAAAAAGTCCCAGAGGGACGAAGTATCGGTAGAAAAAATAATGTAAAAGTATTGTTAAGTCCCAAAGGGACGGCACATTTTCCATATAAGAAATAGCTGAAGAAGTTTGATCCTTAAATCCTTCAAACCATCAATCCTTAAAATTTGGAAAATTTAACTTTTCAATATCCAACGTGGTATATTTTATTGTGTGCATTTTTAGGTTTCGCAGTAGCAGGGTTATTGTATTTTAGAGATACGACCTTTAGAGAGCAAGCTGGCCGACTGAATGGAATACTAGGACTTATTCGTTTTTTGAGTGTGACGTTCATTGCTATGTTGTTGCTTTCGCCATTGCTCAAGTCGTTAGTTACCGAAACCAAGAAACCTGTAATTGTATTGGCACAAGACCAATCTGAATCCATTCTTGCTGATATGAGCGAGCAAGAAACTCAAACTTACCAACAGTCATTTAAAGATCTCAAAACCCAGTTAAGTGAAAAATATGAGGTCAAAGAATATGCGTTTGGCGAAACTGTTCGAGAAGGAATTGATTTTGAATTTAAAGATAAGGTGAGTAATATTTCGGAATTTTTAAAGACGATGTATGACTTGTACAGCAATCAAAATTTAGGTGCTGTGGTGTTGGCGACGGATGGAATTTATAATCAAGGGAGTAATCCTATTTACGCAGGGACAAAATTGTCTGCTCCCATTTACGCTATCGCATTGGGCGATACGACGGCTAAAAAAGACTTAGTACTCAAACGAGTTTTCCACAATAAAATCGCTTACCTCGGCGACAAGTTTAGTATTCAAGTAGATATTGTTGCTAAAAATTGTACAGGCAATAACACTAATCTTACGGTTTCAAAAATTGTAGATGGTGCTTCAAGTCGGCTCAAACAAATTCCTATTGCCATCAATAAAAATGATTTTTTCAATACACAAGAAATCATTTTAGATGCCAATGCAAGTGGTGTACAACGCTATCGTATCAGTCTCAACACAGTTAAAGATGAAGTGACAACTGCCAATAATTCAAAAGATATTTTTATCGACGTATTGGATGCACGACAAAAAATATTGATTGTTGCTAATTCTCCTCATCCTGATTTGACTGCGATCAAGCAAGTTGTTTCAAAAAATAAAAATTACGAGGTCGCTACGACTTACATTAATAATATGAAAGTCAATTTGGCAAGTTATGACTTTGTTATCATGCACCAGTTGCCAAGTAAAACGAATGATGCTTCTTCAGTCATCAGTAGTTTAAATTCAAAAAATATCCCACGTTTGTATATTGTTGGAAGTCAATCTAATTTAAGTAAATTTAGTAATGTACAACCCGTTTTAACCATCAGCGGTGATGGTCGAAATACCAATGATGTACAGGCAAGTGTTTCTCCTATTTTTGGATTGTTTACGATAAGTGATGAGGTCAAAAATGAGTTACCTAAGTTTTCTCCTTTGTTGGCTCCCTTCGGAGAGTTTAAAGATAATGCTAATACACATGTCCTTCTGTATCAACGAATTGGAAAGATTGATACGAAATATCCACTTTTACTTTTTGGCGAACAAAGCAATACAAAAATAGGAGTTCTTGCAGCCGAGGGTATTTGGAAGTGGCGATTATTTGACTTTTTACAACATGAAAATCACGATATTTTTGAAGAGATTTTAGGGAAAAGTATTCAGTATTTGACCTTAAAAGAAGACAAGCGAAAGTTTAGAATTAGCTTGGATAAAAATATTTTTAGTGAAAATGAATCTATTAATTTTGATGCGGAATTATATAATCAAAGTTATGAATTGATTAATGATCCAGATGCGACAATAACGATTACGAATAGCGAAGGCAAGGATTTTAATTTTACTTTTAGTAAAACTGCAAAGTCATACACGTTGCGAGATAAAATTTTTCCAGTAGGTAATTATAAATTTAGAGGAACTGTAAATAGTGCAGGAGAGCAATTGGTTTACAATGGAAAATTTAGTGTGCAACCAATCCAACTTGAAATATTTGAAACAACGGCCGACCATGGCGTGCTCAAATTATTAAGTGAAAAATATGGTGGGTCATTGGTTTATCCTAATAATATCAGTTCGATCGCCAATTCATTGACTTCTGAAAATGTGATTAAACCAGTCGTTTATCAAACGTCAAAAACCCGTTCAATTATAAATGTCCGATGGATATTTTTTGCCCTACTTGGACTCTTGATTTTAGAGTGGTTTATTAGAAGATATTATGGTTCCTATTAGTAATTTTGAATGATTGAATCTTGAAGGTGCCGAAAATCTTACATTCCCTATTTGATACACGATTTTCAACACATTCAAAATTCAATCATTCAAAATTCAAAATTAATTTGGAATGATTTGTGAAACTATCATATAGTTTTATTTATCATTTTAAAAGCCGAATATGATAACTGCAGAAATGTTTTGGAATTGGTTTGGAGAGAATAAAGATAGATTTTACGAAATCAAAGAAATGTACCACAAAGAATTGTACATGGAACTCCAAACTAAACTAAGAGAATACTACCCTAAACTTTCCTTTCAAATTGGGGGTAAAATTGGAAGCCCAGTCAGAACCCTCACCATCTCCGCCAATGGAATTATTGAAAATTTTCCGAAAGTAGAAGAACTTGTCAGCCTTGCACCCATTTATGAAAATTGGGAAGTTGTTGCTTTTAAACCTGCTGATGGTTTTGAAATAAAAGTTAACGTAGGAGGAATTATTTTTGATCCTAAAAACTTACGATTTGTTCCTATTGAATTAGTCGAGTATCCAGATGTGAGTGCGATTCGAGTATATATGCCAGAGTATGAAGAGGAAAAAAATGACTTATTTAAAATAGGCGTGCATGCCTTGTTAGAAGCCTGCCTTGGAGAAAAAACGGCTGCTACTCAAATCAATTATGTAGATATCCAATCCTATCCACTTACGCCTGAAGAATATAAATTGACAGAGGATTTTATCTATCTGGAAAAATATATAGAGTATAGAAATAATCAAATTAAGTATAATTAGTAACTCGTGACTCGTGATTAGTTTATTTAAATAGTTTGTAGAAACGAATCACGAGTTACCAATCACTAATCACCAGCAACGAATCACCAAAGAAATTTGAATTTTATTTGAAATAGTTTAAACCTAAAAAACTACTTGATGTTATGTCAAGTAGTTTTTTTATTTTACAGCCAAATCAAATTTTCCATGGAAAAAATATTCGACCTATCTGATATACAAGCCTTCGAACGATTTTATAGAGTTAATTTTATTACAAAACTCTGCGGTATTAGCAATGCTAATCTTGTAGGAACGTTGGATGAAAATGGGGTTTCTAATTTAGCCATTTTTAATTCCGTTACACATATTAGTGCCAATCCACCTTGTATGGGATTATTTCAACGACCACTTACCGTACCTCGACAAACTTATGAAAACATTAAAAACAAAGGCTTTTTTACTATCAATCAAGTCAAGTCTTCATTTGTAAAAAATGCCCATCACACTTCTGCAAAATTTGAAAAAGGAATTTCGGAATTTGAGAAATGCCAATTGACGGAACAATATGTGGAAGATTTTCCAATACCTTTTGTCAAAGAAAGTGGAATTAAAGTAGGGTTGAGTTTTGAAGAGGAGCATTTGATTAAAGCAAATGGAAATATTTTGATTGTTGGAAAAATACAGAAAGTCATCTTGCCAGAAATTGCATTAGCAGAAGATGGAAATATATTGTTGGAAAAAATAGAGACTGTTGGAGTGGCTGGTTTGGATACATATTTTGCAATAAATAAAATTGCTCAATTTGATTTTGCTCTACCTCTTCAAGAGGTAAAGAAAAAATAATTTAATTAATCAAAAAGTCAATCAAAATCAAAAATCACAATAATTTTGATTCACAATTTGTGTTTTGATTTTGATTGACATTTTGATTTTGATTGAACAAGGATTGAAAAAAAAACAATAACATGACCTGGTACGAAATCCAAAATATCAATGAAATTGACTCACCCGCCTTAGTCGTCTATCCACATCGCATTCAAAAAAATATTGAACGTATGCAAGAGATAGTAGGAGACACCCAACGCCTGCGCCCACATGTCAAAACCCATAAAATGGCAGAAGTTGTTCAATTGCAACAACAAAATGGAATCAACAAATTCAAGTGTGCAACTATCGCAGAAGCAGAAATGTTGGGACAATGCAAAGTTGTAGATGTATTGTTAGCCTATCAACCTGTTGGGCCGAAAGCCAATCGATTACTACAATTGGTTGAACATTTTCCAGAAACAAAATACACCTGCTTAGTAGATGACCAGGATGCGGCACAATACCTTTCTGATATTTTTCAAGAAGAAAATAAGAGGATAGAAGTGTGGTTAGATTTAGATGTTGGTCAACATCGTACTGGTGTCTTTGCAGATCAAGGCGCATTGGATTTATTTCTTTTTTGTAAAAAATTAAAAGGGGTTGAACCTGTTGGATTTCATGTTTATGATGGACATATTCGAGATTCCGATTTTTCCAAAAGGAAAAAAAGAAGTGATAAATGTTTTCAACTAGTAGAAAAATTGATTGATGAAATTGTATTGTTAGGTATTGAAAAACCTAAGATTGTGGCAGGAGGTTCGCCAAGTTTTACAGTACATGCACAGCGAGAAGAAATAGATTGTAGCCCCGGAACTTGTTTGTTATGGGATTATGGATACGATCATTTATTGCCGGAGCAACAATTTGATTATGCGGCATTGGTCATCAGTCGAATCATTTCTAAACCTAGTCATAATTTGATTTGTGTCGATTTAGGGCATAAAAATATTGCTGCGGAGAATCCATTCCCAAGAGTCCATTTTTTTAATCTTCCTGATGCGAAAGCGGTATCTCAAAGTGAGGAACACATGGTATTGGATGTTGGAAATAACTCGAATTATAAAATTGGAATGCCACTTTATGGTGTACCGATTCATATTTGCCCGACATGTGCTTTATATGAAAAAGCGTTTGTAGTAGGAGAGGATAGATTTGTAAATGAAGAATGGAGAGTAGTGGCAAGAGATCGAAGGATTACAATTTAATGGTCATCTCAAAAAGCGGTAACCAATTAAGAAACTCAAAAAAGGATTTACTTTATTTTTCTTTATAATTGGATTTAAAAGATCTATTATGTCTGGGGAGGTTTCACGAACATATTTTGATTTAGTGAAGCCCAAGCCAAGATTGGCTTCCATAAATATTCTTTGAGTGTACATCCATTTTCTACCGATCATTCCTCCAAAAATTATTGAAGATTGTTTTTGACTACTCCTGAATGTTTGATTTTGAATATCGTAATTTACTCTATTGGAAAAATACAATCCTACAAAAGTATTATCATACTCATAATGATTAGAAGCAAAAAGATACCGTTTTGCAGCAACAAAAAACATAGATCTTTTATTATAACTGATCTCTGATGAATTTTTAAATTTGTATCCAACTCCAAATTCTAACCCTACCTTTTTATTTAAAAATAACTCTGTCGATAAGTAGGGTATATCGTATAAGAAACCGTAAAGATTACCTTTTACTTCAAGTTGTGCGTTTAATGATTTTCCCCAAAAACAAATAAATAAAATTAAGTAATAGCATTTTTTCATAGAAATATTCAATATTTTTTCTCATTTTGGCGAGAGTTAACTTTCCGTCAAATATCTCCAATTTTCAAAAGAATAACGTTTATATAACACATTTTTTTAGTAACCATTCCGTTTAAAATGGTCTAAATGTTGTAACCGCCAACTTCAGTTGGCAGGTCGTTTTTAAAATATAGGATATTCATTGTATTAAAATAGTTAAACACTACATTGGAAGAACCAGCCAAATGAATTTGGCGGTTACAAGCTAATAACGATAAACACGTAAATTGATTTAATATCAAATAAAGAGTTGAAAATAAATTTATTATTTTTGGGAATCTTAGGAATGGAAAATTAATAAATGTAGAATTTTGACGAGGGAATTTTTTTGACAGTTTTTTCAAAAAAATCATTTCATAGCCTACGTTACGGAATTATTTTTTTGGAAAAAACCTGCCTTTGCCGGCAGGTAGGTGGCGAAAAAATAGACCGTCAAAAACTGTATTTATTATTTTTCCATTCCTTAACTATTCCTATTGTTACAACTAAAAACAAATTAAAATGAAAAGAAATAGCATCCAATTTTTAAAAGTCGCATTCTTAACGTTGACTTTATTGATAATAGCGGCTGCTTGTTCCAGAAATCCGATTACTGGAAAAAAAGAGGCATTTGTAATGTCTGAAAAAAGAGAACAAGCTTTGGGCGATCAATCTGACCCAAGTATTGTAGCGAGTTTTGGATTATATCCCGACCAAACTATGCAGTCATTTATTGATTCAAAGGGGCAGCAGATGGCTAAAATTTCGCATCGATCTCATTTGAAATATGAATTTAAAATTTTGGATTCACCTGTAGTAAATGCCTTTGCATTGCCAGGTGGATATGTTTATTTTACCAGAGGTATCATGGCTCATTTTAATAATGAGGCGGAATTTGCAGGAGTGTTGGGGCATGAGATTGGACACATCACGGGTCGGCATTCTGCGAAGCAACAACGAAATCAAATTTTGAGTCAGGTTGGCTTGATTGCAGGTATTGCACTTTCCAAAGAATTTAGAAATTACGCAGAGTCTGCAGGTCAAAGTATTCAATTGATGATGTTAAAAAATAGTCGTGACCATGAAAGTGAGTCTGATAAAATGGGAGTCGAGTACTCTACAAAAATAGGCTATGATTCAAAATACATGGCTGGTTTTTTCAAAACATTGAACAGATTATCAGGAGGTGGTAGCCAACGAATTCCAACTTTTATGTCCACTCACCCTGACCCTTTAAACCGCTATCAGAAAGTAGGAGAGTTGACAAAAAAGGAGCAGGCGAAATATCCTGGGAAAACTTTTAAGGAAGGTCGAAATGAATATTTGAGAATGTTGGAAGGGATGGTTTATGGCGAAGATCCACAACAAGGGTATGTTGACAATAATGTCTTTTATCATCCTGGATTAAAATTCAAATTCCCAGTTCCTACAAGTTGGCAATTGGCTAATTCTCCTCAACAAGTTCAGATGGCTCCTAAAGATGGAAAAGCCATGATGATTTTTACTTTTGCACCTGAGAAATCGACCACAGAAGCTGCAACAAATTTTGTTACTAAAAATAAATTAAGAGAGGTAGAAAGATCAAACTTGAATGTAAATGGTTTTCCTGCAACTGCCATAGTAACAGAACAAGCTAACGAGCAAGGGCAAGTGGCTTTAAAAATTGTAAGTTATTTTATTCAAGATGGACAAACGGTTTACTTGTTCCATGGAATGGCTGAACCTGCAAATTTTATCGCCTACAGAAACCTTTTCCGAAACACAATGGAAGGATTTAATCGATTAACCGATCAAGCAAAAATTAATGTAAAACCAGATCGGATTCATATTCATACGGTTACTCAAAATTCAACTTTATCAGCAGCGTTTAGAAGTGCTGGTTTGGAATCAAAACGATTTGAAGAATTTGCAATCGTAAATGGAATGGAACTTTCGGATCAAGTGACACGAGGGACTTTGATTAAAGTGATTAAGAAATAGGGGTGAAATGTTGGATGGTTTACATTGGACGTTTTTACGGTTTTCGAAAAAATCGTAAAAACGTCTAACATAAACCATCCAACGTTTTTCCATTAATTTTTAAGTTATGAAACACCTTCCTTTACTCTTCCTACTTATTTTCTTTTTTGGAAAAAATGCCTTTGCGCAAGACACTATTTCTTTTCGAAATGCATCCTTCGATTGGGGACCTCCTATTGCCAATGCGATTCCTCCAGGTTGGATGTACTGTGGTGGAAAACACGAAACACCACCTGATACTCATTCTGCAAAGACAAGACATTACGGTGTGAATCATGCTCCGTACGCAGGAAAGTATTATGTCGGATTAGTGGTGCGATCTAATTTTACAAGGGAGTCGATTTATCAATATTTAAAGCAACCGATACGAGAAGGAAAAACTTATGGAATGGAATTGTTTGCAGCAATGTCTGATACTTTTAAAAGTACGGATGCAACAACGATGAAAAAAGCATTATTTACCCAACCTGCAATTATCCGTATTTGGGGAATAGGAGAGGAGTGTCAAACCAAAGAATTACTTTTTGAAAGCGAACCTATCGATCATGTCAATTGGAAAAAAATAGAAATCGAATTCACACCTCAAATGGAACACGAATACCTTATGATTGAGGCCTTCTTTGATAAAATGATTGATGATCCTTATAATGGGAATGTATTGTTAGATGAGATCTCAGATATTATTCAGAGACGGTAGACGGTGGACGGTGGACGGTGGACGGTGGACGGTGGACGGTGGACGGTGGACGG
>CAKZSH010000024.1 GCA_937918905.1 uncultured Saprospiraceae bacterium
TGAAGAGATTATTTTTTAATATGAGGAAATGAAAAAATTAAGGCATACCCTTCGGTACGGCTTCATTTTTTCATAGCGAAGCGAAATCATATTGAAAAAGAAGCCTTCAGATGGGTAGGTTATTTATTTCCTACTCCCTAAAGTTCTATCATATGCTTTGTACCAATTATGAATCTACATTACCGAATTAAAATTGTGGCTCTATAATTAGTCCTAATCTTGATTATTGCAAGTTGCTCTTAGTAGCAACTTGTTTTTTAAAACATCCAGCTTAGTACAATATCTCGTAAATAAAATAAAACATCAATTGTAAACATAAGAAATACAAGTTTTAATAAAGATAGTAACTCATAGAAAGTCGAAATTATGGACACCCAACTGGTTAAGAGACTGTGAGTTCAGGAGATAGAATGATTTTGAAATCATACAATTTAGAAATCTTTTATCTCCATTTATTAAAATATAAAAAAAGGAACAGTTTAGAGTTTTTATTGAATCATTACTTCATTTAAGATTTCCATGAGCAATTAAAATGAGGTGGTGGTTCAACTTTAAAACCTTATTTAATTTTTACAATTAAGTTCTCGTCCATAATAACTTATGAATAATTATGAACAAGAACTTACTATTTTAAAAACCTACAAAAATTATGAACAAAGTCTACATTGCGACTATTCTATGCTTTTTTTCTTTTTTTACATTCAGTCAAGATATTCAAGTTGGTGTTAGCCTAGGACTTTCAAATTATCAAGGAGATATTGCTTCCAGTAAGATATGGAGTGCAAGTGATTTCAATGCTACGGCTGCTGTATTTGTTAAGAAGAATTTGAGTCCTCAATGGAGTATTAAAGCAAATATTCTATTTACTAAATTGGCAGGTAATGATCAAAAACATACTGGTGATGGTGAATGGAGAGCCAGGAGAGATTATTGGTTTAAAACACCTCTTCAAGAATTTACTGTAATTGGCGAATGGAATTTTTTGGATCGTAGATCGATAGATCGTGATTTTCATCCTTATTTATTTTTAGGAGCTGGAGCATTATTTTCTAAACCAACAGACCGAAGTGCAAATACCAATTTTGTTGTTCCTTTTGGAGGAGGATTTTATTTGGACGTAAGTGATCGTTTAGTTTTTGGAATGGAGCTGTCAAGTCATACGCCTTTTTCGGATCAATTAGATGGATTTAGTGATGAAGGATTTTCAGAAGGTGATGACTGGTTTACAGTAGCAAGCGCAAGTATGGCATATAGATTTGGGAAGAAAAGAAGATATAAAATTGAACATAAATTTTAAATTTCCAAAAACTAAAAATAACCTCATGAACAATACTAACTATGATTCGTTCTACGAAATATATATTAGATAAGATGTGATACAACATATGACATCCTCATAAAAAATATATTTAACACTATTCAATGACCTTGATTAAGGTCGATTTTTCCTAGAAAAATTAATCACTTCTAAATAATTCAAAATGAAAAAAAGTCAACCTTTTTTACTAATGGCATTGCTATGCCTATTACTTAATTTTCTACCTTTTACAAATGTACTTGTAGGTATGACAGTAGCCGACTGTGACGACCAGTTGTTGTTTGCTTCTTCCAATACTTCTGGTATGATTGCGAATTTCGACGTTTCTGATAACACTATGATTACAAGCAATCCATTTGCAAGTACGGCAAATGATGCAGATGGTATTTACTACAATTCTGCGACTGATAAATTATACCAGCTCAATCGAACGAATAATACTATTAGTGAATATAGCAACGTAATGGCTAGCTTGAATAATGGTATGATGCCATCGGTTTCGGCTACCTCATCAGCTAACGACTTTTCCAACGGAAGAGAAATCGCCGTTTTTGGAAATAAATTAGTAGTTGCCCAAGATGGAAATACAGCTAATAATGATGAAAACAAATTAGTTGTTTTTACTATTGGAAATGGTACAATTACTTTAGATAAAGTTTTTGATGTGTCCTTCAACTTATGGGGAATTCATCTTAACGGAAATACATTGTTAGCGATTGAAGACAATTCTAACAATCTTGCAGTATTTAATGATTTTTTTAGTAATGCGGCAGGGGCGATTAGTCCGACAATGATGGTTGCTGTTGATGGATTAATAAGAACTCATGGATTGACTTATGAAGCAGCAGAAGATTATTTAATATTGACGGATATTGGAGATGCTATGAATGCGAATGACGGTGCATTGGTAGCAGTTCCTAATTTTATGGCAGCTATGGCTGATGGAACTATTACTGCAAGTGAGCAAATTAGAGTGTCAGGTGCAGCTAGTCAATTGGGAAATCCAGTAGATGTTGCATACAACTCTAATGACGGGAGAATATATGTTGCAGAAAGAGCAACTTCAGGAGGTTTAATTCTTGGATTCCAAAAACCTGTTTTGTCAGGAGGAGTTAAGCCATTTTACTCTGTGGAATTTGCGGGAGCTTCAGCTATTTATTTTTCATGTGCAGATGGAAGTAACCCTTGTGAATTTGTAGATGGTGGTACAGTTGAGTTAGCAAATGGAGGAACAGAAACTACAATTTTTGTAGATGGAAATCCTGATATGATAAGTTTTAACTCAAGTGTTATGACTTCTCCAGATTATGATTTTACTTATGTCGTAACGGATGCTAACGGAATGATTTTAGGCATCCCTCCTGGAAATATGGTTGACTTTGATGGTGCAGGTTTAGGGGTATGTAATGTATATGGATTGACTTATACAGGTAACTTAAACATCATGCAAGGTGATGATTTATTTGCATCTAACTTAGCAATAAGTGATGCTTGTTTTGACTTGTCTAGTAATTCTCTTTCAGTAAATAGAGTGACGCCGCAAAGTGCAGTTGCAAATGTTTTTGCTTCTTCCAATAATTCTGGAGTAGTAGGAGTAGTTGGTATTTTGGCTGATGGCAATACGATTATGAATATGTTTAGTAGCCAAGGAATGGATGCTGATGGTATCTATTACGATGAAGGGAATGATGTTCTATATCAATTGAATCGTTCAGCAAATGTAGTGAATGCTTACAGCGGAGTAAGTGTGGCATTAGCAAATGGAACAATGCCTACTTTATCTGCAACATCTACTTCTGATTTTACCAATGGTAGAGAAATCGCAGTTGTAGGTGATAAATTAATCGTAGCACAAGATGGAAATACAGCTAACGGAGATGTTAATAGATTATATGTTTATACACTTGGTAACAATACGATTACATTAGACAAAACATTTGACGTAAATATTAATCTTTGGGGAATTCACTTAGATGGTGCACGCTTATACGCAATTCAAGACAATAGTAATAACCTTGCGGTTTATGATAATATTTTTGGAAATGCATCAGGAAGTATCGTACCTACTCAATTAATTGCAGTTGAGAATTTAGTACGTACTCACGGATTAACTTACAATAGTGATGAAGACTTAATGATTTTAACAGACATTGGCGAAGCATCAAGTGCAACAGATGGATTCTTAATCGTTGTCCAAAATTTTAGTTCAAAAATTGGTGACGATATGATTAGCGCATCTGAACAAATAAAAGTAGGAGGTGCGAATAGTCAACTTGGAAATCCTGTTGATGTAGCTTATGATGCTATGGGTAAAATGATTTACGTAGCAGAACGTGCAAGTAACGGCGGAATGATTTTAGGATTTAATGTGCCTGTAGCTTCGGGTGGCGTAGCACCAACTTTTACTAAAGGTTTTGCGGGAGCATCAGCAGTTAATATTGTTGGACCAGAAGGAGATGCTTGTAATTTTGTTGATGGTGGAATGGTTGAATTAACAACAGGAGGAACTCAAGCTACAATTTTTGTAGATGGAAATCCTGATATGTTATCATTTAACTCTACCGTACCTGCTTCTAGTAATTATACTTTTACCTATGTGGTAACAGATGCGAACGGAATGATTTTAGGAATCCCTCCAGGGAATACTGTAGATTTTGATGGCGCAGGATTAGGAGTATGTAATGTATATGGATTGACTTATACAGGTAACTTAAATATCATGCAAGGTGATGATTTATTTGCACCTAACTTAGCAATAAGTGATGAATGTTTTGACCTTTCTAGTAATAATATTTCAGTAACGAGAGTTAATCCACAAAACACAGTAGGTAATGTATTTGCCTCTTCCAATAATTCTGGAAACGTTGGAGTAATCGGATTATTACCTGACGGAAATGCAACCATGAGTATGTTTGCAAGTCAAGGAATGGATGCTGATGGTATCTATTACGATGAAGGTAAT
>CAKZSH010000025.1 GCA_937918905.1 uncultured Saprospiraceae bacterium
GGTCGCTTCGCTTGACGGTCTGCGAATTTTGAATTCGTCAAGCGAAGCGACCGTCCACCGTCAAGTGATGCGAAGCGAACGACCGTCAAGCAAAGCGTCCGTAAAAAATAATAACATGGGTAAGAAAAATAAAAAAAGACGTACTGGAATTGTTTTTTCAACTAATCCAGATCATGAATATGATTACGATCAAAATGAGCAAGAAGAAACTATTGACCCTGCTCAACAAAAACTTCGTGTGATGATTGATCGAAAAAAACGAAAAGGAAAAGAAGTAACTTTAGTTACTGGATTTATTGGTAACGATGATGATTTAAAAGATTTAGGGAAATTCCTAAAATCGAAATGTGGTGTAGGTGGAAGTGTCAAAGATGGTGAGATTATCATTCAAGGTGGACAGAAAGATAAGATTGTAAAACTATTGTTAGAAAAAGGATATTCTCAAACCAAGGGTTCAGGGGGAAATTAATTTAAACTCAGATAAGTTCTTCTTCATAATTATTCATAACTTATTATGGACAAGAACTTACCACTTACTTAGAACCTGTTTAGATTTTTTTCTTCGAGGCGAAAAAGCTAGGTTTTGCAGCCCGATTAAAAAAGTTTAAACAGGTTCTTATAGTAATTGGGCTAAATGCAAGACGACTAAAAATCGTCCAGATTCAAAATTATTGAACACCTTTTTTAAAATAATCTTCTTTTCTGTAATTTGAAGTTTTCTTTTCTAAAGAAAATCATCTTGCTATTATGAGTGCATCGATTCTCCATATTTGTAGAAACTGTAATTTTGAAAATAAATCCCCTTTTCAATTTTGCCCCATTTGCGGGCAGAAGAATACAGATGGTAAAATAACTTTTGCAGAATTATGGTCAGAATTTAAAGATGCAGTTTTCAATATAGACTCTAGAATTTGGCACACCTGCAAAGCTCTATTTGTTCCTGGAAAATTAACATTGGAATATTTTATTGGAAAACATCGTAGCTATGTACATCCTCTACGGTTGTTGTTGGTGACCTCTGTGTTATTCATCATTGCGTTAAGTTTTCAAGATTTCCAATCTTTAACCAATCATCCATATGACATCAAAGATCGGATACTAGAAAATTATGAACGTCAGCGAGTCTTCCGAATTTTGGCAAATATTATGGACACCACCCATACCATTTATCCCGAGCAAGAAACCAAAATTATCACAGATACAATTTTAACAGTTCTGAATGATTCATTGTCGAATTTGCTTCATGAAAGTGGAGATCACTATGGTGACAGTATTAATTTAAATTACTATGTGAGTTTGAGACCTGGAACTTATGAAATAGTTTCCAAACGTGATTTTCTAACCATGAATGAGGATGAATTATTACAGGTTTATAAAAAAGATGCGAATTGGTTGGAGCAACTTATTTTTAAACAAAAAGTCAAACTAGTCAATGATGAATCTCAATTGTTTGCTGCAATTATGGGACATCTCACATGGGCCATTTTATTGATGATGCCTCTTTTGTCGCTAGTGCTTTATCTCTTATACAAGCGTCAAACTTACTTTTACATACAGCATTTAATTTTTGCCTTTCATATCCATTCTTTTTGCTTTTTGCTGGTAGCTATTTTGATTTTTGGTATGAATGTTTTTCCAATTTGGATTTTTATTATTTCATTTCTGATTATAGCCTTATATGTATTTATTTCAATGTTGAAAGTATATAAACAAAGTATATTCACAACCTTCCTCAAATTTATAATTCTAAATATTTCGTATGGAATATTATTTATATTATTTTTTATGGGGACAATTATAGGTACGTTTTTACTTTTTTAAAATCACCTTATCACCCTGTAAAAGTATTGTTATAAGTCAATCAATTGATTATTTAAAGATCAATATAAAAACGCACGCTTGGGACACCTTTTCAAGCTACTAACTTAGAATGTGACTATTTCAAATTTGTAAAAGAGGCAAAATATCTTGAAGAATAGAAATAGATTTTTTTGAAAAAACTGACAAAAAATTCCCTCGTCAAAATTCTGCATTTATTCATTTTCCATTCCTAAGTTATAGTATTTTCATTTTCTATCAACTTCGCCTTGAACATCTTTCTTCCTTTTTTTATCGTTTTAAAAATAAAAAAAGAGCCACACAGCAGTAGAGAATTGGTATGTGGCTTACTTGAAATATTCATATAATTAAATGGTTCTAAATGAATTGATGTGGTTTGTTCAAATAGTTATTAGTTATTAAGTTATTTCGAATAACGTTATTTTTCTAAAGTTTTTGACCAATAACTTAATAACTAATAACTATTTGAACAAACCACATCAATTCACCTTGAACCAATAATTTCGAACATCTATTCTAACACCTCTTAATAACACTACACTTTTTCCAAAAATTAAAGATTTTTTTCCAAAAATTAAAGGAACCAAAGACATTACTTACCTAATTTTGATTAGAATAAAATCTTAAGAAAAGATACTAATCAAACCTCATTTCTCTTTACAAAAAACTACTTTTCCTAGGATTTCATTTTTCTCAGTTTTTAAAAAATCCCCATTTCCATTTTTTACAAATTAATGTTTACACAGTATTTTATTACATAAACAAACAACTTCTATGAAAAAAGTAATTAACCTATTACCAATTTTATTGGCGTGGTGTTTTGCCTATTCAGCAAATGCCCAATGCCCCAACTCCCTAAGTGGTTATACCGTTTTAGGAGAGTATGGAAACAGTAAATATTTCATTTCCAATGCTGCAACGAATTGGAATACTGCCGCAAGTAATGCTGCCGCAAATGGAGGTCACCTTGCTTCGATTACCTCACAAGGCGAAAATGATTTTATTTTAAGCAATATCAATGCTATTGTATTTATCGGATTTAATGATGCGCAAACGGAAGGCAATTTCCAATGGGATAGCGGCGAGGCTGTAGGCTTAAATAAATTTGCCGATTCTAATTCTGGAGATAGAGATTATGGAAAAATGAATAATTGGAATGGCAACTGGGGTGTAGATAATGAATTTGTTTCCCGTAAGTCTATTGTTGAAATTCCATGTAGCGGTGGAGGAACTGGGATCAATATCACCTCTTGCCCAAATGATATCAACTTGACGATCCAGCATGGTGGAGATTATTCAAGTACAGTCAATTGGAGTCCTCCAACTGCAACTACAGATTGCGCTCAGGGAGGATTAACAATCACTCAAATTCAAGGAAAATCACCAGGCTCTACTTTTTCTGTCGGTAATTCTTCTGGAGAAATTCAGGTCTATGAAATTACTGATGCATGTGGAAATTCTAAGTTTTGCACTTTTGATGTGACCCTCTCTCCTGCTTCACCTGAAGTCACCTGCCCTGCTAATATTACCGTAACTGCGACTTCTTCAGCTGGTGCAGTTGTATCTTATACTCCACCAAGTATTGTTACTTTTTGTAATGATGCTCCTTTTGTATTAAACCAAGGATTACCAAGTGGAAGTTTATTTCCTATTGGAACTACACAAGTCAATTTCGGTTCTTTTTTAAGTGGCCCAGTTGGTTTTTGTCAAGTGATGGCGAATTGTAACTTTACTGTTACAGTCAACCCTCAGAATGGTGGAGGTGGATGCCCTGGCAGTATTTCAGGATTCACAACCCTTGGAGAATTTGGCAATAGTAAATATTATCTTTCCAATAGTTCTGCACAACCTGCAGCAGCACAAGCTACTGCAAATGCTAATGGAGGTTATCTGGCAGTAATTAGTTCGGCTGGGGAAAATAATTTCATCCAACAGAACATTAGCAATATGTCCTACATTGGATTGAACGACGTTGCCTCCGAAGGAAATTTGCAATGGGTCAATGGCGAATCTTTGACTTATAACAATGTAGACCCGTGTGGTTTTTGCGAATCCAATTCAGGTAGCCAAGACTATGTCATCATGGCACCTTGGGATGGCAAATGGAGTTTTAGTAGTCAATTCAATTCTCGACCATATGTGATGGAAATTCCTTGTGATGGCGGCGGCTCTGATGAGTGCAGTTTTACTACTAACATTCCATTAGGATTTACTGGTTTTGGTTCAAGCTTAAGTGAATTATCAGAAACAAATGCTGGGTATGAACTAGTTAGTAATGACATCCTTTCTGGTTTTGCAAGAAGAGTTTTGGAGGTAACTGTTGATAAAGACAATGGTCAAGTTTCAAGTAGTAGTTTCATACAAAATGATTCTGATCCTGGTTTTTTGGTCGATTGGGATAGAGATGCCAATGAAATTTATACAGTAGCTTTAGAGGGAAGTTCACCAAGCAATAATATCATTCTTCGCAAATTAGGTGATTCCAATAATACCATATGGTCAAAAACCATTGACGTTGGATTTGATATTTATGGTCTCACAGACATTGAAGTTTTAGATAATGAAATCCTTATTGTTGGAAGTTCTGGCCCCACTACTTCCATTCCTATTATTAGGACTTCTTTGAATGGAAACTTAGTATGGGCAGTTAATTTGGATGAAGGTGTAGATTTTGGAACAGGTGGTCGTGTCGTAAGTGAAAGTGCAAATGCGAATGGTGCTTATTATATTCAATATACCAATGGAGGTCCATTTGTGATTAAGCTAACTACTGGTGGTAATAAGTTATGGAAAATTGATGTTGGCACAGGTGATCCTCCATCTGAAAGACGATATGTTTTAGGAGAAAGTGCAAATGGTCAATACTTCTATATGGCCAATGCCAGCTTCAATAATTTTACAAGTTCATTCACTCGATTTGATTTTTTAACAGGTACTGGAACTACCATTCAACTCGGAGAAGGACTACCTACGGGAACTACACAAGAACGTGCAACGCTTCTCAATGCTGTTCCTACCAATGATGGAGGTATTGTTGTTTTTTATGTTTATTCTCCTGATGTTTTTGGGCCAACTACAATCTATCATGAACGATTTGATTCAGGAGGCAATCTAGTTTGGAGAAGAGAAACCCCTTCTGATGTTGACGTATCGAATCCATTTTCCGCCAAATTAATTGCGGCTCAAGATGGAGGTTTTATCATAGCTTATGGTGCCACAGGTGAATTTATCATTACTCGAATGACCTCTGACGGCTTCTTCGAACCTGATTGCGATACTGGTGGCGGGAATCAACCTGATTTGACCCTAACTAATTTGGATAACGTTCCGAGTAGCGCACTTCCAAATACAATTGTCAATTTTGAATTTGACTTGAATAATATTGGAAATGCTACTACAACAAATAGCTATATTATTGGAGCTTATATTTCTAGTGATAATAATTTAAGTAACGATGATTTCCTTGCAGGTGAAGTTCCTACTGCCAATACTTCTGTCGGTACTGACCCGAATGTACCAGGTGCGATTACAGTACCTAACATTGTAGTACCAGGAGATTATTATTTGATTCTAAAAGCAGATATCAATAATTCTATCAATGAATCTAACGAAAATAACAATACTATTTCACAACCTATTTTTATTGGTGATAATGGTGGCGGCACTTGTAATAATCCACCTTCTATAAATGGCTTTACTTTTAAAACTTCTATAGGAAGCAAAGCATATTATTTATCCAATAACACGGCTCGACCTACTGATGCTCAAAATATAGCAGTTCAATTCGGAGGAAATTTGGCCACAATAAGTAGCGCGGCAATCAAAGATGCTTTAACTCCCTTTACTCCTGGATTAGTTTACATTGGGCTTCATGATGAAAATACAGAAGGTTCATTGGAATGGAGATCAGGTGCTTCAGTCGGAACTACTTTCTTTGACAATTGTAGTATTTGTGAATCTAATTCTGGCAGCCGTGATTATGTTGTTATGCAAGGGTGGAATGGAAAATGGAGTTGGAGTGGATTTTTTAATGCAAGAAGATTTTGGATAGAGATTGATTGTGCAAATGTTAATTCTAATAACCAAACCCTTATTGCCGTACCAACTGAGGAGGAAAAAGCAATATTAGATTTCCAAAAAATAGTACCTAATCCTGCAACGAATCATATTTTTGTTCAGATCAAATCTGAAACTTCAATGCCTATTGATATTGAAATTTATGATGCAAGAGGAATGTTATTAAAATCTCAACCTGCTGAATTATTTGATGGCATCAATGGAGTAGAAATTGATATTGCTAATTTACCAGGGGGATTTTATTTAGTAAAAATTCCACAGATGAAAGGGAAGTATTCAACGAAACGATTTGTGAAAATTAGAGAGTAAATGAAAATTTAATAATAGTTTTGATTCATCCCGATTTTTCTAAAAAGAAAAATCGGGATTTTTTTATTCCAAAAAGTCCGTCAAATAAAGCGGAAACGATTCTACGTGCGTTTTTTATCAAGAAAAAATGAACACGTAAAATCGTTTCCGCATATTATGAATCTTCAGAAATGCAGGCAGGATTTAAAAATAAAAAACAAACTTATCAATTATTTCTTTTGTTTAGCTTAAATATTTAATCTTTGACCATTATATAAAATTAAAAAAATAATATCATGGCTAAAGGTAAAGATTCTAAGAAAGCAGTAAAGAAAGAAGCTACGAAAACGCTCAAAGAAAAAAGAGCAGAAAAGAAAGCAAAAAAAAATAAACGATAAATAAAGAATCCCGACTCTCAATTAAGAAAGTCGGGATTTTTTATAAAATAGTTCTAGTCTCCACAATTAATAATTCCTGTCTTTCACGAGTCAAGGTTTGACTCAAAAAGTCAAGCCTTGACTTCTATTGATGTTCTCATAAGTCAAAGCCTGACTTTTAAGTCAGACCTTAAAAGTCATTCAGATATTAAAACCATGTTAAAACTATAAATTGAAAGCAACCAAACAATTTTTTTTTTTGCTAGTTTAGTAAAAGACATTATTCTAAATTATTTTTACAACAAGAAATACCTACGCAATGAAAAAACTAATTTTAATTCTCCTAACACTCTATTCCACTTTTCTTTTTTCCCAAAGTCCTATTTCGGCTAGTTTGGAAAAATATCGTATTGATTTTATTCCTGAAAAAGTATTTGTCCATACCGACAAAAACATCTATGCAGGAGGTGAAGTCATTTGGATGGCCGTTTATTTAGTCGATGGTCAAACTCACTTGAGCGGTACTCCTAGCAATGCCATCAAAATAGAACTTCGAAATAAGGAAGGAAAAGTAATCGTGCATAAAAATATCTTTTCCAACGATGGACATGCAGCATGTGATATTGCAATTCCTGCTGCCCTACCCTCAGGCAATTATCAATTAGTTGCCTACACCAATTATCAAAAGAATACAGGGTTGGATAATTTATTTAGAAAAACCATCCGAATTATTCCAGGAATCCAAAGAGCAGAAAAAATTGCTCCTCCGAAAAAAACTTTAGCATCTAATAAAGGCGCTGTCAAAGCAAAATCTACCGTACGTTTTTTTCCAGAAGGCGGAGATTGTGTAGATGGTGTTCCATGTCAAGTCGCCTATGCAGTCGAAAACATAACAATACCTTCACAAAAAACTTTTGGTCATCTGATTGACCGTAAAGGAAAACAACTTGTCGAAATCAAACCTAATAAATATGGTATTGGAAAATTCACCTACCTACCTAAGAAGGGAGAAAAATTTTGGATAAAAATTCAAAGACCTAGCAAAAGAGTACAACTCCCTCCAGCATTGGAAAAGGGCTACCATCTCAATGTTAGAAATGAAAAAGATACCGTTAAATTTTTAGTGAAAACAAAAATTGCAATTGGTGTAAAAGGAATACGGCTGGTTTTACATTCTAGAGGTCAATTATTACTCAACCAAAAATTATCAAGCGACCAGCCTTTTGCTTGGATAAAAATTCCAAAAAATAATTTTCCAGCAGGAGTAGTGTCTTGTACTTTATTTGATTTTCAAAAAATGCCAGTTGCAGAAAGATTATTTTTTGTTGCGCCTCCAGAAGGGGCATCTGAAATTTCTATCAAGGCAGATACCACCGTTTTTGAGCCACGTCAAGATGCTCAATTAAAACTAAATACAACTAATTCTTACAATTTACTTTCAGATGATTCAACTACAAGTAGAATTAGCCTAAGTATCATTCCAAAACAAGCCAATAGTAAAATAGATGGCGATGATATTCGTACTTGGTTGTTGTTAAATAGTGATTTGGATATTCCAGTTCCTTACGCACCTGAACTTTTATTTGACAAAGAAGCGGGTTCACAAGATCAATTAATTGATGATTTTTTATTGACCAGAGGATGGCGAAGATTCCGTTGGGAAGCCATTACGAATAATAAAAATTTTGTCCCTGAATTTCCTTTAGAAAAAGGAATTTATCTTAACGGACGAATGGGGAAATATGAACGTGCTGAACGATCACGTCCAGGTAAAGTTTTTCTTACTCATACAGCAAGCGGCCATGAGGAAGAAGTCATGACTGACATGAAAGGCAATTTCAGCTTTGGGCCATATGAACTTTTTGACACTACCAATATCATTCTACAAGGACGCTTTAAACTAGGTAAGAAAAACCGATTGAATCCTAAAATTAGTTTGGATAACAATCCTTATGTTCGGCTTCAAATTAAAGAAGATGGATTTCCTCAAATACCTTTTAAAGTTCCTTTCGAAACCAATGAGTCATTTGAATCCATTAAAGAATATGTTGATTTAAGCAATGACATGTTGACTATTGCTCGCAATTATGATTCCCTTTCTATCGTCCTAGATGAAATAGAAATTGAAGGAAAAAGAATTGTTTCCGCTGAAAAAGAAAGAAGAGAACGTACCCTCATGTATACTGTACCTAATAATAGATTGGTGGTAGATTCTGTTCCTGGGGCAAGTAGCGCACTAACTTTATTTGACCTTTTACGACGACTTCCAGGAGTAACCGTTAGTG
>CAKZSH010000026.1 GCA_937918905.1 uncultured Saprospiraceae bacterium
TCTACCCACCTGACGGCTTTTTTTTCTCTTTGACTTCATGAAAAAATGAAGCCGTACCGCAGGGTATGCCTTAATTTTTCCATTTCCTCAAAGAAAAAAACAACCTCGTCATCTGGGTAGATTATTTAATTCCTAGTCCCTTAAGGTATTTATGTACTTCCTTAGCTTTATTTGTAAATTTATTGTTTGTAAAAATAGCAAAAAAAAGAATATAAAATATTAGCAAATTAGTTGGGTTGCACCCAAGTTGACATTTATCAACATAAAGGAAAAGTGTTTTGCTACTTTTATTTTAAATAAAATTAGTTGGATATTTAAACAAAATGAAATATCATTTAAACAAAAAAAACATGAATACCCTTCAAGGAATAAAAATAATAGACTTAACTCGATTACTACCAGGCCCTTTGGCTACGCATTTGTTAGCACAAATGGGAGCGGAAGTTATAAAAATTGAAAGTCCCAAAAGAATGGACTATGCAAGGGCAAGTGGACAACAAGTAGATGGTGCAAGTATTTTATTTCATCAACTGAACCATAATAAAACTTTAAAAATTTTGGATTATAATTCTGAAGAAGGTAAGACTGAACTTTTAGAGTTGATAAAAAATGCAGATGCTTTGATTGAACAATTTCGCCCAGGAGCCATGGACGCGTGGGGATTGGGGTATGAAACCATCAAAAAAATAAATCCTAAAATTGTTTATGTTTCTGTTACAGGTTATGGTCAACAAGGTAATTACAAAAATGAAGCGGGACACGATTTTAATTATTTGGCCTACTCAGGAATGATGAGTTTGCTAAAAGATGAAAGTGGAAAACCAATTGTTCCTGATACTCAATTAGCTGATATTGGAGGTGCTTATATGGCGGTGATGGCTATGCAATCTGCTTTGCTTCAACGCTTTAGAACAGGTCAGGGGAGTTTTGTTGATGTTGCACTTTGTGATGCGGTGACTCCATTTTTAGCAGTCCCTTATGGATTACATAGTGGTGGATTGGATTACCGTCAATTTAATATTATTAATGGAAAAACGGCGGTTAATTATTCCCCTTATGAATGTGCAGATGGCAAATGGTTATCAGTTGCTGCTATGGAAATTAAGTTTTGGAACAACATCTGTGAAGTGATTGGAAAAGAGGAATGGAAAAGAAAAGATCCAATGCAATTGTTCGTTCACATTTTCCCCAAAAAAGAAGTAGAAGATTTTTTCAAAACAAAAACAAGAGATGAGTGGGTAAGTATTTTTAAAGGTCATGATGTATGTATTGCACCAATTTTGGAAATTGAAGAATTGGAAAATCATGCCTACCATAAAGGGAAAAAAACTTTTGAGGAATTTCAAACATCTGAAGGGACAACTCTAAAGACTATTGCTTTGCCGTTTAAATGATTTCTGTTGATTAGTTAATTAGTTCGCTTCGCTATTAGTTAATTAGGTGATATTGTGATCGAAAAATATTTCGTTCCTATTCCTATTCGTGTTAGCCTAATTAACCAATAGCGAAGCGAACCAATTAACTATTCAACCATTCAACTTATTAAGGATAAAGTACCGTGAACACCACAATTTTTATAAAACCAAATAATATAATCAAGAGCTTCTTTAACTTAAACTACTATAATGAAATCATACTGATTATCATTTAAATTTGATTTTTAAGAACCTCTATAAGATTTATCCATTTCCATAAAATAAATTTAATGACCAGTAGTAAAAAAACACTCAATATTATCTATCAGGATAATTATGCAATTGTCGAAATAGATAATGGAAAAGTTAATGCAATCAATACTTCATTGCTCAAAGATTTAAAAGAAACTTTTGAGGATTTGGGAAAAAATGAAAAAGTAAAAGGAGTCATTCTTGCAGGTCAACCTCATGTATTTAGTGGAGGTCTTGATGTCGTATTTTTAGCTACCATAGATGATGATGGCAGATTGGATTTTTGGAAAAGTTATATGAATGTTATGCAGTCTTTGGTTGCTTTTCCAAAACCATTGGTTTGTGCTATTACAGGATATGCTCCAGCAGGTGCAACTATTTTAGCCTTATGTTCTGATTATCGAGTAATGGGAAAAGGAGCAAAACATGTTTTTGGGATGCATGAATTCAAATTACAAATGCAAATTCCCGAAATGCTATGTGATGTCTACGCCTATTATTTAGGAGAAATAAAGGCTTGGAAATTTGTTCAAGAGGCAAGGTTATTTAATAGTGATGAAGCATTGGAATTGGGATTAGTTGATGAATCTGTTGAGGTTGAAGAAGTAATAGAAAGAGCAGAAAAAAAGCTATTGAAATTAATAAAAGTTTACCCAAAAGTATTTCATCAATCCAAACAATTTTTTAGAAAAGGATTGTATAAAATAGTAATGGATAGAGATGTTGAGCAATTGGCGAAAGAGACTGCTATTTTTAATTCTGATCCAAAACTAAAAGCGATGGTCGCTGCTTTTGTAGCATCGTTAAAAAAGAAATAAGGAGGTACGAATTTTCCCAAACCTTTGGAAAGGTTCACCCAAAAAATAAATTATTAAATCATTAAAAATAGAAACAATGGATGCATTTATTTATGATGCCATAAGAACTGTAAGAGGAAAAGGTAACCGTAAAGGTGCCATGATAGGAGTTACTCCTACGGAGTTAGCCACTCAAACTTTGACGGCACTTAGAGAAAAACATGATCTTGATACTACTAAAGTCGAAGATGTAATTTTAGGATGCGTAGGACAGGTTAAAGATCAAGCTGCAAACATTGCCAAAACAGCAGCACAACATTCACAATATGGAGATCATTTGTGTGGTGTTACGCTTAACCGTTTTTGTGGTTCAGGACTGGAATCCATTAATCAAGCTGCAGCTTATGTCAAGTCGGGTTTCCGTGAATTAATTGTTGCAGGTGGTGTAGAAAGTATGTCAAGAGTAAAGATGGGAGCAGATGGTGGTGGTATGTTTATAGATCCTTCCATTGCAATACCAGGTAATATTGTACCTCAAGGAATTTCTGCAGATTTGATTGCATCGAAGTATGGGTATTCTCGAAATGATGTTGATACTTTTGGTTACATCTCTCAAATGCGAGCAGCAGAAGCAGAACAGGACGGAAGATTTAAATCTAGAATTGCAGTAAAAGACATCAATGGAATTCCAGTTTTAAGTACCGATGAAAATATTCGTCCAACTACAACTGTTGAAGGGCTTTCAACTTTAAAACCTTCTTTTGCTATGATGGGTGCAATGGCTGGATTTGATGCAGTAGCCATTGATCGTTATCCTGAAGTGGAAGAAATAGAACATGTTCACCATGCTGGAAATTCTTCTGCTATTGTGGATGGTGCAGCGATTGCTCTTGTGGGCAATAAGGCAATAGGAGAAGCAATGGGATTAAAACCTAGATTTAAAATTCGAGCAGCTGCGATTCAAGGAACTGATCCAACGATCATGTTGACAGGTATCGGCCCAGCATCAATTAAAGCATTGAAACAAGCAGGAATGAAAGCTTCTGATATTGATTTGTTTGAAATTAATGAAGCATTCGCTGCTGTTGTAATTAAAGCAATGGATGATATAGGAGTAGATCACTCAAAAGTAAATGTAAATGGTGGAGCAATCGCATTAGGCCACCCACTTGGAGCAACTGGTTGTATGTTGACTGGTACTTTGATGGATGAGTTGGAGAGAAGAAATTTAAGTACAGGATTGGTTACTTTATGTATTGGAGGAGGAATGGGTATTGCAACCATTATTGAAAGAGTGTAACATTATATTTACAAAATTAAAAACAGAAATTTATTTTTGAAATGGAAAATATAAATAACGAATTATTCAAATTAGAAGTAGGAAATGATGGAATTGCCATCATGACTATTGACCAAATAAATAATCCTACTAATTTATTTAGTATGGCATTCATCGGAGAATTTATAAAAATTGCACAACAGGCACTTAATGATGAAAGAGTGAAAGGTATGATTCTTACTTCTGGAAGAAGTATGTTTATGCCTGGGGCTGATTTGAGAGAACTTAAAAATATGGGAAATGATCCTGCTACGCAATTAGAAGGGGCAATGAAAATGCACCAACAATTTAGATCCATTGAAACAGGTGGAAAACCATTTGTAGCAGCAATAAATGGAACTGCAATGGGCGGTGGATTAGAGTTATGTTTGGTTTGTCATCATCGAATAGTTTTGAATAATCATAGAATCAAATTAGGATTTCCTGAGTCGCAAGTCGGTTTATTACCTGGCGGCGGTGGAACGGTTAAAGCACCATATTTGATGGGAATTCAAAATGCTTTGATGTATTTGTTACAAGGAAAACAAGTAAGACCACAACAAGCCTTGAAGGATGGATTAGTGAACGATACAGCTGAAACTCAAGAGGAACTAATTGCAAAAGCAAAAGCATGGATTGAAGCAAATCCTGACCCTGTGCAACCTTGGGATAATAAAAAACACAAAATCCCAGGTGGTGGGTTTTGGTCTCCCAATGGAGTGCAAACCCTTATGGGCGCAGTTGGAAATGTTTCAAAAATGACTCATGGAAATTATCCAGCTCAAAGTTATATTTTAAGTGTAGTTCATGATGGATTACAAGTACCAATTGATAGAGCATTAGAAATTGAAGCGCGATATTTTACAAAATTATTAGGTAGCAAGGAAGCTAAAAATATGATCCGTACAGGATTCATGGGAATGCAAGCTGCCAAAAAAGGAAAGGCTAGACCAAAGGATGAACCTAAATATGAAGTTAAGAAATTAGGAATTTTGGGAGCTGGAATGATGGGAGCGGGGATAGCTTATGTATCTGCAAAAGCGGGAATGGAAGTTGTGCTCAAAGACATTTCTATGGAAGGTGCCGAAAGAGGAAAAAATTATTCTAAAAAATTATTGGACAAGGCCATTGCAAAAAAACGATCGACTCCTGAAAAAGCAGAAGCATTGTTATCTAGAATTCATCCTACAACTGATCCTAATTCAATGGAAGGTTGTGACTTAGTGATAGAAGCTGTATTTGAAGATCCGAATTTAAAAGATAAAGTGACAAAAGAAACCGAAGCAGTTTTAGATGCGAATAAAATTTATGCTTCGAATACGTCAACTATTCCAATTACATTGTTAGCAAAATCTTCAGACCGTCCTGAGAATTTTATTGGTATTCACTTCTTTTCACCAGTTGACAAAATGCCATTGGTTGAAATAATTGTTGGAGAAAAAACTTCTAACAAAGCAATTGCAGCAGCAGTTGATTATACCGTTGCGATAGGAAAAGTACCAGTTGTGGTGAATGATAGTCGAGGATTTTTTACTTCAAGATGCTTTGGTACATTTGTTAATGAAGGTATGTTTTTATTAGAAGAAGGAGTACCTCCTGCGATGATTGAAAACATTGCTAAGAAAAAAGGAATGCCAGTTGGACCATTGGCAGTTCATGATGAAGTGACTTTAACATTGAGTAAGCATGTGATCGAATCGAATCCAGATTCTAAAAACAGTCCTGAAACCATGCGTAGTTTTAAAATGGTAACAGATTTAATCAACAAAGGACGAACTTCCAAAAAGGACGGTGCAGGTTTTTATGATTATCCACAAAATGGAAAAAAGAAATTGTGGCCTGAATTAAAAGAAATGTATAACTCTAAACTGGATGCTGTTGATAAAGAAACTGTTGCAAAACGAATCATGCATCGGCAAGCATTAGAAAGTTTCCGTTGTTTGGAAGAAGGAGTTTTACGAAGTGCTTTGGATGGCGATTTAGGATCAGTTTTAGGTTGGGGATTCCCAATTTACACCGGAGGTTCTTTATCCTATATTGACTTTGTTGGAGCCAAAGAATTCGTTGTAGATTGCGATGAGTTTGCTAAAAAGTATGGCGCAAGATGGAACGTATCTGATGGATTGAGAGCATTGGCTGAATCAGGAAAATCTGTACACGAATTTAAAAGTACGCCTAAAA
This sequence comes from uncultured Saprospiraceae bacterium, assembly GCA_937918905.1. Classification (GTDB taxonomy): domain Bacteria; phylum Bacteroidota; class Bacteroidia; order Chitinophagales; family Saprospiraceae; genus CAJQQY01. The sequence goes on from CAKZSH010000026.1 coordinate 5,964, forward strand.
AATCTGAATCAGAAATCAAAAAAATGCTAGAACCTGAATTGGTTGCATTTGCTAATGAAATAGGAATTACAGCTTCAGTTGATGATTTGAAAAAAGATACTTTAGGAAAGGTACTTTCTAAATTAGGGTACAATTAATTTCTCAATGTAACCGCCAAATTCATTTGGCAGGTTGTGAAATCTTAACCATCCGAGATTAATTTTTTTATTGAAAAAAAACGAATAACCGTGTCACAGTTGGAAACTGTGGCACGGCTTATTATTTTGCATTTTCTAAACTAGAATGACACGATTTTCGATTACGATTTTCGACCACGGTATTCGAGCGGGCTGGGAATGGCGAAAAATGAGGGTGCGGGAGCAGCATGGAGTAGCGCATTTTTTTCGCCGAGAATTTTGCCTACTTTTTTTCGAATGAAAAAGTAGGTCGCCGAAGGCAAATGTAACCAAGACTACCATTTCAAAAGTTAAAAACTAAAAATATGTGATCTCACATTTCAGTTTTTTTAAAATAAAAAATCGTAAAAATCATTTTGTTGACTTTTCAATTTTATGCCTTCATAAATTTTAAGATTGTAGTTTTAGTAGCATTTGCCTTCGGCGACCTACTTTTTCATTCGAAAAAAAGTAGGCAAAATTCTCGGCGAAAAAAATGCGCTACTCCATGCTGCTCCCGCACCCACATTTTTCGCCATTCCCAGCCCGCTCGAATACCGTGATCGAATACCGTGATCGAATACCTTAATCGAATACCGTGACCCATTTACAATAATATCTCGTCATTTCTTATTCCTACTTAATCCTTACTTAATCAAATTTTAGAATAAAAAACATTTCTCACATAAAAAGCCTTACCATCAAAATGGTCTACGCCTTTAAAATAAATCAATCCAGTAACATCCGCCAAATTTCCACCTTTATATAAATCAGATATTTTTATAGAAAATGATTTCCAGTTTTCATTTATTGAATAATTTTTTTGTGGACCAAAAATCACGAAATTATTCTTCTGTGTTCCCTCAATAAATGACCCAGTTTGAAAGCCTATTTCAAATGCAGAATTGGTGTTTCCCTTAATTTCAAAATTTAGAGAGCCTCCTAAAAATCCAGATAAATTTTCACCTTTACCTCCAGCCTGTATCTCAATTGCAGCTCCCCACCAATCACCCGTACCTGTTGTCATTTCAACAATACTATCTGCCGACATTTTAATATTACAAGTACCTTCCCAACTATTTAATCTTAATTTTTCACTTGGATAACTTGTATTATTTTTACTTAAATATTCGCTATTGTCATTCGTTATGATATACTTATTTTCTGATACAACTTCTCCTATGCTTCTATTACTATTCACATTAGTAATTTCAAGTATCGCCATTTTTCTTTTTAAAGGAGGAGTTAAAACTTCAGTCAATAATACTTTTTCATTGCCATTATATGATTTAGTAATTGGTTTCCCACCTCTAGTTAATCCATCAAAAACACCAGCATCCACCAAATCCCATAAAGCATATTTTGCCTCACTTTTGAGGTTAATTAATCCAAAGTGATTTTCTGAACCTAAAGGATTTTCTGCGTCTTTCCATTTTTCATTAAAGGCTTCAAAATAAAAACAACTCATACCAGCCTCCCTGGTCCATTCTCTCATATGTTGATAATAAAGTTTCTCTTTATATTCATCAGCAGCATGAGAGCCTGCTGCACCATAATTAATATTTGCAACAGTTGCCCAACCCGTTTCGCCAATGTGAATTGGTTTTTCAATTTCTAATTTTTTTAAATAATTAACTGCGCCTTGATATTGTGAAATCGCATAATTTTTAGCTCTTACCATCGCTGCATCTACTTGTTCCAATTGAGTTAATTTTTCTTCTTCAATAGGCGTACCCCAAAACGCAGGATTATAATGCGAATCATGAAATGGATAAGTATGAAGCGAAATAAAGTCTACAGATTTTATTAACGATTCCAAAATATCAGAATGATACCCTTTATCACCACCTCCCCAAGATTCATAATTATCTGAACTGGTAACCCATAAATCAGCAGGTAGTTTTTTCTCTTTTTTGAGTGCTTGTAAATGATTGACCCATTTTAAAATAATATTGGGTTGAACATAATAACTAGTTGCCCATTTCACCATCGCTTCATTGCCGACTGCAATCATTTTTACAATATCAGGATAAGTATTTGCCATTTCGATTGCAGTTTCTATTTCAGCGGTGTTGTTGATCGTGTTACCAAATTCATGGTTAGCAGATGAAGTCCAAGCATCTTGACATTCTATCCAAGCTCCTAACATTACATACATTTCAAAATCTGGATTTTCCATTTTTAATTCGCTAATTGCTTTTAGTAGATTGGAAGCATGAGCAAATTGTTGGGTATTATAAGTTCTTAAAAGTTTAATATTCATTGCTGCTAAAATGGCTAAATCCTCTTTCAGTTCTTCTACAGTTGGAACGGTATCTCTACTGAGGTGCCTATATCCTCCAAATGAAAATGCGAGATAATCAGGATTACCCAATATTTCAGAAGCGATTTTTTTATTTGAGCCAAGGCTTTGGTTGGAACAATTTTGATTAAAAATCATTACTGTAAATAACAAGAATAATAGAATTGTATTTTTCATCGTGATTTGATTAAATTATTGTTGGTTGTATTTTATAAGTTTATTTATCGAAAATTTTGAATCTTCTTTCGAGCCGAAAATAATCAAAAATTAGAATAAAATACGTGCTAAAATTTTTAGTTAAAATTTGGTTGATTTACGAGGTGACTTGAGGTTAAGAACCTGTTTAAACTTAGTGAGCTTTGATAACCCCAAGAGAAGGCATTAGAGAAAAGGAAGGGTTGTTAAAGCCTATAATTAACAAAGACTTTAAGAACTTTTGCCAATGCACTTTCCTGCTCGCGGAGTTCTCAAAGTTTGCTACATTGAAAAAGTTAGACTTGAAGTCACTTTGTGAATTGGAAGATTTTCCCCAAAAAAAAATCGACTTTTATAAAGTAGAGCGCAATCTTTTCAAGTATCTGGCATCAAACCTAATATTCACGATTCGCTTTTGTATTTGTTTTACAAAAATCATTAGATTTGTCTTTGGATTAAACTGAAACAACACTATCAAAAAAAAATATTTATAATGAAATACCTTTACCTTATTTTCTTAATCATTTTTTCTACTAATTTCCTTTTTGCTCAAAAAACAGAAATTAAAGGAATTGTAATTGAAAAAAGCAGCCAACAACCGGTAGGCTTTGCAACGGTTATCGTTGCAGATAAAAATTCAAAAGAAACCATTACTGGAGTCACAACAGAAATGGATGGAACTTTTAAAATAGAAACTAATGCGACTAATTTTTATTTAGAAATAAGTTTTATCGGATTTGTTAACAAAACAATTACGGACTTTTCAATTAAGAATAAAAAAATTGATTTAGGGAAAATTCTATTGAGTGAAAATAATCAACAACTGGATGAGGTGGTAGTTAGAGCTGAAAAATCTCAAACAGAATTTAGATTGGATAAAAGAGTTTTTAATGTTGGTCAAGATTTAAGTAGTACTGGAGCAAGTGCTTTAGATGTATTAAATAATGTACCTTCTGTAAATGTAAATATTGAAGGAGAAATTAGTTTAAGAGGAAGCTCTGGTGTGCAAATATTGATTAATGGAAAACCTTCCGTTTTGGCAAGTGAGCAAGGAAATACCCTGGGAACGATTACCGCTGATATGATTCAACAGATTGAAGTAATTACCAATCCTTCTGCAAAATATGATGCGGAAGGAACTTCTGGTATCATTAATATTGTCATCAAAAAAGAAGAAAGAAAAGGCATCAACGGATCGGTAACTATCAATACAGGATTACCTCATAACCATAGTGTAGGATTAAGTTTAAATCGCCGTACTGAAAAATTTAATCTCTTTACACAAATAGGTGCAGGCTACAGAGAATTGCCAAATGACAATGAAAATATCAATAGGGATCTAGTCAATAATGTTACCGTTTTTTCGGAAGGTAAGGAATATCGAAATGAAAATTTCTATAATTTTATTCTTGGAACAGATTATCATATTAATGCTAACAATGTATTAACGCTTTCGGGAAGTGTTGCTTATGAAATTGAAGATCAACCTTCATTTACTAATTTTAGCAGAGAGGATTCCTTAGGAAATATCACTAGCCGATGGAATCGAGATGAAACGACCTCCGCAACTAATCCAAAAATAAGGTACGAGTTGCAATATAAAAGTCAGCTTAAAGGACATAAAGATCATGCCTTTTTATTTAGTGCTCTAGGTAATTTTTTTGGTAAAAAACAATCCTCAGAATTTTTTAATAATGAAGTATCTGGAAGTGAATTATTTTCCGATCAGCAAACTGCTACTGAATTTCAAGAAGGGAAATATACTTTTAATTTAGACTACATTAAACCTTTTTCAGATCAATTGACTTTAGAATTAGGAGCACAGTATGTTATCAATAATGTCAGTAACGAATTTGAAGTAAGAAACTTTATTAACGGAGAATGGATTTCTGATGCTGACCTAACTAACATTTTTGATTTTGATCAAAAGGTATTAGGTGTCTATGGAACGGGTGCATATGAAGCAGATAAATGGGGTATCAAACTAGGGCTTAGAATAGAGAATACTGACCTTAAAACTTTGCTAATTACGACTAACGATCCTAATGATAGAAACTTCACTAATTTCTTTCCTACCGTACATACTTCTTATAAATTGACCGAAGCCTTTTCCGTTCAAGGAGGGTATTCTCGAAGAATTTATAGACCTCGACTTTGGGATCTGAATCCATTTTTTAACATCAGAAATAATTTTACGGTACGTACTGGTAATCCAGATTTGCTACCTGAATTCACGGATTCCTATGAGGTGTCAAGTATTTATATTGCTGGAAAAGCTTCTTTAAATTTTGGAGTTTATTATCGGTATACTACTGATGTGGTGGAACGGGTTTCTATTTTTGATAACAATGTAAATACGGTGACGCCATTAAATATTGGAACAACTCGTGCAACTGGAATAGAGATCAATGCAAAATATACTGCTAGTAAAAAATTATCATTCAATGGTGATTTTAATTATAATTATTTTAATCGTCAAGGAGAATTGGAAGCTGTTTCTTTTGACTTTAATGCCGATCAATGGTCGTCGAAAGTTACTTCCAAAATGAAGTTCCCACATGGTTTTGATTTTGAAATAACTGGACGATATAATTCTCAATATAAAACGGTTCAAAGTAATGTCTCTGCCAATCTATTTGCTGATATAGGTTTAAGGAAAAAAATATTGAAGGGTAGAGGTGTAATTAATTTTAGTGTCAGGGATTTATTTGCGTCAAGATTTAGAGAGAGTGAGACGAGTCAAGATGATTTTTATATTTACAGTCGCCGACAAAGAGGACGTTTTATTACGCTTGGATTTAGTTATGGTTTTGGAAAAGGAGAAGCAATGGAATTTTCAGGAAGTAGGAGAAGGCGTTAATTTGAAGAAGGGAGTTTGAATTAGGGAAAAAGGGAAGACGGATTTATGATTTAAGAAGTTTTTTCGAATAATGGCGAGGCTCTCAAAAGTATTCGTCCAACTTCTCAAATCGTAAATCCGTCTTCCCTTTTTCCCTTCTTCAAACTCGATGTTACGTAGAAAATATTTTTAAGCAAAAACAGTATTTGAATTATCAAAACATACTTTTACCAAAACAATCTTACCTGTTCGATTAAATAATTGCGAACTCCATTCTGCACTAATTTTCAAGTCATTAAAACTGGTAACTGTTCCATCTTCAAAATGCAATTCAATCTTTTCTTCTTGCTCTAATTGATAAGTAAAAGGAACTTGACAATAAGTAAATGCCAAAGCATCATTGGGTAAATTTATTGAATTCTTTTTATTATCAATATCGAAAAAAGTAAACTTAGAACTACTCGCTAGAAACTCCGATTTTTTTAACATCCTCGGATTTAAAATGATTTCACCCTGTTGAATAGTTACACCCAGTTCAGCAAATCGACAAAGAATATCTTCTTTTACTTGACCAGTCATACCAGGTTGTTGAGCGCCCGCATTGCCTGGAGTATGTGAATAGGGATCGGTAGGGAAAGCCCCATAATTATCAGGAGTCTTGCTTGTGCCTAGTCCACTTCTGACATCGTAGTAATGTTCAATCAATTGATTGATGATTGCTGAATCTTCATTTTTATCAATAGCCGATTGGCATTTTTCTTTTACTGCTAATATCAATTTGGAAACCATATGCCAATAAATACTTCCCAATCCTTCATACCCAAAGAATGTTCCTGAACGTCCTGTGAAGGAAGCATGATCAAAAACTCCCTCAAAAATATCCAAGATGATTTCCAATTCATTGTCAGGCAATTCGCCATAGGTGGATGAATCAATTCTTTTCAAAGCATCTTCGACATCTCGTTGGTTATGAAAATTACCATTAAAATGATAAGCACCTTTGACATCTTGTACCACAATACTTTGGTCATTTTGTTGTACCATTTTTTGCAATAAATCTGATTTCAAAAATGCCGTTTTAGGAATTTTATTTTTTGCTTCAAAGCGAGCCAATTGCCGATCTGGATAAAGGATATAGCTATGTTGGTCGGCACGGTAAAGGCTACTTGCACGAAGTACTTTTAATAACTCCAAAGTCTTTTCAGAGTTTAAAATATCAGTACTCAAAATCGCAACTTGACCTTCCAACATTTCATAAAGATAATTGATAGAGACACCTCCATCTTTTTCTATTTGCAACAAGTTATAAGAATGATACAATTTATCTTCTCGTTCGTTTGCGGCAATCGTATGTTCAGTACAAGCTAAAACATTATTGAAAAATACATCTAAATCTTCTAATGAAATGAAGGCTTGTTTATTGGAAAAACCTTGATAAACTTTTTCTCGATACGTTGTTCCTGCCACACCTAATTCATCCATGATTTGTCGTCGCAATTGATTCGTTCGAGGCTGATGAAGATTTTTTTGATAGCCTTCAAAAGTCTGTGCTATCGCAAAAAATAATTCTGTAACCTCCTCTGAAATTTCAATCTTATCTACTGTCAAATCAGCAAACATAGATTTACAAAATTTGACAAACCGATGGATATAACAAAGTGTTACCATGGACACTCCGTTCCCTACCAATGCATTATTGGCATCATTCCATTCAGGTCGTTGAGTGTTGAGCCAGATTCCACCTTCTGGAATATAGTTCGATAATTTTGCCAACAAACTCACTAATAATTTTTCACTAAAATTGACATAAATTAATCCATTTTCATTTTGCACGAGTTTGCCATCAGCCCCCAAAGTTGGCACTCGTGATTCAACTTCTTTTTGTGTTTTATGGTCAAACAAAATAGTGTCTTGAGGATCATCTAAGATTGCCGCATATTGTTTAATTCGATAAGGAACATTTGCGTAGACATAATTTTTTTGCAAAAGCATTCGCTGCAATTCATGGGGATGATGCGCTTGAGATAATTCCATCAATTTAAGTAAATAGATAATTTGATGGTCTCCCCAGTAGCCAATAAAAGACCAAGGATTATCTTCCTCAATCAATTCCCAATCTATTCCGTCCCGAGTAATTCGATATGGATTATATCCGTCAACTGTGGAAGCATTTACAAATTTTGTAATCATGCTTTCGAGGTAGTGCGGGTAGGAGAGTGCGAGGGTTTCCCAATTTTGAAAAATATCTCGCCAGTTGCCTTGGTAGTAAAATTTCTTTTTTCCTAGTTCATCTTCTAACTCAATCGAAAAGCGATTCCATGGACGACTAGGATCACCATGGCGACGACTAAAAGTTAATGGCAAGTATTCTAAACAAAGTCTTTGCAGGTCATTGTTCTGTTGGTTGGTGGTCAGTTTTTTTAAATCCAAATAGTTGAATGTGTCAGGCAATACTTGAAAAAAGTCTTTATGTTCTTTTGCGAATTTTGGATTAGCTTGTTTTATAAATGCCAACAAGTCAGTTTTGGGAACTTCATAATTATGATCGAAAATTCCACCTCTCATCACATTAAACAATACATTTGCAAAATGCCGAGTAATTAAATTTTTATCAGAACTCACTTGAAGTCCATCTGATGCAGCAACAATTTTAATCAATGCTTCTGTCCCCGCTTCGATGTCTTTTTCAATAGCATCAGTTAAGCCTTGTCCTTTTTGAATCCATTCATTTAATTCAACTACCTGAGCTGGCCCCTGATTAATTTCTGCAATAAAATACCAAGATTTTTTTTTGTCTTTTCCTAACTCCATTGAGCTTTCGACAAAGTAAGCACCACGTTCTGCACGAATATCTTTTTCCAAAGTTAGTGCATTTCCTTTTCGAAAATTATTTAATTGTTTCGCACATAAAAGATGCGTATCCACTTCTAATCCTGTTTGCCAAACCGTTGTTGCTTTTAAAGATTCGCTTGGTTCTGCTCGGTCAACAGGGACAGCACTTAATAAAAATAATCCTAATCCTGTCTCGTTCAACAATTCATTTTTCTTATAGGCATCAAGCAAAGTACTTTTTTCATTTTGCATGGTTGGATTAATCCCGTAAGGCAACAAATTTTGCATTCCATCCACAAGACGAACTTGTTTACTTTCCATTCCAATATTTTGGATAGTCGATTTTTTTATGATTCCATATTGTTGACTGAAAGTCCAGCCATAAGAAAATGAAAGTCCTAAATCATGATTTATTTCTTCAAAAACGAGTTGATTGCCATAGATACTTTTATATAAATTTCGTTCGATTTTATAAATGCCTTCATAGCGATTGGAGAAAGGTTCCCACAAATAAGTTTGTTCCTCCTTCGTTGCGAGTACAATAGTTTTACTTCCAGTTTGCTCTTGGCTATCATGAATTTTATCATCGGTAGTGTATGGAAATAATGCATTGTCAGGATTCTTTCGACCTGCTGTTAATCCACCAAGACTTGAAATAAAAAGCCATTGATCAGAATAACTTACTAGGCTCATAAAGAATGGTGGCATCTGATCGTAATGACTGATTTTGTAAAATTCGCCATCATCTCTTTGGACAAAATTACCCTCTATTTTTTGAGTGAAATTATGTATTGTGGTTTGACCTATGTTTATTTTTTTGAAACTCATTTTATGTCTTGTTTTGGTATGATTGATCGATTTTTGATATGCAGAATGCTGCAAAAATACGTTATTATTTTTATTTAGTGTAAAAAACACACTATGGTTGTTTGTTATTTGGATCAATGTTTTTCCTCAAAATACTAACCACTCCTCAATCAACTAATTTAAGTTACCCATATGACTAACCAACCATTTATTATCCTGTTTTAATATAATTGACTTATTGGTCTTTCTTTATTTATTAAAAAAATAATAAATTTGATTGTTACGAATAAATTAATTTTCCATCAAACAACAACAATAAAAATGGAATTAAATATCAACGGAAAAATTCATAATGTTGAAGTTGAAGAAGGCATGCCTTTGCTTTGGGTTTTACGAGATGAATTAAATATGACTGGGACTAAGTATGGATGTGGAGTAGCTTCATGTGGATCATGTACTGTCATGATAGATGGTGTCGCAACTCGGACATGTACTTTGCCAGCGTCTGTTGCCGAAGGCGCAGAAATAAAAACCATTGAAGGGATAAGTACTGATGGTAAGCTATCCGAAGTACAAAGAGCATGGATTGAGCATCAGGTCCCTCAATGTGGATATTGCCAATCAGGAATGATTGTAGCAGCCGAAGCCTTACTCAATGAAATTCCAAATCCAACGGATGAAGATATTAATAATAAAATGACCAACATCTGCCGATGTGGAACTTATAATCGGATCAGAGCAGCAATTCATTCTGCTGCAAAATGGAAGGCAGAGAAAACAGATTTGTTGGATTAATTCATCTTCATCTATTCATTATTCAAAAGAAATAATATCATGTCGGAAAATAATAAAAAGAAAAAAAGAGGTAAATGGTCACGTCGTGCATTTATCGGAATTGGTGGATTAGCGGGATTAGGCTTAGTCGTTGGAGTGGGTGGGAATATTTATTTATCTCGTAATGCCAATCGTTTTTCTGGAAAAGGATTTGGTGAAGGAGAATCGCTAAATGCATGGATTCGAATTTCACCTGACAATATGATTACTTTAGCAATGCCTAGGGCAGAAATGGGACAAGGTGTTTCTACTTCTTTACCGATGTTAATTGCAGAAGAGTTGGAAGTAGACATGTCAAGAATCCAATTGGTTTCTCCTCAACCTGAACCAGCCTATGCCAATACCATGTTATTAGGAGGAGGTCCACGAGACATTTATAGTAGTTTAAGTTTTATGGAAAAAATTGCCACCTTCCTACCGTTAGTAGCAACAGGTGGAAGTACATCAATTCCAGATGCTTATGACTTGTTACGCTCAATGGGAGCATCCGCTAGAGAAACGTTGATTCAAGCTGCCGCTTCAAAATGGGGCGTAGATAAAAGCCAATGTTATGCTGAAAATGCACATGTCATCAATAAGTCCAATAATGAAAAATTAACTTATGGTGAATTAGCGAATGCTGCTGCTCAAATTAAATTGGATAAAGTACCTGAATTAAAACCTAAAAAAGATTGGAAACTTTTAGGTAAACCTATTCAACGATTGGACATTCCTGAAAAGGTAAATGGAACTGCGGAATTTGGTTTGGATGTACGTCTTGATGGAATTTTGTATGGAGTGATTCGTCATGCTACGTATCATGATGGAGCAATTACTTCTATCAAAAATCTTTCTCAAATAGAAGGAATGAAAGGCGTGAAAAAAGTAGTGTTACTCCCCGATGGTAGAGGGGTTGTCGTTGTGGCTGATAATACTTGGAGAGCTAAAAATGCAACAGTCGCTTTGGATTTGGAAGAGACGGGCAACAAAACTTTATCATCGGCTGACATAGATGCTCAAGCGCAAAATGTAATTGATAACAAGATAATTGCAACTCCAAAAGATAAAGGTAATGCTACCAAAATTTTAGATGAAGCAGAGAATGTTATCGAAGCTACTTACGATGTACCGTACTTAGCACATGCCTGTATGGAGCCCATCAATTGTACTGTTTTGGTCAAGGGAGAAGAAGCTGAAATTTGGTGTGGACATCAAGGAAGTTCAATTATGGCTGACGGAGTGTCTGCCGTTGCAGGAACTGCTTATGAAAAAATAAAAGTTAATGTAAAATATTTGGGAGGTGGATTTGGTAGACGTGCAGAGATTGATATGATATTAAATGCTACCTACGTCGCTAAAGAAATGGAAGGAACTCCAATTCAATTAGTTTATACACGAGAAGAAGACATCCGCCATGAAATGTATCGACCTTACGTAAAAAGTAAATTTCGAGCAAAATTAAATGGAGAAAAAATTGAAGCGTGGGAACATAAAGCTGCATTACAATCAGTAGGGTATAGTTCTATTATGAGAATAAAACCTGCTTTTGCTGACCCACCTAAAAAAGACAAATCATCTCCTGAAGGCGCTGCTGAACTTCCATATGAAATGGAAAATATGAAAATGGCTTTTGGGCAAATCGAAGCACCTATTCAAGTTGGAAACTGGCGTAGTGTAGGAAGTTCTCAAAATGGATTTTTTACAGAAAGCTTTATGGATGAATGTGCTCATGCTGCAAGAAAAGATCCATTTGAGTTTCGGAAAAATTTGATTAAAGATACTCGATATAAAAATGTGTTGAATAAAGTTGCTGAAATAAGTAATTGGAATCAACCATTGGGCGAAAATAAATTTAGAGGAATTGCACTTTGTGAGTCCTTTGGTTCCATCGTAGGTCAAGTTGCTGAAATTACCAAATTGGGTGATAAGCAAATCAGCATTGACAAATTTTATTGTGTGATTGATTGTGGTCGAGTGGTAAATCCAGATACTGTAGAAGCGCAAATGCAAAGCGGAATTATTTTCGGATTGTCAGCTGCATTGTATGGTGAAATTACTTTTAAAAATGGAGAAGTAGAACAATATAATTTCCCTCAATATGAGATGGTTCGAATGGATGTCGCTCCAACAATTGTCGTTCATATCATGGATGTAGATGAGTATCCTGGAGGAGTAGGAGAACCTGCAACACCACCGGCCGCTCCAGCTATTGCAAATGCAATTTTTGCAGCAACAGGAGAAAGAATTCGTTCGCTTCCTTTGAAGAAACATGGATACACTTTTGTCTAAACAAATTTTTGGCATTGGCAGAACACGAGTCAAGGTCTGACTTGCAAAGTCAGGCTTTGACTTATGAGAACCTCTATAGAAGTCAAGGCTTGATTTTTTAATAAACCTTGACTCTTGAAAATCCAATGTCGAATAAACTCAAAATACTAAATATTTTAAAACCCAATACTTTTTTGAATAGGTATTGGGTTTTATTTTTTTTGTAAAAATATTTGAAACTTTTTAGTATTGACTGAACGCGAGTCAACGTTTGACTTGAAAAGTCAAGCCTTGATTTCTATTGATTTTCTCATAAGTCAAAGCCTGACTTTGCAAGTCAGACCTTGACTCGTATGAAACCAATGCAGAATAGTTACAAACATTCAATTTAAAATAATGAGTTACGAAAAAAAGAAAATGGATTTTTTTAATAAATTTCCAGCAATTCAAGACCTTGAGACAAAGGCAAAAAAAATGATTCCATTTGTTGCTTGGGAATATTTACAATCGGGAACAGGAGTTGAATCTTTGACAAAAAAGAATTTAACTTCTTTTGATAACATTACTCTTACACCTAAGTTTTGCAAAGGAGAAATTACGCCTAATATTCAAACCAACTTTTTAGGACAAACTTATAATGCTCCATTTGGAATTGCTCCAATAGGTTTAAGTGGATTGATGTATCCACAAGCAGAAATCATTCTAGCAAAGACAGCTAATAAATATCAAATTCCATATTCGCTCAGTACAGTTGCAACTGAAACTCCCGAAGCAGTTGGCCCGCATGTCAATAATATGGGATGGTTTCAATTATACCCACCTAGAAATAAAGAACTTAGAAAATCACTTTTAAAAAGAGCATGGGATTCAGGTTTTCGTACTTTGTTGGTGACTGCCGATGTGCCCATTCCAAGTAGGAGAGAGCGGACTCGACGAGCAGGATTGAGTGCCCCTCCCAAAATAACTGCTAAGTTTATTTGGGAAGGGATTATACATCCGCATTGGACGATTCCGACGTTGCGAAGAGGTTTTCCAAAATTAAGAACGGTGGCTACTTATTCAGAATTTAAGTCGATGAAGTCTGTTGGAGAGTTTGTAGCGAAAGAATTAGGTGGTACACTTTCATGGGAATATTGTAAAGAATTGAGAGATGATTGGAAAGGTAATATTATTGTAAAAGGATTGTTACATCCTGAAGATGCAAATGAAGCGGTGAAGATAGGAATGGATGGAATTGTAGTGTCCAATCATGGAGGTCGCCAATTTGATGGTGCGCCTACTGCAATTGAAGCCCTTCCAGAAATTGTAAAAAATGTCAAAGGAAAAACTGCAATTATTTTTGATAGCGGTATTCGAACTGGTTTGGATATTATGAGAGCTTTGTCTTTGGGGGCTGAATTTGTATTGTTAGGCAGAGCATTTATTTATGGAGTAGCTGCACTTGGAAAATATGGTGGGGATCATGCGGTTGAAATTTTAATGGATGATTTGAAAAATAATATGATTCAGTTGGGGATTGCCTCTCTTGATGATTTGTAACCGCTAATTTTTATTTGGGAGGTTATCTACATTGTTGACTATCACGTTTTTACGCAACCTGTAATTGAAATTGGGGGTTACTTGATTAAATGGATTCTAAATGAATTTAAGTTCTTGTTCATAATTATTCATAACTGATGTTACGCAAAAAAGATTACGCACGAAATATTTTGAATTTTTCAACGCTGAGACGCTGAGACACAGAGTTTGTCGAATACCTTATTGAGCGCGCAGAGGATTTTTATTAAAATAAAAATGAGCAAAGATGCAGAG
>CAKZSH010000027.1 GCA_937918905.1 uncultured Saprospiraceae bacterium
CAGTTCATTGGATGGATTGGATATTGCATTTTGCGAATTCAATTTAGAAAATGAGAATATTTCCGATTGGAAAATATTACAAGCCGAGACGCTTCCTTTTTCTGAAATGTGGCAAAGTCGATTAGCGCATTTGCCTGCTCAAAATGCTTTGGCTTATGCACAAACGCATGCTTATTTTGGACACTACATGGGAGAGTTAGTCAACCAATTTATTACCAAACATAAAATCGAACCTGACTTTATTGCTTCACACGGTCATACCATTTTTCATTATCCTGATAAAAGAATGACTGCCCAAATTGGAGATGGTGCTGCCCTTGCAGCAGTCACGGGGCATACTGTTATTTCTGATTTTAGAACCCAGGATATTGCTATTGATGGAGAGGGCACACCTTTGGCTCCTGCTGCGGATAAATATCTTTTTGGTGATTATGATTTTTATTTAAACATAGGAGGCATCGCTAATGTGAGTTGCAATGCGAATGGAAAAATGATTGCGTTCGACATTGGAGGAGCCAATCAGATTTTTAATCGTTTGGCTAACTTAGCGGACATGGAATATGATGAAGATGGAAAATTAGCAGCGTCGGGAGAAATTGAAAATGAATTGTTACAAGAAATAAATTCCATAGAATATTTTTCCCTAAAATATCCAAAGTCATTAGACAATCAATGGGTAGGCAATCATTTGGTAAAACCATTTTTGGCCTATCCTGCCTCTATTGAAAATCGACTTCGAACAGGTTGCGAACAATTGGCGGAACAAACTGTTTTATCCGTATTGCAAATCATTGAAAATGAAGGACTTAAAAAAGAAAAATATCAGATGTTAGCAACTGGCGGTGGCGTTTTTAATTCATTTTTGATGCAACGAATGCAAACACTTTTTTCGGAAAAAATAAATCTTGAAATTGTAATTCCTTCTAAGGAAATTATTCAATTTAAAGAGGCAGCTTTGATGGCATTACTTGGAGTATTGAGAATGGAAAATATTCCAAATTGTATGGCGAGTGTTACTGGGGCGCGAAGAGATACTATTGGGGGAGCGATTTATGCGGCTCCAGTTTCTATTTGAATATCGAAAAATACAGACATTGATTTAACAGAATATCGAACAATAGAACAAGGAATTAAGATTTAAGAAGTTTTGACGAGCTACCGTATTCACCGTTATTCGTAAAACTTCTTAAATCTTAATTCCTTGTTCTATTGTTCGATATTCAAATTCATTCTATGAAAATATTAGTAACAGGCGGAACTGGATTTTTGGGATCATACCTTTTGCGGTATTTGGTACATAAAGGTTATAACAATATACATGCAATTCGACGACCTTCGAGTAGAATGGATTTGGTAGAAGAAATAAAAGATAAAATCCATTGGATCGAATGTGATATTTTAGATGTGATTGGACTAGGAAAAGCGATGGAAGGTGTTCAGCAAATTTATCATGTTGCAGCAATGGTTTCTTTTGAATCTAAGCATCGCAAAAAAATGCACCAAGTTAATGTTGAAGGAACTGCCAATATTGTAAACCTTGCGTTGGAAAATGGTGTAGAAAAATTAGTACATGTTAGTTCGACAGCAGCAATAGGTCGGAGAAAAAAAATAAAAAAAATTACTGAAAAAACGAAGTGGGAAAGAAGTGATTATAATTCTGAATATGGTATTTCAAAATATTTAGCAGAGCAAGAAGTTTGGCGTGGGGTAGCAGAGGGATTAAAAGCCGTAGTTATCAATCCAGGAATTATTCTAGGGGCTGGATTTTGGGAAGAAGGTTCTGCTAGTTTTTTTATGAAAATGTGGAAGGGAAATAAGTTTTATGGGAAAGGAGGGAATGCTTTTGTTGATGTCAGAGATGTGAGTCAATTAATGATAGAAATGATGGAACGAGAGGTGCATGGAGAACGATTTTTGGCCATAGGAGAAAACTGGTCCTATCAAAAAATATTCGATACCATTGCAGATTCTTTAAATAAAAGTCGTCCAACGATTGCTCTGAATCCCATACTTGGAGGCTTGGCTTGGAGAGTAGAATGGTTGCGTTCAAGATTAACTGGAAGCTCCGCTATCGTTACCAAAGAAACGGTTCAAAACTCCTTTCGAACTTGGATATATGAGAATAAAAAATCTATTGACACATTTAACCATCAATATATTTCTCTCGAACAAACAATAAAAGAAACAGGTCAAATCTTTCAAAACGCCTCAAAAAACAGTTTCAAGCCATCCTATCTTACTATTAATCAGTCAGTTACAAATTAATATTTTTCTTTTTTATAAATACCATATTTTGGGTGTTTTGAAAAAAAATATTCTTAGGGACTAGGAATTAAATAACCTACCTATATGACAAGGTTCTTTTTTTCATGAAGTCAAAGAGAAAAAGAAGCCGTCAGGTGGGGAGATTATTTATTTCTTGGTCCCTAAAATACTACTTTGGCTAAAAAATTGCAACGTCACAATCAAAGAGTAAATCCTCCTTTTTAATTTTTCCTTACAAGTAAGTACAACATAATTTTTATACGTGACAGGATCATTCCCTCCTACATCCTGAGTCCAACAATTTAAACCATGACTCAGAGAATTTCAAAAACCGCACTTTTCTTTTTTGTGTTATTAATTGCATTTTCAGCTTGTAAAAAAGATGAAGTGATACCTGACACAGACCCAGTCGTAATTGTCGAACCGCCAGTTACACCACCCATAGAACCACTCAAGCATATTCCACCGTCAATTCAAAGAGATGGAGATCCTGAAGCAGGATTCAATTATCTAGTCTATGGAGACTATTTGGATAGTGGAGCACCTTATGATCTTTATCTCAATTATGCAGGTACGGGCTCCAATAGATTAAATCGAACAGGTGATAATGCTAATATTAAATATACCCATACAGCTGTAGATGCACCTAACGGTGTAAGAGTAGTTACGTCCAATTGCTTGGTTTGTCATTCCCAAAAAATCAACGGCGAAGTCGTCATTGGTTTAGGAAATGCAATTGAAGATTACACTCAAAATCAAGCTGGGACAGTTACTTTGGTAGATCAAACCATCAAAGCATTATATGGACCAAATTCTCCAGAGTGGGAAGCATACGAACCATATAGTCGAGGGCTTCAAGCAGTTGCAGATCATGTAGTTACCGATGTCAAAGGAGTGAGTCCTGCCGACAAATTGGCGGTAACACTTTCAGCATATATTAATAAACATGACTTGACTTGGTTGGGTCAACAACAACTTCCTATCCCAGATGAAGTGATACCTGCAGATGTTCCTGCATGGTGGTTATTGAAAAAGAAAAACGCAATGTTCTCAACTGGAGTTGGTCGTGGAGATTTTGCAAGAGTGATGATTGCTTCGAATGGATTGACCGTTTCGGATTCTACGAAGGCAAGAGAAATTGACAATAATTTTGATGATGTATTAGCTTATATTTTTTCATTACAAGCACCTAAATATCCTAAGGAGATTGACCCAAATCGAGTTGCAATTGGTCAAGAATTATTTAATATCAAGTGTGCAACTTGTCATGGTACTTATGGAGTGGATGAATCTTATCCTAATTTATTGGTTTCATTGGATGAGGTAGGAACTGATCCACTTTTGACAAGAAGTAATTTTTCATATGCGTTTTTTGTAGATTGGTATAACACTAGTTGGTTTAGCAAAGGTGCAAATGCTGCTTACCTGAAACCTGAAAGCGGATACATGGCACCACCTTTAGATGGTATTTGGGCAACGGCTCCTTACTTTCATAATGGTTCTGTTCCGACATTGGAGGATGTACTCAATAGTGAGAATCGTCCTGAAAAATGGAAACGTAGCTATGGTACTTCTGCTGCTGATTATGATACGGAGAAGGTTGGTTGGATTTATACAGAGGAAACAGTTAGTGGTAGTAAAATTGTTTATGATTCAACTTTGCCTGGTTATGGTAATCAAGGTCATACTTATGGAGATGACTTGACGGATGAGGAAAGGACGAACTTGATTGAGTATTTGAAGACGCTGTAAGCCCCCGAATCCTGAAACTTCGGGAGAGTTTTGGTTTTCCCTTCGAGGGATACTTGTTGTTATTCAATAAATATATTTTTTTAAGAAAGGTCAGGGAATTATTTTCAAATTTGTGAAAATAATTCCCTGACCTGTTTTTATTATGACCTCTTATGAATAGATATTTTCAACGCAGCTTTAAAGTAAGACGACTTTTTAAGTCGTTCCGTTATAGCACAAATTAAGGTAAATCGTTTCATTACAACACAAAACTTAAATCATTCCATTACAGCACAAACCTCACTTTCTTTCCTAAAATATTTTCCGAATAATATTGTTTTATAACGGAACGACTTGAAAAGTCGTCTTACTTTAAAGCTGCATATGTAACCATTTAGCAAAAATGCATTATCCCCTTGTTAAGAGCCTGTTAATCATGGTTTTAATTAAAAGAGTCAAAAAACTTTTCCTATTTTACCGTTCTCATTAATTAAAAAATTAAAACGGAGGAAACCAACTGAGCATGCACGATGCAACGTTGATAAAGAAAAAACTGTCTATTATTTTAACAAAACAACCAGAACTAAAACAAGCTATCTATGTCCAACCTTAAGATTATCATTCCTATTGTAATTCTTGCACTTTGTGGAGCCGCCTATTATTTTTCGGGAGGAGATGCCTCTTCCGAACAATCCAATGTTATCAAAAAAACAGTTGAGCTAGGAGATTTTATGGTAAAAGCCACCGCTACTGGAGAACTTAAAGCTAAGCGTTCTGAAAAGATTAGAGGCCCTCAAGGTTTGCGTCAAGCCAACATTTATCAGTTGACGATTTCTGATATGGTACCTGAAGGGACGATAGTAGCAGAGGGCGATTATGTAGCAAAATTAGATCGTTCGGAATTGGATACTAAATTAAAAGACATTCAAACAGAGGTGGAAAAAATCGAAACACAATTGGCTCAAACGGAAATTGATACGGCCATTGAATTAAGAGCGATCCGAGACCAACTCATCAATTTGAATTTTTCCAAACAAGAAAAACAACTCGAAGTAGAGCAAAGTAAATATGAAGCTCCAATGGTCATCCAAAAGGTTCAAATCGAACTCCAACGAACCGAAAGAGATTACAACCAACTCCTCAGTAAATATGAATTAACTAAAGAAAAATCTGAAGCTCAAATTTCTGAAATTCAAGCTTCGCTAAAACAAAATGAAGCCAAGCGAGATCGATATTTAAAATTAGGAGATGAACTCACGATCAAAGCTCCTAAAAATGGAATGGTCATTTATTATCGTAATTGGAATGGAAAAGTTACGACTGGTTCGCAAGTGAGTGTTTGGAATCCAATTGTTGCAGAGTTGCCTGACTTGACGGATATGGTTTCGAAAACTTTTGTCAATGAAGTAGATATTAGTCGAGTGAAAAAAGGGCAAGATGTAAAAGTCAAAGTTGATGCATTTCCAGATAAAGAATATACAGGGTCGGTGATTACAGTTGCAAATATCGGAGAACAACTTCGAAATTATGATGCAAAAGTTTTTGAGGTAACGGTACAAGTTAATGAGATGGATTCTATCCTTCGACCAGCCATGACGACTTCAAATGAGATTATCACAGACATTTATAACAATGTACTTTCAATTCCGATGGAAGCATTGCATAGCGATAGTTTGTCTTATGTGTTTTTGGAAAGAGATGGGAAATTAGTCAAACAAGAAGTGATTACGGGTATTTCAAATAACGACGAGGTGATAGTCGATCATGGTTTAAAGGAAGGGGACACCTATTGGTTGAGTATGCCTGACAACGCTGATGACCTGAAATTTGTAGCAGTCGATGAAAGTATCAAAGAACAAATCAAACGAAAACAGATTGCTGAACGTGAAGAACGGCAAGCTAAAATGAAAGAAAAGTTGAAAAATATGAAAGATGATGAGGTGACGGAAAGTGATGGCGGAGGCAGTGGTGGATTTATCATCATTAATTAGAATCGGATTTTACCACGGAGGCATGGAGAAGGGACACGGAGTTTTAGAGGTCTTACTCCACACCTCTGTGTCCCTCCTCCATGCCTCCGTGGTAAAAATCCATCTTTTATTAATAAAAAAAGAAAACGACGTGCAAAGAATATTATTCAACTTTTACCTCGCACTCGAAGGCGTATTTTCCAATCAGCTTCGAGCTTTCCTTACAGCTTTGGGAATTATTTTTGGAGTCGCTGCGGTGATTACCATGTTGGCAATTGGTACAGGTGCAAAGCAATCTATTTTGGAACAAATGAAATTGATTGGAACCAATAACATTGTAATTACATCTATCATTCCTTCCCCTGAAGATGATGCGCAACAGGCAGGCAATGGTGAAGAAAAAGTAAAATGGTCACCGGGCTTGACGGTTGAAGATATAAAAGCGATGATGAAAATCTTACCTACTGTAGATCGAGCAAGTCC
The DNA here is from genome assembly GCA_937918905.1 of uncultured Saprospiraceae bacterium. Lineage (GTDB taxonomy): Bacteria > Bacteroidota > Bacteroidia > Chitinophagales > Saprospiraceae > CAJQQY01. The sequence continues at coordinate 6,450 of CAKZSH010000027.1, forward strand.
TGAAATTGAAATAAAAACCACCATCATTCAATCCGCAAAACTCGAAAAAGCAAAATGTATTGGAGTCACCAATGCTTTTTTTGAACTCAATAATTTAGACGTAGCTGACGGTAGTTTTTTTCATAATCAACATATTGAAAAAGGAAAGCCAGTATGTGTAATTGGAAAAAGTATTCAACGTAAATTTTTTAATGATGAAAATCCGATTGGGAAAAAAATCAAATGTGGAAACACTTGGTTGGATATCATTGGAGTATTGGAACGACGGAATGCTTCGGAGGAAGATTTGGAGAGTTTAGGAATTCGAGATTATAATTCGGATGTGTACATTCCTATTTCGACGGCTTTGTTGAGATTTAAAAATAGAGCTTTGGTTACACGTAGTGATATCAAACGAGGCGATTGGGATGAAGGAGAAAAAAATGAAAATTATCATCAATTGGATAAAGTAATTCTTCGAGTGAAAGATGCAGATAAAATTTTAGCGACTCGTGATTTGGTTGGGAAAATATTAAAACGTAGACATAAAATTGTGGACTACGAAATCAGAGTTCCTGAAAAAGAATTAGAAGCGCAACAGGAGAGTCAAGAGACATGGAATAATGTATTGGCATTTATTGCAGGTATTTCATTACTGGTAGGAGGGATTGGAATTATGAATATCATGTTGGCTACGGTGATGGAGCGAATTAAAGAAATAGGAGTACGTCGTTCATTGGGTGCGACTCGTGATGATATTGTTTATCAGTTTTTATTTGAAGCTATTTTTATCAGTTTGATAGGTGGAATCATTGGAGTGGTATTGGGTGTGGGAGCTTCTAAATTCATTGCTGCGAATTATGATATTCCTACCATTATTCCAATGTGGGCGGTGGTTTTGTCGTTTTTGGTTTCGGTTTCTGTAGGATTGATTTTTGGAATTTTTCCTGCACAAAAAGCAGCACGGCAAGATCCTATTAAGGCGTTGAGGACGGATTAACCCCTGACTCCCGAAATTTCGGGAGAGTTTTGGCTTCCCCTTTGTAATTGATTTTTTCTTTTAAAAAACATGATTTAATTCCAATTGTATATTAGGGAATTATTTTTTCGAAAAACATAATTATGAATTTCACTTCTTTCAATTTAAAACAGCTAGCTACTTATTTAAGATACTGTTCCTCCCCTTTAGGGGGCAGGGGCAAGGCAAGCGCACCAGCTCTTTCGAATATCGAATATCGAACAAGGAACAAGGAATTTCGAAGTATGACGAATAATGGTGAGTTCTGGTTTTCAAAATTATTCGTCATACTTCGAAATTCCTTGTTCCTTGTTCGATATTCGATATTCAAAAAGCCTAGCGCGCCTGCCATATGGGCCAGGGGGCTTCTTATTTTTTTACTATTTTGTAATAGCATTGTTTTTTCCCAAACCAAACAACTCCAACTTGGGCTTTCCGATGTGATTGCTTTGGCTCAAAGTGATGCTCCAAATGTATTGTTAGCAAAAACTCGACTAGCTACGGACTATTGGAGTTACCAATCTTTTTTAGCAGACTTCAAACCGCAGGTTGATTTGAATTTGACGCCTATAGATTTGAAGCGATCGCCTGTTCCATTTTTGACACCAACAGGAAGAAGTGTGTTTTTACGACAGACGGCAATGAATTCTTCGTTTGACGTTTCCCTAAGTCAAAGTATTCCTAGGACGGGTGGGCGTATTTTTGCAGGTACAGGTTTGCAATATTATTTTAACTTCGAAACAGATGCGAATCCGAGTTCATCTGATTTTTTTTCTACTCCAATTTATGTAGGATTTCAACAACCGCTTTTTGGATTCAATGAAATGAAGTGGAATAAAAAAATCCAACCCATGATGTACAATCAAGCGACTAAAGAATATGTGGAGGAAATGGAAGAGATTGCGATGAGAACTACAGAGTTGTTTTTTGATGTATACATTGCTCAAATTAATGTTCGAACAAATGAGATTAACAAATCTAACGCTGATACTTTGTACAATGTGGCACAAGGAAGATATAGTGTAGGTCGAATTGCAGAAACGGATTTATTGCAAATAGAATTAAGTGTAAGAAATGCGGAGGCGGCACTTGCAAGAGCAATGTTAGAAAATCAAACGAGTACGGAACAGTTGCGGAATTTTTTAGGGATAAAAGAGGTAGTGAGTTTTGAATTAACACCTCCTGATGATTTGCCAAATTTTGTAGTGGATGCAAGTCAAGCATTGGAACAAGCTAAAAAGAATCGAAGCAAGTCTATTGAATTACAAAGAAGATTAATGGAAGCGGATATGGAAGTGGCTTTTGCAAAAAGTAATTCAGGGTTGAATGCAAGTATTACAGGATTGATTGGACTTTCTCAAACTTCAGAAACATTTGGCGATGCATATAAAAAACCATTGGATAGAGAAGAGGTGGCTGTTCGATTGAATATTCCTATAGCGGATTGGGGAAAAGCAAAGTCTAAAATGAAAATTGCAGAAGTAAAAAAAGAATTTACTGTCATGGATGTGGAGCAAGATCGAATCAATTTTGAAAGAGAAGTTTTACTACATGTTCAGCAATTTGATATGGTAAAGGATCAAGTGGATTTGGCTTATCGTGCATATGAGATTTCTGAAAAACGGGAAGACATCACTCGGAAAAGATATTTGATTGGGAAGATTGAGGTGATTGATTTGAA
>CAKZSH010000028.1 GCA_937918905.1 uncultured Saprospiraceae bacterium
GTTAGGTTATTGGTCAAAAAACTAAGGGGGTGTTTATTTAACGGTGTCTTTGAGCTTGTTCTTCTTAGCCGTCGGATTTACATCTGACGGCTAAGAAGAACAAGCTCAAAGACACACATTCATGAACACTCCCAAACTAAGAACCTAATGTTATTCGAAATAACTCAATAACCAATAACTTAATCACTATTTTGATAAGCAACATAAATATATTTAGAACTCAAAAGGCTTGAAAATAAAGAGAAATGAGGTGGATAAGATTTTTTGAAAAAATAATTAATAATTACATATATTTGCACCACAAAAATAGGATAAACTAAAAATTACCCCGCTTTTATAAGCAAATCATTATCCTTCAAAATGCAACTCTAATCTGTATTTTTCGTTCCAAAACAGTAACAACAATCTACCTGAGAAATTACAGTTATTCCAAAGCCTTCCTTGATTTTTTATTGTACCAAATGATTTAGTAATAGATTATTTTACAGTAAATTATTCGACTTATTTGAGGCGATGATTTAGCTGTCACTTGTATATAATTAAACACCATTTAATTCATCTAAAAATACATTTAAATTGAAAAAAGTACTCATCACCGGAGCTGCCGGATTTTTAGGATCTCACCTTTGTGATCGATTTATGGCAGAAGGATTCCATGTAGTTGGTATGGATAATTTGATTACAGGAAACATCGAGAATTTAGCTCATCTTTTTCCTGAGAAAAATTTTGAATTTTATAATCATGATGTTTCTAAATTTGTTCATGTACCTGGTAACCTAGATTATATCCTTCATTTCGCTTCTCCTGCAAGTCCTATTGATTATTTAAAAATGCCAATTCAAACTATGAAAGTAGGAGCTTTGGGTACTCATAATTTATGTGGTCTTGCTAAAGCAAAAGGAGCACGATTATTAATTGCATCTACTTCTGAAGTTTATGGAGATCCATTGGAGCATCCTCAAACAGAAGAGTATTGGGGTAATGTAAATCCAATTGGCCCAAGAGGAGTTTATGACGAGGCGAAAAGATTTCAAGAAGCAATCACGATGGCTTACCATACTTTCCACGGTGTAGAAACTCGAATTGTTAGAATTTTCAATACTTATGGGCCTCGAATGAGAGTTGATGATGGGCGAGTAATGCCTGCATTCTTTTCACAAGCTATTAGAGGAGAAGGGTTAACCATTTTTGGAGACGGTACTCAGACTCGTTCTTTCTGCTATGTTGATGATTTGATTGAAGGAATTTACAGATTGTTAATGAGTGATTATACGCAACCAGTTAATGTTGGAAATCCTCACGAAATTACAATGACTGAATTTGCAGAGGAAGTTTTAGCAATGGTTGGAAATCCAGAAGCTACTTTGACTTACCATCCATTACCACAGGATGATCCAAAGAAAAGAAGACCTAACATTACTCGTGCAAAACAAATTTTAGGTTGGGAACCAAAAGTTTCTCGAGAAGAAGGAATGCGAAAAACTTTTGAATATTTTAAAACTGTTGTAAAAGTTAATGCATAATTCAATTGATATTTTATCAGTTTAATTGATAATTAATTTCTAACTTAAATCAAAATAAAAGAAGTTATGTCATTTGAAAAAACAATTTTAGTAACCGGGGGAGCAGGTTTTATTGGCTCTCATTTGATTCGACTAATGGTTAACAAATATCCAACTTATCATATTGTTAATTTGGATTTATTGACCTATGCTGGAAATTTAGAAAACCTAAGCGATGTGGATTCAGCTCCGAATTATAGCTTTGAAAAAGGAGATATTGTTGATGCTGAATTTTTAAATGGTTTATTTGAAAAATATAATTTTGATGGTGTTATCCACCTTGCTGCTGAATCACATGTGGATCGTTCGATTGAAGATCCGATGGCATTTATCAAAACTAATATTATCGGCACGGTCAACTTATTGAATGCGGCTCGTCATAGTTGGAAAGATTTTGAAGGTAAATTATTCTATCATGTTTCTACTGATGAGGTATATGGTTCGTTAGGTGAAACTGGATTTTTTACTGAAGAAACTTCTTATGATCCTCGTTCTCCGTATTCATCAAGTAAGGCAAGTTCTGATCATTTAGTAAGAGCTTACCATCATACTTATGGAATGCCTATCGTAGTTTCTAATTGTTCTAACAATTATGGCCCTAATCAATTTCCAGAAAAATTATTGCCACTTTTTATCAATAACATTAAGAATAACAAAGCTCTTCCTGTTTACGGAGATGGAAAGTATACCAGAGATTGGTTATGGGTAATGGATCATGCAACTGCGATTGATGTCATTTATCATAAAGGTAAAAATGGTGAAACGTATAATATTGGAGGAAATAATGAATGGCAAAATATTGACTTGATTCATGTGCTTTGCGATATCGTTGATGATGAATTGGGACGACCAAAAGGAAGTTCTAAAGAATTGATTCACTTCGTTAAAGATCGCCCAGGCCATGATAAACGATATGCAATTGATGCTACAAAAATCAAAAATGAACTAGGGTGGGAGCCTTCTATCCAGTCGGAAGAAGGTTTGCGCTTGACTGTACAATGGTACTTGAAAAATGAGAAGTGGATGGAAAATGTTACTTCAGGAAGTTACCAAAAGTATTATGATAAAATGTATGCAGATAGAGTTTAGCTGTGAACTGATAACGGTGAACGGTTAATCAATAATGGTGAGTTCTTAATTTTGTGATTTTTATTATTTTAAAATAATCATAAATTAAAGACTCACCATTTTTTATTCACAGTTCACAGTTCAACGTTATCAATTAATCGCTTTTATTCCTGGCAATTCTTTTCCTTCCAAGAATTCTAACATTGCTCCTCCGCCAGTAGATACATAACTTACTTTGTCAGATAATCCCATTTGATTGACCGCAGCAACAGAGTCTCCACCACCCACTAATGAAAAAGCACCTTTTGAAGTCGCCTTTGCCACAGCTTTTGCAATTGCCATTGTTCCCTTTGCATAAGGTTTCATTTCAAAAACGCCCATAGGCCCATTCCATAAAATGGTTTTTGATTTTTCGATTACGGCTGCAAATTCTTTTTGAGCTTTTGGCCCAACATCTAATCCCATCCATCCTTTTCGTATCCGCATGGAATAGACCGTATCCTTTTTAGCCTTGTCTGAAAAAGCATCTGCGATGATTGAATCTTTAGGTAGGTAAATTTTCACTCCTTTCTTTTTAGCTTTTGCTAACAACCGACTTGCAAGTTTTACTTTGTCTTCCTCCACAAGTGAGTTTCCAGTTAAACCACCTTTGGCTTTGATAAAAGTATAAGCCATTCCACCTCCGATAATAATATTGTTAGCAAGGTTCATTAGTTTTTCAAGAAGCATGATTTTATCCGAAACCTTTGCACCTCCTACAATAGCAGTTACAGGTCTTGCAGGATTATTTAAAACCCGATTCGCATTTTCAATTTCTTTTTGTAACAAAAGACCTGCTGATTTTTCAGATTTTTTAAAATACTTAGCAACAGTCGCAGTTGAAGCATGTTCCCGATGTGCTGTACCAAATGCATCATTAACATAAAGGTCTCCATGTTTTGACATTTCTTTTGCCAATTTTGTATCACCTTTAGTTTCGCCTTTATTGAATCGAGTATTTTCCAACAAAAGAACTTCTCCTTTTTTTAAAGACTTAGCAGCTTTGGTTGCCTCTTTTCCAACAGTCTCTTTACAAAACTTTACTTTCACTTTTAATTTAGTAGAAAGATGTTTTACCAAATGTTCAAGAGTGAATTTTTTGACATTGATAGAACCGTCCTCATTTAATTTTTTTTGAGGCCGTCCAAGGTGGGACATCAAGATAACAGCACCTCCATCTTTAAGAATTTTTTTGATGGTGGGCAATGCTGATTTGATTCGAGTGTCATCAGTAATTTTAAATTTATCATTAAGTGGTACATTGAAATCTACACGTACCAGTACTTTTTTATTTTTAAAATCTAAATTCATTGTTTTAGAATTTGAGTATGAAACAAGTCTATTTAAATAAGATGCGAAAATAAAAAAAACACCGTCAAGAATTCTATCTGACGGTGTTTTTTATTTTTTCAAAATATATTTTAAACTAAAGCAGGCTTTCTTCTTTTAGTAGTAGCCTTCTTTACAGTTTTCTTTCTGGTTGTTGTAGAAAGTTTTGCAATCTTGGTAGTCAAATCAGCTAACCTAGCAGAGTAACCAGCCTCGTTATCATACCAGCTTACCACTTTTACAAAATTTCCACCCAATACATTAGTCAATAGACTATCAAAAATAGAAGAATGCTTATTTCCAATAATGTCAGACGAAACAATTGGGTCTTCGTTGTATTCTAAAACACCTTTCATTTTCCCTTTTGCCATTTTTTTGAAAACAGCATTTACTTCATCTACGGTTACATTTTTTTCTAAAACAACATTTACTTCCACTAATGATCCTGTGATTACAGGAACTCTAAATGCCATTGCAGACAATTTACCGCTTACCTCTGGCACAACTAAACCTGTTGCAACAGCTGCACCTGTCGTAGTAGGTACAATATTAACCGTAGCAGCACGAGCTCTTCTTAAGTCACTATGTGGCGCATCTTGAATTCTTTGGTCAGCTGTAAAGCCATGAGTAGTATTGACAGAACCATATTTGATTCCCCAGTTGTCATTTAAAATTTTTGCAACTGGAGAAAGACAGTTGGTAGTGCAGGATGCATTTGAGAAAATATTATTTTTTATATCAAGCTCTTTATCATTTACTCCTAAAACAATAGTTTGGATTCCTTCTCCTTTTCCAGGAGCCGATAAAACAACTTTCTTAGCACCAGCCTCAAGATGAAGACCTGCTTTTTCAGCAGTTCTAAAAATACCAGTACATTCCAAAACCACATCCACTTTTAATTTTTTCCAAGGAAGGTTTGCAGGGTTTCTTTCCGTAAGAGCAACAATCTTTTTATTTCCGATTGTAATATGTTTATCACTAGCACTTACTTTTCCTTTGAATGTACCTTGAGCAGTATCGTATTTAAAAAGGTGTGCAAGCGTTTTGTTATCAGTCAAATCATTGATAGCTACTACTTCAATATCTTTTTTTCCTAATAGGTTTCTTAGTGTTAATCTTCCGATTCGGCCGAACCCATTGATTGCAATTCTTTTTGCCATTTGAATTAATGTTTATTGATTTAAGAATAAGTTACAAGTGTAACGAAATTTTTTTAATTAGGTTTATAATTATGTTGGCTAGGCTAAACAAGTATAAAAATACTTAGTGTAAAAATAACAATAATAATTTTACATCATACATAATTTAACGAAAATATTTATGGGAATAGTTTTGGACAAATCCATAATTGTATTTGAAATGTCTCAAATGGTACTTTAATTGATAGAATTTTCGAAAAGAAATTATTTTTTTAAAAAACTTAAATATTCATTTGATTTTTATAAACCAAGGTTATATATTTGCATCGCTTTAGAAGAAAAGCAGCATTTGTAATGGAAAATGATCCGGTCGGAGAGCGTCGAGTGTGGCATAATATTGTTCGTTATTTCCAAGTGAATAACGAACAAATTTAGGCCCGTTCGTCTATCGGCTAGGACGCCAGGTTTTCATCCTGGTAAGAGGGGTTCGATTCCCCTACGGGCTGCCAATTAAAGTATTAAACCCTTGTAACTCAATGAGTTATGAGGGTTTTCTTATAGTTGATAAAACATTTTTCAACAAAATCTTGCTTTTCCAGCATTCCTATACACATTTATACAACTCTTCACGAAATAAAGTTTAAGACGTTAGCAGGTTCGAATTATTAGATTTTATTAAACATCATTTTGAAGAAAACTAGATGTAACCAAATCCAATGATAGGCCTTCTTAATGATTTCATATACTACTGAATACCTAGAAGGTAAAGTTCGGAGCTCTATCTTAACCGTTACCAATCGCATTCCTCTGGCGTTGCTCGCATTAGTCGCCACCGATGGTCAGTTGAAGAGATTCTACAAACGGTGTCAGGGTTAGAATATTTTCGTCCGAGAGAGTCGTATTTACACACGACGGCTGAAAGACAAAATACTATAAACTTAATTTTTGGAATATTCTCAATCCAATCGAACACTTTCAATCAAAAATAAATCCTCAGCCACTCTGAAATCTTCCACATTTACATTTTTAATAACAAAATCCTTACGACTAGTTGTAGGATATATCATCTGCTGATTTTCTCCATTACCAACAAGAACAGACATATTAAATCCATCAGTCTCACATTTCCAAACTGCACTCATTTTTACGTCCTTTCCACTCTGCTCAATCCGATACATCAAGGTAGGAATTCCAGGATGATATAAATATTGTTCAAAAAACTTAGAACAATCCTTTTTAGTATAATTATTAATAAATTCAATTAACTCTATTGAAGTTACGGTACTGCGTTCATATTTTTTATGAATAGCCTTAATTAACCGAAACCATAAATCATCATCATTTAATGCTGCTCTTAAAGTTTGAAGGATTAATGCACCTTTATAATAATGGTCACTACTTCCAAAATCATCAAAGTTAACATCCAATGGACCTACGATTGGTTTTTTATTTTCTATAAAATTTCTTTGATAGTTAAGGTAGCGTACCGCTTCGCTATAATCATACATGCACTCAACATATAATGCCTCTGTGTAGGTACAAAAAGATTCATGAATCCACATTTCTGCATGGTCTTTACAACTGACACTATTGCCCCAATATTCATGACCCGCTTCATGTATAATGATATAATCAAAATCAATTCCGTCTGGGATCATTCCACCAAGATAACCTCTCATATATTTGTTACCATAAGCAATAGCGCCTTGATGTTCCATACCCAAATATGGCGTTTCTACTAAGGCAAAACCATCTTCCCAAAAAGGATATTTTCCAAACAATTTTTCATAACAAGCCAACATCGGCTTAACTTGTTGGAAGTGTTTTTTTGCCTTTTCTAGATTTTCAGGAAGCACATAATAATCCAAAGCTAAAGAAGATCCATCTTCACTTTTATAAACATCTGAAAAATGTGCATACTCTGTTATGTTAAGTGTAATGTTATAATTATTGATAGGATAAGAGACCTTCCAATTGTACCGAGTGTAGTCTCCTTCATTTAATGTATTCTCCAAATTTCCGTTTGCAATACAAGTCAAACCATTGGGAACAGCTGCGCCAATTCTTACACTATCGGGTTCATCGTAGAGATGGTCTTTATTGGGAAACCACAAACTTGCGCCAATTCCTTCACAAGAGACAGCGACCCAAGGATTACCTTTAATATCTTTTTTCCAAGAGAATCCTCCATCCCAAGGAGCCATTTTGGCGGCTATCGGATTACCTTCATAATACACTCTAAATGAGCCTGTTGTACCTTTTTTTTGTACTGGAAAATTAATAAAAACAGCATTATGTAATCTTTCGTAATCCAATTCTTTTCCTTGAAAAACTATCTTATTAATTTTCATATTTTTAAATAAATCAATCTGAAGTCGGTCAAAATCATCTTCAACTTTAAAGTGAATTTCATTATAACCACTAATGAATCTGTCTTCGATATTTACTTTAATTTGAAGGTCATAAAAGGTTACATCGTAACAAGTTCGTTCAGGTCGAAGCATCCCTCGAAGGGTATCAGCTTCAGTAAACTCAAATTCTTCATAATAATCGACTTGAGCCAATAGAAAGAGAGAAAAGGTGGAAAATATTATGGTCAGCAAAAGGTGTTTTAAATTCATTTTTAAAAGATGTTTTTTAATTAAGTTTATTTGTTTTCGTGGTAAAAATCAAATCAATTTTTTCATGTTTTTTGTAATAGAATTATCAACCATTTTATCAGGTAATTTATCAAATATTTTATAAGTCCAAGCTTTTTTAGCAATGATATATCGAGTCTTTGGATTTTTTATAACAATACTCTTGTAAACAATTTTTGCGACTTCCTCTGCGGGTATTGCCTTTGCTTCTGTTTTCTGAATACTTTTATTTCTTTTTTGTAAAATTTTACCGTAGGCAGTATCCTGATAATCACCCTGATCGGTAGCAATTGCTTTTCCCCAAATCGGAGTCTTAATTGGGCCAGGTTCTAAAATAATAACCTTGATGCCAAAAATAAAAAGCTCTCTTCTTAACGCATCTGAGATGGCTTCTAGTGCATATTTAGATGCAGCATATGGCCCTAAAAATGGAGCTGTAATTTTTCCAGAAACAGAACTCATTTGAATAATTCGTCCTGGAGAAATAGCGGAATTTTTTTCTGCGCCCAACAATGGTAAAAATGATTGAGTCACTCGCATCACTCCCAAAACATTTACATTGAGTTGATGATCTAATTTTTCAATAGGCACATGTTGCATAGGCCCTGAAACTACGATTCCTGCATTATTGACCAAAGCCGTAAGACCATTGTTACCAACGATTGATTGTACAATAGGAACCGCCTTATTTATTGCTTTCCCATCGGTTACATCAAAAATAAGTGCTTTAAAATTTTCTCCAAAATCACTTTCCAATCGTTGTGCATCTTTTTGATTTCGAACGCTTCCAAAAACAAAGAAACCTTTTTCTAAAAGATGTTGCGTGGAGGTGTAACCAATTCCAGTAGAAACTCCAGTTATAAGAATATATTCCATGATTGATGGTTTTTTAATTTTTGTAAATATCATAAAATTATATGGTAAATCGTTACTTCATGCTGATTTCAAAAAGGTCTGTCGAAAAGTTTACTTCTATGGAATTTTAAAGTAAACATATGAGGCAATTAATACGTTTAAGTAAGGTCAAAAAAGAGAGGCCATTTTTATTTTAACTTAGTTTTCATTTTTTTGAAAAAAACTCGAAAAGACACATGGCAGCAGAGCTGCAATTAATAATTGACGTTCTTTGACAAATTCCGTGGTCAGTTAAAAGTTGGAAGCAAAAACGACCGAAGGAAGTGTTGATTTCGACTTTTAACTGACCACGGAATTTGTCAAAGAACCATAATTAATAATTAGGCGTGTTAAGAAAAATTAATAATTGTCGAATACCGTGTGTCTTAAAACAAACTTTCAACGTTTTGACTTTGCGTCCTTACGAGCCAATAATAGAAAAGTAAACAAAAAATATAATGCGATTTTTACCAGCACTATTTTTATTTTTTTTCATTGATTACTATGCCTTCCAAGCATTTGTAACGGTGTCAGCAGATTGGTCTCGAGAAGGAAAAACTGCTTTGTTTACCTTGTATTGGATGATACCGATTATTGCTATCGGATTGACTTATGCTTTTGCCACAGGTGCAGCTCAACAATGGAAAAAAAGTACATTTACTTTAGTCAGAACTACCGTAACGCTGACCTATTTTTCTAAATTTTTCATCATACTTATTTTAATGTTTGGAGATATTGGGCAAATGTTTTTATCCATTTATGAATCTATTGTTGGTTACCAAGGATTCACTTTTGGGAGGTCAGCTTTGTTATCAAAAGTTGCAATAGGAGTAGGAGCCTTTCCATTTATCACTTTATTATATGGAATGTTGCGAAACAAATATCGCTATAAAATTTATCCTACTACAGTTGATATTCCAGATTTGCCACCAGCTTTAGATGGACTAAAAATTATTCAAATTTCAGATATTCATTCTGGAAGTTTTACTCGAAAAGAACCTGTCCGTCTTGCAATAGAAATGATAAATGAACAGCAACCTGATTTGGTTTTTTTTACTGGAGATTTGGTCAATTCTATCGCTAGAGAAATGGATCCATTTATTGATGTTTTTGATAAAATAAAATCCCGTTATGGAATTTTTTCTATACTAGGCAATCATGATTATGGCGATTATGTTCGATGGGAAAGTGCAGAAGCTAAAGCTCAAAATTTTGAAAAATTAAAACGTACTCATCGACTTTTAGGATGGGATTTGATTTTAAATGGGAATCGGATGATTCAAATCAACGGCGAAAAAGTAGCCATCATTGGAGTTGAAAATTATAGTGCAAAAGGAAGGTTCGCAAAATATGGCAATTTAGAAAAGGCTTACGAAGGGACTGAAGGAGCTGAACTAAAATTATTATTATCACATGATCCTTCGCATTGGGAGGATGAAGTTTTGGAAAAATTTCAAGATATTCAAATCACGTTTTCAGGACACACTCATGGGATGCAATTTGGTTTCGAAATCCCAGGTTGGATAAAATGGAGCCCGATCAAATATATTTACAAGCAATGGGCAGGATTGTATAAAGAAGGTAAGCAATTTTTGTATGTCAATCGAGGTTTTGGATTTTTAGGGTATCCCGGAAGAGTAGGAATTTTACCAGAAATTACTGTGATGAATTTGAAAAAAAGATAATTTTGTAAATTCGTGGAAAATTATGGTTTTAGATGATTTGTGATTTTATAAAACTGATAATAAAGGAATCACATATTTTCGATCACAATATGACCTGATTAACTTTTTAACTAACTGATGTTACGCAAAAAAGATTACGCACGAAATATTTTGAATTTTTCAACGCTGAGACGCTGAGACACAGAGGTTGTCGAATACCTTATTGAGGTCGCAGAGGATTTTTATTAAAATAAAAATGAGCAAAGATGCAGAGATTTAAAGTGTTCCTGATGAAAGACTTTGCGGACTCTGCTTCTATTTTTCGCTCTTGCCTGCCGCAGGCAGGGAAAAATACTCTGCGACATCCAATAAGTTATTCGACCAACTCTGTGTCTCAGCGTCTCAGCGTTCAATAATCAATATATTTTCGAAACTAAATTAATATCTTTTTTGCGTAACATCAGTAACTAATTCACTAATCTAAATAAAATCATAAGTTACTCTTTGGAACATATATAGTCAAAAAAACAAAAACAATGAAACTAATTAACGCTATAATTCCTTTTTTTTTATTATCTCTTTTTTGGATAAGCTGTGTGGATGAACCTAAAAATAATACTACAGCACAACCAAAGGAAATTAATCCAAATTTATTGCTTGGAAAATGGGTGTTGACAGGTGCAACTGTTGACAAAATTCCTACCCCAAGATTAGATAGTGCTTATTTTGATTTTGTAAGTAATACTGAAATAAAGACCAATCTTTTAGGTGAAGAAAAAACTGGAACCTATTCTGTGTCTATAAAAGAAAAGAAAATGACTCAAGACATAGGTAGAGTGATCGACTACAAAATCGAAAAATTAGTTTCAGATTCTCTAATTCTAAGTATGAAGATCAATTCAAAAAGATATAAAGTTTTATTTGAGAAGTGATGGAATAGAAATTCTATATTTCCCAATACCCAATACCCAATACCCAATCATGTAACCTACCTGACTTTTCCCTATCTTATGGCTTGGCAAACCCTTCAAGTTATGCTAACTTTGGTAACAAGTTTTTTTATAAAAAATAAATCTAGGATGAAGAAGATTTTCCAGTTGGTAGCTTTCTTTTTATTGTTATCTAATTCAAGTCAAGCCTTGGATGCAAGTATTTCTTATGCCACATTCAAAAGCCCTCAACAAAACTATGTTGAAGTTTATCTCTTTGTGGTTGGGAAAACGGTGAATTATTTACAAACGGTAGATACTACATTTTCCCAAGCACAAGTCGAGGTGGTGATTTTGTTTAAGCAAAAAGGAGAGATTGTAAAATTTGATAAATACAATCTCAACAGTCCTATCAGTACTCAGATGGAAGACTTTGTAGACTTAAAAAGATATGCTTTGGAAAATGGAAACTATGAACTAGAAGTTTCCATTCAAGATAAAAATGAAGTAGAAAACGCAGTACATTATAAAGGAAATTTTAAAATTGATTTCCCATCTAGCCCTACCCAACTGGAGCAATCCGATATCCAATTGTTAGCATCTGTCAAACCGTCAACAGAAGATCATGTATTGGTGAAAAATGGTTTTTTTTTAGAACCGCTTCCACATAATTATTACAATCGGAATGCAACTCAATTGATTTTTTATAATGAACTATACGATACAGATACAAAAATAAAAGATGCATTTCAAGTCACCTACGGTATCGAACAGGTCGTAAATAACAAAGCATCTACAATTTTAATTGGTCATAAAAAACGGCAACCTGAACCTGTAAATGTACTGATCCTCCAAATGGATATTGCGAAGTTGCAATCAGGGAATTACACACTCTTTGTGGAAATAAGAAACCGAGCAAAAGAATTGTTATCTCGAAAAACAATAGATTTTCAAAGAAGTAATCCATTCTATGGTGCACCTGAAGAAGCAGTTGAGACAGTTGAAATAAAGGATGAATTTGTAGGAAAACTGACTCAGCAGGAATTACGATATAGTTTAAAAGCTATTGCACCTTTAGTTCCAAAACAAGATGTGCAACGATTGAATTCAGCTATCGCAAAAAAAGATTCTACTGTTCAACAACGTTTCCTTTTTAATTTTTGGATAAACCAAAATCCTAATAATCCACAAGTCACTTATAATGCATTTATGAAAGTTGCAGAAGCTGTTGATCGACAATTTGATTCTGGATTTGGTTATGGATTTGAGTCCGATAGGGGATATACTTACATCCGATATGGTCGTCCTGATGATATGATAAAAGTGGATAATGATCCTAGCGCACCTCCATATGAGATTTGGATTTATAATGATTTTCCAATGACGAGTCAAGTCAATGTGAGGTTTTTATTTTATGCTCCAGGACTAGGATTAGATTACAGAATGTTGCACTCAACGGCTAGGGGAGAACTGAGTAATCCTCAATGGCAATTAGAATTATATAAGAATGCACCTAATGAAATTCAGGGCGATAATTATATTGATGGGACTCAAATGCAAGATAATTGGAACCGTCATGCGAGCCGATATTTTAATGAGAACTAATAATTGCCAGGTTTTACCCGCAGAAAAAAAGTCTAATCAATATCAAAATGAAAGTTTACAAACCTCTCATTGTCAATGAATTAGAATTATTTTATAAAAGCATCCTAATAGATATAGAATCTTTTCCCAGCATCCATGTTCACCTAAAAGCAGTAGCTGAAAAAATGTGGGAAGGTGTTCAAGTTAACCATCCTTCTATTTTAAGAGAAATAAGTAATTACCATTCCTTTTTTTTAGGAAAAAAAAATGAGGAACTAAAAAATATTTCACTCACCTATTCTGATTGCCTCCATGCCATTGCAAATGAACATGGTTTTAAAAACTGGAAAGTAGTAGAACAACTCGAAGATTTACAATATGATTTTGAATTTGAAAAAACTGTAAATGCTTTGTTGGAAGGAAATTTTGAAATGGTGAAAAATCAAATTTCAAATTTTCCCAAGCTCCTTTTTACAAAATCAAAATATGGTCATCAAGCAACACTTTTACATTACACCGCCAACAATGGGGTTGAGATGTGGAGACAAAAAATTCCTTTAAATTTAGTTGAAATAACGAGTTACCTTTTGGAACGAGGAGCAGATGAAAATGCCAAAATGAAAGTGTACGGAGGTGAATTTGATACGTATAGTTTATTAGTCACAAGTGCTCATCCACATGAGGCAGGAATTATGGAAAAAATGAAAAAGGTATTTGCATCAACCGAGTAAGAGATGACCTCTTCGCAGAAAAGCCCTAGAGAAAAGCAAAAGATGTGATCTATAATGTGGATAATATTTAATTCAAGTTGCGGATAATTTGATTTACTAATAAATTTTTCAAAGAAAAGTTCTCTGCATCTCTGCACCTCTCTGTTGAAAAATAAAATCTAGAACTTATTTTAATAAAACATTTAATAAAACATAATAAACCGAAATATGAGGTCGTTTTAAAGGTGGTCTTGCATAACAAAAATATTATTCAAAAGGCTTTAATCCATTGAAACAATTGGGTTAAAGCCTTTTTTTATTTAAAAGTCTATATATTTACTCATCGTAAAATAATTAAGATTTTTAGGGAAAAAAGCAATCTACCCCTTGTTTTAAATCAAATTATAGTTTAGGTTTGTAATATAAATCAAATATAGAAGATGAAAATCATAAAAAACAATTCATTTTATTTTAGCTTTTTTTATTTCTGTTTCACAAAGAAGTAGGGAGCAATCTGATATTGTTTTAATTCAAAAAAGAGTTCCTGAAAAATTTTAGGAACTCTTTTTTGTTTTATGATTAACTGAAAAAATACCGAATATGAAAATCCTAACCAATGCATTCTATTTTTATTTTGGTTTCTGGTTTTACGATGCATCGTAAACGAGGACTTTCATTTGGTCAATTTTATTATAAAATAAAATATCAATAGTCCTCGCAAGAGGACTTTTTTTTTGTAATAGAATCGGTGAATATTCACAAGTTGACCTGCCTTTGCCGGCAGGCAGGCTTCAAGTCACTTATGAATTGGAAGCGTTTTCAAACTTTTAGACTAGGCGAATAAAAAAAATGCAGCTACTAATACTTAATAACAAAATATTTACATCCAATGAATAATTATAAAAATTTAAAATCTGGAGAAAAGAAAATCATTTCCATTTCAGAAGTAGAAGAGTCAGATATCGAGCAACGGATAGCCATTCAAGGTGTCCCAGGTGCTTTTCATCATGTAGCTGCTAAACGATATTTTAATAATGAAAAATTAGAAATCGTAGGAACAGACACTTTTGAAGAACTAATAGAAAAAGCTGAAAATAAATCCCAATCGGATAATGCACTCATGGCAATTGAAAATACAATTGCCGGGAGCATTCTCAATAATTACCAGCTACTCAATCAATCCAATTTATATATAGTCGGAGAAGTTTTTCTTCGAATCCAACAAAACCTGATGGTCAACCCTGGTGTGAAAATTGAAGATTTGACTGAAGTTTATTCCCATCCTGTGGCAATCATGCAATGCCGAAAATTTTTCCAACAATATCCATACATCAAATTAATTGAAGCAGAAGATACTGCTTTGAGTGCCAAAAGAGTCAAAGATCAAGGCTCCAAAAACACAGGTGCGATAGCAAGTTTCCTCGCTGCTGAAATGTATGGCTTGGAAATTATCGGAGAAAGCATTGAGACTTTTAAGAAAAATTATACTCGGTTTTTAGTCTTGGATAGGGTGGAAGGGCCACGGGATCAAGATTTTGATAAAGTGTCATTATGTTTTTCTTTGCCACATAAAATTGGAAGTTTAAATCAAGTTCTAGCAACACTTGCTTTGTCCAATGCCAACCTTACTAAAATACAATCTGCACCACTTTTGGATAGTGAATTCGAATACATATTTTTTGTAGATTTCTTGTTAGAAAAAAATAGCGATTTCGAAAGTATCATCAATGTGGTTAAAAAACACACGATGGAATTACGAATTTTAGGAACATACAAAAAGGGAGCGCAATATGAATTTTAAACAAGCTAGTCGACTCAATACTGTTAAGGAATATTATTTTTCCAAAAAACTAAAAGAGATTGCAACCTTGAAATCTCAAGGAAAAGATATTATTAATTTAGGAATTGGTAATCCTGATTTGCCTCCATCTCCTGCTGCAAGGAAGGCTATGGAAAATGCAATTTGGGAAAATCATACCCACGGTTATCAAAGTTACCGAGGTGCTCCTCAATTGCGAAAAGCTATTGCAAGTTGGTATGCAAAATATTATGATGTTACTATTGATCCTGAAAATGAGGTGCTTCCATTAATTGGTTCGAAGGAAGGAATTATGCATATTTCGATGAGTTTTTTGGAAGAGGGAGATGAGGCATTGGTTCCAAATCCAGGTTATCCTGCCTATCGAACAGCTTCGGTTTTGGCAGGTGCAACGGTGGTAGAATATCATTTGGAAGCCAATAATAATTGGTTGCCAGATTTAGAGGAGTTGGAAAAACGAGATTTGTCAAAAGTGAAAATCATGTGGGTCAATTATCCTAACATGCCAACAGGTGCTGGCGGAAGTGAGGATTTTTTCAAAAAATTAATTGCATTTGCGAAGCGAAATAATATTCTAATCGTAAATGATAATCCGTATAGTTTTATTTTAAGAAAAGCCCCTAAAAGTTTGATGGCAGTAGATGGTGCAAAAGAAGTTGCGATGGAATTGAACTCTTTGAGTAAATCTCATAACATGGCAGGCTGGCGTGTAGGTATGTTGTTAGGAAAACAAGAATTAATTTCAACGGTGCTCAAATTTAAAAGCAATATGGATTCAGGAATGTTTTTGCCCTTGCAACTAGGAGCGGTAGAAGCATTGAATAATCCACCATCTTGGTACGATGAAATTAATATGATTTATAAAAAACGACAAGCAGTTGTTTTTAAGATAATGGAAGCATTAGATTGTACTTTTCAAAAAGATCAAGGAGGAATGTTTGTATGGGCAAAAATTTCTAGCAACTATTCTGATAGCTATGCGTTATCAGATGAGGTATTATATGAAACAGATGTATTTGTCACTCCTGGCGGAATTTTTGGTTCTCAAGGAAATGAATATGTTCGAATTTCTTTATGTAATAAAGTGGAAGTTTTGGAAAAAAGTTTAGCTAGGATTCTTGAAAAGAAGGCTAATGGTATTCATAAATCAATGACTCAAAATTAAGATGGTAGTAAGCATAATAGGTGTCGGTCTTATAGGAGGTTCAATGGCAATCAGTTTAAAAGAAAATGGATTTGCAACTAAAATAATTGGCGTTGATGCCAGTCCAAATAATATAGATAAAGCATTTCGACGAAGGTTGATTGATGAGGATAAAAGTTTGGAAGATGCAATTGCTGAATCAGATATTATTATCATTTCGATTCCTGTAAATGCAATGTTACAAGTTCTACCAAAAGTCTTAGATTTAGTAACGACACAAGTAGTTATGGATGTTGGTTCCACAAAATTTGAATTGATGAACCATATTAAAAATCATCCTAATCGAAAACAATTTGTAGGTACGCATCCAATGGCAGGGACAGAACATTCAGGGCCAGAGGCAGCTATTCCCAATTTATTTGATAATAAAACGACTGTGATTTGTGATGCAGCACAGTCTTCAAAAGAAGCAGTTGAAAAAGTAGAAAACCTATATAACGCATTGAAAATGAGAGTGATACGTATGGATTCAAATGCTCATGATATACATACGGCTTATGTTTCTCATATTTCACATATCAGTTCATTTGCTTTAGCATTGACAGTTTTAGAAAAAGAAAAAAACGAAAAAGCGATTTTGGATTTGGCAAGTAGTGGGTTTAGTTCTACTGTTCGATTAGCCAAAAGTTCGGCAGATATGTGGGTTCCTGTTTTTCAACAAAACCGAGATAATGTTTTAGATGTTTTAGATGAACATATTAATTCTTTGTCAAAATTTAGAACCTATTTGATAAAGAAAGATTTTAAAAAAATCAAGGAGTTGATTGAACAGTCGAATGAAATACGAAGAATACTTTCTTAGGTAATTTTGAGTTTTGAATAATGAATTTTGAATGATTCGAATAATTTAGAATTCAACAATTTTCATTCATTCATAATTCATAATTCACAATTCACAATTCATCATTCAAAATTAATTTATCAAAATCAAATCATAACAATACAATTACAATGGAAATGCAATTCAAACCTCTAGTTGAAAAAGAAGAAGGACAGCCTATCATCATTGCTGGCCCATGTAGTGCAGAGACAGAAGAACAAGTTTTAGAAACTGCACATGGATTAAAAGATCAAAATGTAGATTTCTTTCGTGCAGGTATATGGAAACCTCGAACTCGACCGAATTCTTTTGAAGGAGTCGGTAAAACGGGATTGCCCTGGCTCAAAAGGGTAAAAGAAGAAACAGGCTTAAAAGTAACCACAGAAGTTGCTAAAGCAGAGCATGTTTATGAATGTTTAAAACACGGAATTGATTTATTGTGGCTTGGAGCAAGAACCACCGTAAGTCCTTTTGCTGTGCAAGAAATTGCAGATGCAATGGAAGGAATGGATGTTCCAGTTTTGATAAAAAATCCAATCAATCCAGATTTGAATTTATGGATAGGAGCAATTGAAAGAATTTATAATGCAGGAATTCATCGAGTAGGAGTGATTCACCGTGGATTTTCTTTGGCGGGCAATAGCAATTATAGAAATGAACCACTTTGGCAAATTCCAATTGAACTCAAACGTCGATTTCCTGAGTTGAAAATTATTTGTGATAATAGCCATATCTGTGGACGAAGAGATACGCTTGCTGATGTTGCACAAAAAGCATTTGACTTGAGTTTTCATGGTTTGATGACAGAGACGCATCCCCGACCTGACGAGGCATGGAGTGATGCCAAACAACAAATTACGCCAGTTATTTTTAAAGAAATGATTGATAATTTAATTATCAAAAGGGAGGAATTGGATACGGAAGATTTAGAAAGTATTGAAGCTTTAAGAGTTCGAATTGATGCAATTGATAATCAATTAATGGAGTTGTTAGGAAATAGAATGGAAGTCGCAGAATCTATCGGACTTTATAAAAAAGCAAAAAGTATTTCCATTTTACAACCTGTTCGATGGAACGAGATTTTGGAAAAGGCAATTACAAAAGGAAATGAAAGAGGATTAAGTGAGGAATTTATCACTCAATTTTTAAAAGCCATTCACCAAGAATCTATCAATCATCAAATGGAAGTGACAAAGCCAGATATGGTTAAGAAAAGATAGACTTTTGACGATGGACGTTAGACGTACGCTTCGCTTGACGTTTGACGTTGTCGAATACTATTGATTCTACAATTTCGGTAACGTAAAAACGTCCAACGTCAGGCGCAGCTCAAGTCTAACGTAAAAAAGCAGATTACTAAATAAATAGTAATCTGCTTTTTTTATTGTTTTAATTTTTCGTACTTCGTAACCTTGTAACCGCCAACTTCAGTTGGCAGGTTGTACTAAAGTAGTTGATTAACTATTTAAATACAATGGATACCCTCTATTTTAAAACAACCTGCCAACTGAAGTTGGCGGTTACATTTACAAAAAAAACATACAAAATGAAATATACCAATCAAGTGATTTGGATTACGGGAGCATCCTCAGGAATAGGAGAGGCGATAGCTTTAGAAATGGCAAAGGAAAAAACGAAATTAGTTTTATCAGCACGACGGGCAGAGGTACTTGAAGTCGTAGCCAAAAAATGTACAGATTTAGGTGCGGAATGTTTAGTGTTACCTATGGATGTTACGGATTTTGATAGTATCGAAGGAAATGTAAATATATTGTTGGGGAAATTTGGTAGGGTCGATGTTTTGATTAACAATGCAGGAATTAGTCAACGTGGTTTAACTGCTGATACTGATTTTGAGGTAGATCGACGGATTATGGAGATTAATTATTTTGGAAATATTGCTTTGACCAAAGCTGTTTTGCCTATGATGTTAAAACAAGGAAATGGTCAAATTGTACCGATCAGTAGCTTGGTTGGCATATTTGGATTTCCACAAAGATCAGCTTATTCTGCTTCCAAACATGCGCTTCATGGATTTTATGAAACCATGCAAGTGGAATACTATAATGAAAATTTAAAAGTCAATATCATTTGTCCAGGAAGAATAAAAACTGATATTTCAGTTAATTCTCTAACTCAAGATGGAACGAAGTATGGCAAAATGGATTCTGGTCAAGCTAAAGGAATTTCAGCTGAAAAATGTGCACAAATTATCATCCGATCCATGAAAAAAAACAAGAGACTTACGGTCATTGGGGGAGAAGGAAAGTTGATGGTTTTTTTGAAAAAATTTATCCCACCTTTGTTTTATAAAGTAGCAAGTAATATTAGTGCAACTTAGAAAATAATATTGTTTCATTTGTATTGAGGGTTAAAAATCGGATTACGTTGGACGTTCAACGTCTAACGAAATTTCTCTATCTTGCTTTCCATTATAAAACAATATATTTTCAAATGCCTTCCAAACCTATTTTTACAGAGGTAGATGGTCAACGGTTGAAGTTAACTAACTTGGAAAAAGTATTGTACTCAACCAAATCTTTTTCCAAAGCTGAGATCATTTCTTATGCTTTGGAAGTGGCTCCGTATATGTTGCCCTATGTAAAAGGAAGACCTTTGACCTTGATTCGGTTTCCTGATGGAATAGGTGGTAAAACATTTTATACCAAAAATAAACCTTCGTGGACACCCGATTGGGTACCAACTTCTTATTTGCCTTGGGATGAAGAAAATGAATATTTATTGGCACTTGAAAAACCACATTTGGTTTGGTTGGCAAATTTGGCAGCATTGGAAATTCATACCATGAATAGTACCATCAATCATATTCTTCAACCCAATCAATTTGTCATTGATTTAGACCCACCCGATGATGAAGATTTTAAGATCGTAAAAAACATTGCTTTTACATTAAAAGATTTTTTGGAAAATTTAGGTTATCATCCTTTCGCAAAATTAAGTGGAGGAAAAGGAATTCATTTGGTGATTCCTATCATCCCTAAGTACGATTATGATACGATGTCAAAATCAGTAAAAGGAATGATGAAAGATTTTATTTCCAAAAATCCTAAAACCACTTTAGCCGTTCATAAAAAGAAAAGGAGTGATAAAATTCTATTGGACATTTATCGAAACTATCCTGGCAACACGACCATTGCACCTTATAGTTTAAGAGGAAAAGAAGGTGCGCCTATTTCGATGCCATTGACTTGGAAGGAAATTGAAATAATCGAGACAGCAAAAGCATTTGATTTAAATGATGCCTTAAAATATTTGAAAAAGAATGGTGATGCTTGGGACGGTTTTTATCAAAAAGCAACTCCATTACACGATCAAGAAATTCAAATTTCGACTGGAGAAAATTTGGAAGTTTACGATTCTAAAAGAGATTTTGCAAAAACTACTGAACCTGCCTCAAAAGAAAAAGATACAAGATTTGATACTTCTAAAGTCAATAATAAATTTGTAATTCATATACATCATGCTTCTCGATTGCATTATGATTTGCGATTGGGAGAGGATAATGTTTTGAAGTCATGGGCGATTCCAAAAGGTTTACCATTGGAAAAAGGAGTAAAGAGATTGGCGATTCAGACCGAAGACCATCCTGCAAAATATATTGATTTTGAAGGGGAAATACCGAAAGATGAATATGGAGGAGGACAAATGTGGGTTTTTGAAACGGGTGATATTGAATGGATAAAAAAAGGAAAATCCAAATATAAATTCAGGTTAAAAGGCAAACAACTCGATGCGGAATTTTCGCTCTATCGTATAAAAGATGGGGAATGGATGATTCAACGTTCGGACGATGCTAATCTGGAAATTTTAAAACATGGAATTAAGCCTATGCTTTGCGATGCTTCCAAAGGTTTGCCTGCGCAATCGTCTAAATATTTTTTTGAGATAAAATGGGACGGGATTCGAGTGTTATTTTACAAACAAAAAGATAAGGTCAAGTTAATCAGTCGATCGGGTAGAGATATCATTGACCAGTTTCCAGAGTTTCAAGATGGAAAATTCCTTCGAGTTCAAAATGCAATTATTGATTGCGAATTGGTTTGTTTGGATGACTCTGGAAAACCTGTTTTTTCGGATGTGATTTCACGTATGCATCGAATCGGAAAAGCAAGTATTCAAAATGCTAGTAAATCGAAACCTGCTTATATGTATGCTTTTGATTGCTTATATTTGGATGGAAAAAAAATGACTTCTTTTCCTTTGACTCGACGAAGAGAATGGTTGGAGGCAATTTTTAGAACAGGAGATAAAACTCGTTTGAGTGATATTTTTGAAGATGGGCAACAAATTTTTGATGCGGCTCAAACCATGGGACTTGAAGGAATTATGGCAAAGCAAAAAGATGGGAAATATTTTGCTGGCAATCGTTCGGAGGTTTGGAAAAAAATAAAATTCCGTCAAACTTTTGAAGCACACATCATTGGTTTTACTAAAGGGAAGGGAGATCGTGCGAATATTTTTGGGGCGTTACATTTAGCTAATCCAGCAGGGGATGGTTGGAAATATTTAGGGAAAGTAGGAACTGGTTTTGATCAAAAAAAAATGGCTGAAATATGGCAACAAATTAATGTTTTAGAAACGATTTCAAAACCAATTCAAGAAAGTGTGGATGAGGAAAAAAGAACGACTTGGGTTATTCCACAGTTTCTTTGTGAGGTGGAGTTTGCTTCTTTTGCTTCGACTGGTACGTTGCGAGAACCTGTATTTTTAAAGATGTGGAATAAGGATTAACATTTTGATTTTGATTTAAATTTTTGATTTTCCACGTTTAAGCCAGAGGCTTGGTAATGGTTCACACCATGGCTGGAGCCATGGCGCGAGCGCGCGAGCAGGGAGTACTCTCAATATGTTAAAGTTTTTGAAGAACTGAAAAGAGGGTTCTGTAATTTCGTTTGTAATAAAAATATAAAGATGAAAATCAATTTCCTCTTTTTGTTGTTGCCATTTTTCTTTCCATTAGATAGTTTTTGTCAAAGTGATGCCTACTATGGAAAAAGCGATTTTCCTTTTCGAAGAAAAACCAATATTCATTTCAATGTTGGTTATAAATATTCATTTCATTATGGTCGTTTGGTTTTAGCTAATCCTGTGGTCACCAATACATCTGGAAGAGACCTGGAGACGATTAAGCAATTTCCTTCTACTACTTTTGATATATCATTAACCTTTAATCATTTTATTGATAATAGACAAGAAGTTTTTGGTGGGTTTGGGGTGTCTGAACATATTTATGAAGAGGAAGGACAAGTTGTTTACGCTTTATCTAATGGTAATACAAATAGATATACTTATTCGGATTTATTTTATTATGAGCATTTTTATTTTTTAGTGGGGCATCGTTATACTTTTCCAGCAAAGGGACAATTGTTTCCTTATATCGAAAATAGCTTTCAAAGTGATTGGTTGTCAGAAGATCCTCGAACTTATTTCCCAGCTAATTTTTTTAATCGAAATGGTTATTCCTATAAATTTCATTTAGGGGTGAGGGCCATTGGTGAAATTCCAATTCTTTTTGGTAAGAATAGTTTAAAAGTGAATGCCTTATTTTCAGTTTTTTTTCAAAGTGCATTAGTAAAATATAACTTTAAAAAGTTTAATAGAGATTATTATCCTTATGCTTACGGAGTCAATCTTTCGATAGTTTTAGGAAAATTGCAATGGCTAAATTGATTATTGTTTTTTTTAATTTTTTATGATAAAAAATTCTAACTCATTTAAAAAGCGATGAGTAGCTATTCAGCATTGGGTATACACGACACGAATCAAGGTTTGATTTTTCAAGTCAAGCCGTGACTTATATTGATAATTTTAGATATTGATATTCTTAGAAGTCAAGGTCTGATTTTTCAAGTCAGACCTTGACTCGTGTATCACTCTTGAATCAAAACCATGATGTCATTTCCTTCAATATTTATTCGTCCTTTGCTTAAAGATTCCAAACCATTTTCATCCACCAATCCATCTTTGATAATTGCTTTCCAAATTCCTTTTGGCATTTTTACTTTTTGACCATAACTATTTCCATTGAGGACAACTACGATTTTTTTCCATTGATCGCCTACAGCCTCACCATTAATTTGGTAGGAAATAAAATTTTTATTGACCTCTAAGAATTTAAGATTTTTGGAAATGTCTTGTTGGGAAGTCATTCTAAAAGCGGGATGCTCTTTTCGAATTTTTATTAAACTTTTTACAAATTCGACAGTTTGCAAATGACGTTTTTTTCGACTCCAATTAATTTCATTAATGTTATCAGGACTTTGGTAGGAATTTTCTACGCCATTTTTAGTTCTTAAAAATTCTGATCCAGCATGTAAAAAAGGAACACCTTGCGAAGTCAAAACTGTTCCTAAAGCAAGTCTTGCCATTTTTTCTTTTTCAACTTCAGTTGCTTGAGGTCGAGAATTGGTGAGGCGATCATACAAGGTATGGTTGTCGTGGCAACTCACATAATTGATACATTGAGCAGGTTGATTGGCCCAAGGTGCTTTGGAATAATTAACGGTATCATAATCGACTTGCGGATGTTTGGTTGCAGCCACAATCCCAAATTTGACACTCTCTTCAAATCCCGCTTCGCCACTTATAAATGCTTTTGCATCGGCAGTAAAAACATGTCCCTTGAGTCCATCTCGAATATCATCACTAAAGGCAGCAACCTGATCGAGTTGGGGTACATTTTGTTTAAGTGCTCTTTGCGCTTCGGGGAGTGGACTATCACCTGCTGTCCAGCCTTCACCATATACAAAAATGCTAGGATCAATTTTATTTAAAGTTTTGGAAACTAAGTTCATGGTTTCAATATCATGGATGCCCATCAAGTCAAATCGAAAACCATCAATATGATATTCTTCCGCCCAATATTTTACAGAATGTAAAATAAAATTACGCATCATCGGACGTTCCGATGCAGTTTCATTTCCACAACCTGAAGCATTTGATTTAGAGCCATCTTTAGTTTGCCTAAAGTAATAATCAGGAACTAATCGGTCAAAAGGAGATCGGCGACTGTTCCCAGTATGATTATAAACGACATCCAAAACTACTCGAATTCCAGCATCATGAAATGCTTTTACCAATTGTTTAAATTCCTTAATTCTAGTTGCCCCATTTCTAGCATCAGTTGCATAACTTCCTTCGGGTACATTATAAAGGTGTGGATCATAACCCCAATTATACTTTCTTTCGGAATCAGGTTTGGTTTCATCAACACTTGTAAAATCAAATGATGGGAGCAAATGAACATGTGTTACGCCTACATCTTTGATATGTGCAATTCCAGTTGCAAGACCTTCAGGACTCGTAGTACCTAGTTCAGTTAATCCTAGAAATTTTCCTTTATTTTGAATCCCTGATGTGGAGGAAATACTCATGTCTCTTACGTGTAATTCGTAAATGATAATATCATTAGGTTGAGCGAGAGGAGGACGTTGGTCATTTTCCCAACCTTCGGGATTAGTTTTTTTTAAATCAATAATTTGAGTTCTTTTTCCATTTCTTCCACAAGCAACCGAGTAAGGATCAGGGGCATCTTTACTCCATCCCCATTGGTTTTTAACTTGAAGTGTGTAATATTTTCCTTCTAAATTTTCATTGATGGTTATTGTCCAAACGCCTCCTTCGGTTTCTTTCATGACATGGGTTTCTTTAATAATGCCTTGAATATCTTCATCGTAAATGAGTAATCTGGCAGCAGTTGCGCTGGGGGACCAAAATTTGAAAGTGGTTTTTTCTGGACTAAAATTACAGCCTAGGTCGTCGCCATTGTAAATGGGGTAATCGTCGAATGATTTATATCTTGATTCCATAACTTGATCTTCAAATTCGCAGCTAAAAAATAAGGTTAGTATAAAAATTAGAAGAATGTTTTTCATTTTTGATTTGTTTAATTTTATATCGTGTCAGCTAAGATAATTTTAAACTGTAACCGCCAAATTCATTTGG
Organism: uncultured Saprospiraceae bacterium; assembly: GCA_937918905.1. GTDB lineage: Bacteria > Bacteroidota > Bacteroidia > Chitinophagales > Saprospiraceae > CAJQQY01. The sequence continues at coordinate 25,367 of CAKZSH010000028.1, forward strand.
CAGGTTGTTCGGATCATTGGCTTTGCCAATTATCCGCAACTTGGATTACTTACACAACCAGCCAAATGAATTTGGCGGTTACATGGTTACAACATTCGTTTGATTTTTCGACCCGTTCGGATGGCTCGTAACAATAGAATTCCAAAAACTGCTGAAAAACCAAAAGCCCATTTAGCCCAAGTTTCTCTTGCTTCTTGAAAGAAAATATATCCAAAACTAAATGCTGCAATCATCAGGAGGGAATAAATTAATTGTTGTCCTAGTGTATAAAATAATTTAGTTTTTTCGACCTCACCCGGCATTTGAATTTCCAATTTTCCTCTTCGAGCCTTGTTGAGCACTTCGCCGAGATCATTTGGAATTGTCAATAAAGTAGTTGCAGATTCTTTGATAAAATCGGTCGCATATTGAACCATGTTTTCAGAATCGCCTACTATGAATTTTTGGAAAAACGGGCGAACTGTTTCTAAAGGATTGATACTTGAATCCAATGTGTTGCAAATACCAAGTAGCAAGGTGACCATTCTATTTAATAAAACATATTCTTTTGGAACTTGTACCGTGTTGGCAAGTCCACGCATTCCTATTTCGGTAGTTAAATTAAAAAGGCTGGTTTGAAATGGATTTACTTTTAGGTCTTTAAAATTAAGTCCATCAAATTCAACTTCGTTTTGGAGAAAAGTACGGAAAGCTACAATTACTTTTTCTGCCACTTTTTCCGCTTGTCGTTCATGTGCAATAAAACCCAATTGCTGTAAGGCATCAATGATTTTCTCTGAATCATTTTTTACGGCAGCTTGGATTAATTTTAAAAAACCATCTCGCATTTCAGGTTTTAATGAACCGATGGCTCCAAAATCTAACAATACAATTGTACCATCTTTTTGTACTAAAATATTTCCTGGATGAGGATCAGCATGGTAGAGCCCATCTGAAAAAACCATCTCGCAATAGGCATGTACCAATCGATTACCTAAATCTTTTCGATCAATCTCCCAGCGATCTAATGTTGCGGTATCGCTAATTTTTACGCCTTCGCAAAAGGTGGTAGTCAAGACTCTTTTAGTTGAAAATTCAGGATGAACTTGAGGAATAATTAACCCATGTTCTTCACTTAAATTTTTTTGAACCAATTGCATCGCCTTTGATTCCTTTTCAAAATTCAATTCCTCTTTGATCATTTTTTGAACCTGAGTATAGGCATATTCGATTCCTTTGACTTTATAGAAATAGGCGAATAAGTTGGTCAAGCGTTCCATAACTTTTAAATCAATATCCGCAATTTTTTCGATGTTATTGTGTTGCACTTTGACCACGACTTCCGTACCATCTTGGAGTTGAGCACGATGAGCTTGACCGATGGACGCTGAAGCAAGTGGTGTTTTATCAAATTTCACAAAAAGCTGGTCAGGACTTTTGCCTAACTCTTTTTTTATTCTTGCTTCAATTTCCGAATATGGACGAGGAGGAATTTGATTTTGCAAAGCTTCCAAAGGTTCTTGAAATGCTTCAGGCAAAAAATTACTAAGAATGGATAGTAGTTGTCCTACTTTGATAAATAGCCCTTCCAATTTTAGAATGGTTACTTTGACTCGATTGGCATTTTTTAAATGTAATGCTCCAATTCTTTTTTGATAATATTGATCCCCAAATATTTTGCTAAAAAAAGATAATCGAACATAACTTAGTAACACTACGAATGCAGTCCAATATGATTTCCTAACTCTGTATGATTTTGAGTAAATTTTGTTTTTTGACATTTTTAATTTTTTAGAGTTTCATAGCTTGGTGGAGACTCTAGTTGATTTTATGTGGTTTTATAAAAATTGTAGTGTTTAATTAACTTTATCCAAAACCATAAAAAGTTGAATAGTTATTAGTTTGCTACGCTATTGGTTAATCGGGTTAACGGGTATACGAATAGGAAGCAAATATTTTTGATCACAATATGATCCGATTAACTTTTTAACCAATCCATCTATCCACTATTCTTATAGCTTCATTATGAACAATTCCTAAGTGTAAAATTAAGATTTTAGGGAAAAGTTAATAGTTTTTCATATTAACATTTTGTTTTTAATAATATTTTGCACCATTTAACACGGGTTGATGATATTTTAAAATAACGATAAGAGAAAGTAAAACCTCCAGCATCTATCTTTAAATCAACAAAAGATATAGAGCTATGAAAGAATTATTTTACATAGGAGTTTTACTTTTTATAATTGCCTCCTGCAATCGGCCTCAAAAATTATTAGCAAAAGGAAAAGATGAAAAGGCCTTTAGTACTAGCCTTGCTCAATTAAAAAATGGAAAGGTTCGAACAAAACATTTAAATGTTTTTGAGCAATCATTTAACCAACTCAATGCAAGGGATGCTTATATAGTGGATGACTTAAAAGCAGATGGACGTCCCAAACTTTGGCTAGAAATATTAGATATTTCATTGGAAATTGGAAAACGTCAAAGGAAAGCTCAAAGAATTGAGGAGCGGTTGAGAAGAAAAGGTTTTTATCCAGATTTGGATTGGTATCCTTCCAAGGAATTAATGGAGGAGTCCAAAAATAATATTGCATTATATTATTATAATGAGGCTCAACAACTGATTCCTTTGGCTCAATCAAGAGATAAAAAAGCGGCAAGGGAGGCTTATTTTTTATTACAAGAATGTCAAAAATATAGAGCTGATTTTAAAGACGCATTTGAATTGAAAGAAAAGATGTATCAATTAGGGACGACTCATGTTATCCTTGAACCTTTTGTAACAGATCTCCGATCTAAAGACTCAGATCAACTTTTTAATTCTTTTCTTCAAAATCAAAAATTTCCAAAAAGAGATAAATGGAAAGTATTCCATTTGTTAGAACCCAATGATGTAGAAGTTGATTTAGAATTGGTTTTTTATTTTGACAAACTTTATGATGGTGGGGAAGATGTTAATGTCAATACATGTTGTAATACAGAAACGATTGAAGTAGGAACTAAAACGGAACGAGTATGGAATGCTAAAGACTCCGTTTATGTTTGCGTGACCACGAAACTTTATGAAGATGTTTCGGTTTCTGTTGAAACGTTTCATCAAAGTAAAGATGCATCATTGGAATTATTTTGTGAAGTCAAAGATTTTAATTCTGGAGAGCATATCGATGATTTTTCAATTTATAATAGTACTTGTTGGACAAATGATTATAGCATAGTGAGTGGAGACCGACGTGCATTAAATTTTGGATGCTCTGACCAAGGAGGATTTGATTCCTCTCCGCCTTCAACCTTTTCTATGTGGAGAGATCTAGCCTCGGGTACAAGGTATAGTTTTTATAAAAAAGCAGATCAAAAGATTTATTGATTTACAATATAAGTGTGAAAACCTATCATTGTTATTTTGAAGCTATTGACGCAAGTTGGTAGCTTTTTTTTTGAGAGATGTTATAGATTCAACAATTTTCGATACGAATCACCAGTCACAAATCACCAGTCACGAACCCACCAAAGTACTAAGGAATAAAAGGCCTGATTTTCCAAATCCTTAAAATTAAACCACCTAAAAATAAAATAATCATTGGAAGAAATTCAATTTCAGTATTCACTCTTTTGGTGTAACTAATCATAAATATCAACCATATCCAATAGCTACCAAACGTATGCAATCTTTTCCAATTTTTCTTTGAAATCATTTTTGAAAAAAACGGAAAAGAGGTCAATAACATTAAGATTAAAAATAAATACGCCAAACCACCTCCAGCTAAAGAACTGATAGCTGCCATTTCAAAAACAGGGTGGAATTTTTTTTGCAATAGGAGGAGGAAAAAGAGATGAACTAAATGAAGAATTGCGAAAGAGATTCCAAAAAACTTCCTATTCATAAAGACCCACCATGAAAAAGAATTTCTTTGCCATTGATGAAAAGCATTTGCACTAAAAGCAATGATAAAAAAAACGGCACTCGTTCTTGCAGTCAATCTAATCATTAAACGATTAGTGGATTCATGAAATCCATGAAAATAAAAAATTCCTAAATATAGAAGTAATGAGAGAATTGTGATTAATTTTACAATATCCCAAGCCCAAATACCCCTTCCGTCTGATTTTGTCATAAAACATGTAAGTTGTTGATAGTCAATGCTTTAGTGGTGTTGATTAAGTAGTAAAAAAACTTTTTATTAAATAAAAATACACTTACCCAACCTCATTTAAAAAAACAACGTGTAAGTTAGTGTAAATAACAATTAAACAATTTTAATCAATAATATTTAAAACATGAAAAAAATCATTTTTACCCTTTTAATAGCTTTTGGATTTTTTGCCGCTCAAGCAAGTTATGAATCCCATACTTTTGATCCTGATTCGCTTTGTTCCGTAACTTTTGATACGATTCAAGGTGGATTTTGTGCTCAAGCTAATCCAACAGGGACGGCTCCATTTGCTTTTTTATGGAGTGATAGTACTACACAAAATTTTGCCTGTTTTAATTCTCCTGGAGAACAATTATGTGTAATAATTACAGATGCTACTGGATGTGTGGTAACTGCTTGTACTGGAGGAATAGTTACAAATAATTGTGGAGTTGATGTTTATGCCAATTACATATCAAATAACACTTCAGCAATTCTAAATGCATATGCCTGGGGAGATAGTTCTCAAGCATATACCTACCTATGGTCAACAGGAGAAACCAGTCAAAATATAACGGTGAATTCAAGTGGAAATTATTGTGTAACAATTGTAGATGCTTCCAATTGTGAAGCAACGGATTGTGTGAATGTGAACTTGGCTAGTACTAACAATTGTAGCGTTTATATTGATACCATTTCAGGTAATAGTTGTTTAACTGCTGTCGCTTCTGGAGTTTCACCTTTTACTTACCAATGGTCAACTGGAGATCCAAACCAAACTATTTGTTCTTTTAACCCAATGATTGATACCCTTTGTGTAACTGTTACAGATGCAAGTGGATGTGTTTCCACAGCGTGTACTGTTGTAGGAGGAAATTCTAATAACTGTGGAGTATTTATCGATGCATTCTATTCAGCAAATAATACTGAAGCAAATTTGTATGCATATCCATATGGCGATAGTACATCTTTTAGTTATACTTGGTCAACTGGAGCTGCAACTGATAATATTAATGTTACATCAAGTGGAAATTATTGTGTAACCATTGTTGATGGTTCCAATTGTATTGCTACTCAATGTATTAATATAACCATAAATACTCCACCTGCATGTTCTGTTACATTGAATCCAGTACAAGGAAGTAATTGTTTAACTGCAAATGCAACAGGAGTTGCACCTTTTACCTTTCAATGGTCAAATGGTGAGTTGACGCAAACAGCATGTTCTAATAACCCTGGTATAGATTCACTTTGTGTAACTATTACGGATGCAAATGGATGTGCATCTACTGCATGTGGAGTTGTAGGAAATGGAATAAATTGTAATGTATGGGTTTCATCGACAACAACTGGACTTACAGCAATGACTAATGATTCATTGGGAAACTATACTTACCAATGGTCATCAGGTGAAAATACGCCATCAATAATACCTACTGCAACAGGTACTTATTGTGTAACTATTACTACTCCAGGAGGATGTATGGCTACGGGCTGTGGTAGTTTTTCCTTGATGGATGAGATTAGTGGATTTGTTTTTATGGATTCTATTAACTCTGGAAATTTAGGAGTGAATACTCATAAAATATATTTGATTCAACATGATGCTGGTGCAGGAACTTTGACTGCTGTAGATAGTCAATTGGTTACTACTACTCCAAATAACTGGGGAGCAACTTTTGCATTCACAGGAGTAGCTGCGGGAGATTATTTAGTAAAAGTAGCATTGGAACCAGGTTCTGATTCATATGCTAGTTTCTTACCTACTTATTATGGAGCGTCATTGTTTTGGGATGAAGCGACTACCGCTACTTCTCCTGGAGCAAATACAAATATCTACATTGATATGATTATGGGAACTAATCCTGGAGGTCCAGGATTCATAGGAGGATTGATTTCGGAAGGTGCAAATATTGTTGCTGGACAAGCTCAAGTAAGAGGTGAAGGTGATCCTATTGCAAATGTAAGTGTATTACTATTAACTGATCTTGATGAACCTATTGCTCATACCGTTACGGATATGAATGGTGAATTTGAATTCCCAAGTGTAGCTTATGGAACTTACAAAGTTATTGCTGAAGTCCTTGGAAAAGATCAAGGAATTAAAATAATAACATTGAGTCCTGAGAACCCAACTACTACTGTTGATTTCGAAGTGAACGATGAATATGTAACTAAAATTGAAGATGTATTGAATGGTGCTTCTTTAAAATTATTCCCAAATCCAGTTACAGCAACTTTGAATGTTCAAATTGAAATGAGACAAAGTGTTGACTTAAATATTTCCGTAGTTAATTTGTTAGGAGAAACGGTATTCTCCAATACTCAACAATTAGCAGAAGGAATTCAGACGATGGGAATCAATTTGAAAAATTTACCTCAAGGCATTTACTTCTTAAACTTGAGTGACGGACAAGAGATTCTTTCCCAGAAGATTATGAAGCAGTAGTCTTAGTGATTGGTAATTCGTGATTGGTGATTTGTAATTTGTTACTAAATATTTAAGTAACGAATTACGAGTTACCAATCACCATTAACAATATAAATTAGCCTAATAAACCAATTCACTAATTCACCAATAGCGAAGCGAACTAATCACCTCTTTTCTCTTTACGATGATTTTCTTTCATTTTATGACTCAGATTATCTGAATCTTTTATCAATCTTTTCAATTCTGAAATTTCTTTATCCGTAAAATCTCTCCATTCTCCTAAAGGCAAATCACCTAAATTAATATGCATGACTCGAACCCGTGTAAGCTTTGTTACACGATAACCAAAGTATTCGCACATTCTTCGAATCTGTCGATTTAGTCCTTGAGTTAAAATAATTCTAAAGGTAAATCGGTCAACTTGACTGACCTTACATCGTTTAGTTACCGTATCTAAAATAGGAACTCCAGCACCCATCTTTTGAATAAAATCTTTGGACACAGGTTTGTGGACAGAGACAATGTATTCCTTTTCATGTTGATTCCCAGCCCGTAAAATTTTATTGACAATATCTCCATCATTAGTCAAAAAAATTAATCCTTGAGAATATTTATCTAAACGGCCGATATAGAAAATCCTTTTCGGATAATTGATAAAATCAATAATATTGTCTTCGTCTTTTTTTTCACCCGTACAAGTGATGCCCTCTGGTTTGTTAAATGCCAAATAAACAGGAGCTTCTTTTTCCGAAACCAATTGCCCATCAAGCATCACCACGTCTCCCTCAAAAACCCGATTGCCAGCTTTTGCCACTTTCCCATTGATGGTAACTCGATTCGCTTTTATCAATTTATCAGCTTCACGGCGAGAGCAAATTCCTGCATCGCCAATGAATTTATTTAGACTTATAGAATCACTATTGTCGGGTGACATTTCTTATTATTTTTTTAATTTTTAATATTCCTTAATATGCCCTAAAACAAAAGGCGAAGCAGCGCTTCTTTCATATTAAAGCGATTCAAGATTCAGGATTCAAGATTTTGAATCCTGAATCTTAACCCTATTCCAACACATCAATCAAAGTACGATAATCATCAAACATAGCACCACCTTCTTTCATTTCCAAAAGAGACATCATTTCCCCTTCATAAGCATCTTCCAAATCAATTTGAGTATGTTCCGTACGCACTTCGATTTGTCCTTTTTCTAATTGAGCAATTCGCCATTGGTACGTATTTTCCATTTTTTCAAAAACCTGCTGATTGATTTCGATATGATCAGCATCAGGATCAACTGCTTCTACTTCCTTGATAGCCAATGCGTTACGAGCAATTGCTTTGCCTGATTCTAAAATAAAAAATGCAGTATGTGCCCAAGTCTGATCAGAAGTCAATAATTTGGAATACATGACGAGTTGTAAATCTTCTCTGTTTTTGATATTATTTTTTCGATAAGTTGCCCCTCGCCATTTGAGGTCAATGACTAATTTTTCATCTCCTCGTTCCAGTACTAAATCTGCTTTACCTTTGATGTCAATTTGTTGAAATTGACCTTGTAAATCCATCTCCGTTCCAAGTACTTTCCATCCATTTTTTTGAATCATAGAAACCAAACTCCATGACGCATATTTTATTTTATTTAAAAAATTAATCTTCTCAGGTTCCCTTCCGTACATTAAAAGCACAGCGCCCTCCCTTGATAAAAGTTGATGCGATTTGCCATCAATCCATTGCTCAACCTGTCGCTTATTCCAACCTTGAATATCCTCTTGAAAAAGTAATTCAAAAAACCGATGCGAAAGATTTCCCATCAAAGTTACATCTCTTACGATACTCAAAATCGAAGATTTATGCAATTTGATTTTATGTCGGAAAACCCATTGATACGGATAATAAAAAAGTGAATCCAAACTCGTAAAAGTTTCATAATTTCGAGACTCCTCATTTTCATAATCAGGTAGTAACCGTTTTGGATTTTCAATAGAAATAAAAGGTTGAGTTCGCCCCAATGGCTTTTGTTCTAACAATACCTTTTCAGGTGTTTCAAAATGTTTTTGGAAAGCTGCTTTCCCTTTTTCTGTATCTACATCCAAAATAATATCATGTAAGTTTTCAAAAGTCGCTTCCAACACATCATGAAGCGGATGCGGAAAAACTTCAGAACCATCAATCATTGATGGCATGACTAAAATCAAACGTTTTTGAGCACGTAAAACAGGGCGACCTCTTTGCCAAATCAACAGTTGATTTTTATCTTCAGGTGATTGTAAATGAATTTTATTTTTTTCCAAAAAAGCCAATTCAGAAGTGTACCATCTTGAGAAAAAATGGTCAGGTTCATTGCGTGTAAAATTCCACCACAACAAATCATCTACATTTTCTAAAATAGCACTTGAGTGATGCACAAATGGGAAATGCCCAAGTTCTGTTTCTTTAAATTGAGTAGGAGAGGGTTCGTAAATTGTTCGAACGATTCGTTCCAATTCTAAGTGCGACAGATTTTTATCAGATTCAGGTAAGGCTTGTAACAAGTCTTTTACACGTTTCGATTGTTCACTCAAAACTAACATCGAATTGTTACTATTATTATTAAATTCTTCCTTTGCCCATCCTCCTAAATAATCAAAAATTTGAATGGCATCACTTACGGGTACTTTCTGATCAATTCGGTAACGATTTCTTCCAAACCAAAATTCGTACTGCCCTTTTATTTTATTGACATCAATCGAATCATCTGCAGAGGATTCTAATTCTGCTTCATTAAAATAATTATTGATAGCTGCAAACCAACGGTCACTATTGATACCTGGAGTCTGCGCCATCAGCATAGCAATTTGTTGAGCAAGTCCATCATCCAATGGTTTGATAGAAAGCGAAACAAACTCTAAAATTTTAAAAGGATCAATGGGTCTCCAAAGAAAACTCGTCACCAATTTTAAAATTTGTAAACTAGGTCGAGCCAGGGATGCAGACAAAATTCCAAGACTTGGAAGTCCTTCCTGAATGAAGGCATTATCTAATGCTCTACTTTTTTCTGGAATCAAACACAGGGGTTGGAAATCTTTATTTTTCAAGAAAAAACTTGCAAGCCAAGCTGCTGCATGAGTTTCCCTTTTTGATTTTAATAACAATATACTTCCGTCATTTTCGATTCGATGTTTTTTCTCAATAGAAATTTCATTGTTTAAAACTTTTTGGAAAATAGAAAGGCTATTTTTTGGAGAAATTTCTAAAGGTTTGGAAGACTCAATATTTACGCCAAGGGTTTTTAATTTTTCAAAAAGTCGTTGAAAATGATCGGGTAAATGATCTAAAGGTTCATTTAATTGTATATGTGTAATAGGTTGATTATGAGTAGCTAAGGTGCTTAAAATAATTTTAAAACGATCAGCATAACCTGCTGCGAGCGACAAATCATTTTCTTGATCGTTAAATATATTTTCGATAGCGGCAAGGGTTTGTAACCTTTCAGGAGAACTTTCTTCAAGGGCAAAATTCCAGTTGGCAAGAAGCAATTCATCTCGCATCACCAAGAGGGTAGTGGAGGTCGCAAATTGATCCGCTTCAAAGGATGTTTTGTAAAATACGTTTGGGTGATCTCTAAGATGAATTTGCAAAGCTTGACGATATTGTTCAATTCGTAGATGCTCATTATTATTAGGATGTCCAACTAATCCCAAATGAGATTCCAAGAGATTGAGGATGCCTTGTTTTCCCAAATAAAATATATTCCCAACAGTACTTTTACTTTTTGGAAAAACTAAATCATCAAGTTGTAAACCGAAGTGTATTGTCATTATTGGTATTTAGATTATTCTCCGCAGATGAACGCTGATTTTGTATGATTTTTCTTTTAACACGTTTTCGATAATCATAAAAAATCAGCGTTCATCTGCGGAGAACATCAATTATTCAAAGTTCTTAAATCAAATACAAAAATAGCATTTTCAAAGTTACCTAAAGGATATTTTATAAAAGGTTGAAAATGTTGGTGTTTTAAATATTTTTCATCCGTAATTATTAAATATTCCGCTCCCATTTTTATTAAATCATTTGTAATGTCTGGGGTGAATGGTTGTGTAGGAATTGCAAACTCCGACCAACCTCGTAAGTTAAAATAATTTAAATTAAAATTAGGGGAAACATCTGGGACGGTAATTACTTTTTGGTTTTTAGTGATTCCTAGGTTTTTGAGAAATGCTTGTGCCTCCATTTTTTTATCATAAGTCACCTCATAATTGGGGTTGAAAATGATTGCAAAAGCATTATTATATCTTTCCTCAATAGAGTGTCGTGCATTCCATAAATTGAATATTACAAATCCTCCAATCAATAATTTTGTCAAAATATGATTACTGATTTTTGGGTGATATTTTTTTAAAAAATAAATACTGGTTAAGAAAATTACTGCTGGAAATACCATGTTATCGATGACATAGTAATCATGTACAAAAAACTGTTGGTACAACAATAGAAAAATTCCAAGTGTTCCTAACGCCATCAAAAGATTAAATAAATAAAGGGGTAATGATTGTTTTTTTCTAGTAAAAAACAATACAATTACGGATAAGATTATTATCAAATATCTTGTTGTAAAATGATAATATTGAGGCATCCCATCTCTTAGAATCCATTCCCAAATACTTTTAATTTTTTGTGGAGAAAGCGACCAAATGGGTTTTGCATGAGTTATAAATACAGAACTATCATTTTGTAAATTATAGTTTTTGACCCACATCATCCAAAGACTGGTGATTAAAAATATACCGACGAAAAAAGGGATTGTCCACCACCTTTTTGGAAATATTTTTTTAGAATCGAGTTTAACAAGATTGATTTTTTCTAATAAAAAAATAATAAAGATGGCGATAAAAGGAACTAGAACCGTCACTTTTAACAATCCTCCAAATAAAAATAACAATCCACTTCCGAGTAAATATTTTGATTTCTGATTTTTATAAAAATAAAAAAAGCAGGCCATTCCTGATAATGCCAATCCAAAGGCAGGGGCGTTTGGCAAAAAATTAAATCCATAAAAGGCAATGATTGGCGAACCCATCAATAATAATGGGAGTGCTAACGCATAAAAAATATCATTGGTTAATTGCAAAGTAACTCTGGAAAAAGAGAATAATCCAACTATTAAAATCAAGAAATTTAATAGCCTTAAAACTCCATCATGTGTGCCGAAAATTTTCCAAATTGAAGCGGTCAAATAGTAGAGTATTGGAAATTCACTAGGACATACAAAACCTTCTCCTCGCTCCATATGATGAATCCGTGGAGAGAAGAATTTTAAACCATCTTCATAATAATTTTGCATAAAAGAAGTGGAGTCAGTTTGTCGCCAACTGTGGGTACCATGAGGGGCATAATTGAAAATTTCAAAGTAATGGAACCACCATGATAACAATGCAAATGCAAAGCAGAAAAGGATAAAATGATTTCTTTTTTGGTGATTCATTAAATGTAATTCAGTTGAAGAATTTTATAGTTGGTTTTTACAAAATCTATGCGTTTTTAATTCACGAGTCAAGGTCTGATTTGCAAAATCAGGATTTGACTTTTATAGAAATTCTTATGAATCGGTGTTTGAATTTTCTATATCATATCCTTATAAGCCAAAGCCTGACTTTGCAAGTCAGACCTTGACTCGTGAATCAGAAAATCTCACTATTTCTCTTTTAAAAAACTTAAATCAAATACGAACAAAAAATCGTCATAATTAGCTACTGGATATTGAAAAAATGACTGTAAATCTTCTCGTTCTAAATATTTTTTATCATGGATAATTAGATATTTCGCATAACCTTTTCCATATGCCTCTATAGTCTCAAAACGAATGGGTGTGTAGGGTGAAGAAAATTCTGAATGTCCTTTTAAATTCATCATATATAGCGTCACATTTGGACTAGGATCTGGAGCAGAAATTACGATGTCAGTAGGTTGAACTCCATGTGCATAAAGGAAATTTCGAATATCTTCAGCGTTAGTTTGCTTCTGATTATACCAATGATATTGATGGCCATTAAAATCATATTTTTTATTTAATTCTGCTTTTCCATATGCGATATGGGCAATCACTAAAATTATAAAAATAGGATTAAATAGTTTATGATTATAGATATTAGATCGTTGTTGTTTAAGATATAAAATAAAAGTAAAAAGGATACTTATCGGAAAAACCATAAACTCAATAAAATAATAAGTATGAGAAAATAATGGTCTGAAAATTCCTAAAAACACAATCAAGACTCCTATAAATAACAAAACATTTGCAAGATAAAATGGATGGCCAATCTTCTTTGGCGAAAATAGAATAAATAAAAACATACCACCAATAAATATCCATGCAACTGGTGCAAATAAATCAGGAAAACTTTCTGCTAAAACATAATCCAAAGTCATGTTTCTGGTAGCTGTATCTAATTCCCAAATAGGATCAAGAGTTCCCGCATCTTCAGTACCTAAAACCCACCATCCCACCAAACCAAAAACCATCAAAAAACCAGGAATTAGGTTTATTGAGTGGTGAAATATTTTTGATCTTTTTTGTAAAAAAATAAAGTTCAAAACTTCTAATCCATAGAAAGCTAAAATTAAAAAGAAAGGAATTAAGGCTGTTAGTTTTATTAATCCTGCGAGTGTAAATAACAACATACTTCCATAAAAGAATAAAAGTTTTTTTCTGATAAAATATTGGTGGAAAAAGTAAAGCGCGATTAATACTAAACCAAAGGCAGGAGTATTTGGTAAAAAATTTGGCCCATAAAAATTAATAAGGGGAGAGGAAAAAACTAAAAGAGGAAGCCCCACCGTCAACACTTGGTTTTTAAATATTAGTTGAGTCATTTTTGCGAAAGCAACCAATCCTAAAAAAAGAATGAATAAATTAACTCCACGGAATACCCAATCATGCTGACCAAAAATATGATAAAGCCCTGCAATTCCATAATATAAAATAGGACACTCTGTTAATTTTCTTCCAGATTCCAGTCCTTGCAGATGAAATTCTTGATTCCAAAAATCCATACCATTTTGGTAATAGTTGAGCGTGATAGATGCAGAATCTGCTTGCCTCCAACTACTAGTTGAAGTGGGTGCGTAAAAGATAGTTTCATGGATATTATAAAAAAGGCAAATAAGAATAAAAAGACCCACAAAGACCCAAATTGGAGATGTAGATTTTTCATTCATTGTGGTATGGTTTCTTTTTTTGATAACGGATAATATTTGACCTTTTCAATTAGAGCAGACACACTAAATCTTAACACATGTGTTTAAGTATATAAGTGTATATGTATTAATGTTATCGAATACTGGTGATCGAATTTTATTGATGATTTATCAAATTTAGATAACTTTTTCATATACACATTAACACTTATACAACTATACACAAAGTGGAATTAGCTTGGTGCGTTTGCCTTATTTTCAATTTCTTTATTGGGAAATGTAATTTTAATTTTTACATTTGATTTTTCTTTCCCTTTGCAACAAATATGTGTTTTTTTCTAAAAGCACGAAATAACACATTTTTCCTAAATAATTTAGAATTTTATTTCAATTCGTTTCTAACGATTGTCACTTAAAAACTGATTAAAATCATGAAAAAACATTTCTTTTATTTCCTACTTTTTGTAGCTGCTTTTTTTTATTCTAATTCGGCACAAGCCTTTGCTGTAGATGTTCATCCCTCTGTAAAAGAGAAAGAAACAGCAGAGAAATCTACTTCTTTTACCACAAAAAAATTATCTAAAAAACAATTAAGAAAATTAAAGAGAAAGGAACGCAAGAAAAAAAGACTTGAAAAAAGGTTGAAAAAATTTCAAAAGAAATGGGAAATGAAGGCTCAAAAAAGAGAGCTGAAAAAGAATAAGAAAAAAAGAAGATTTTTTGGCGGGGTTACCAATGAACCTAATTTTAAACTTGGATTGATTTTACTTTTGGTTTCTATAATTGTTGGGGTATTGTCTGCCTTGCCTATTTTGGGTGGGGTTTTTGGATTGATTTCAGGGATTATCGGATTGGTAGGGTTGGTGTTTATATTATTGGCATTACTCGAATATTACTAACATTCAATCATTCTTAATCAAAATCAAAATGTCAATCAAAATCAAAACACGAATGGTGAATTCACCGTTTTTTAATTTTTGATTTTGATTGACATTTTGATTTTGATTAAGAATGATTTTTTTTTATAAAATAACTTGCTCGTCGTAATCAAAATAGTACTGGTCGCCTAAACTTACTAGAATCAATCCAGCACCTTGTTGATTGCATTCCTCGGCAATTAAGTCAGTTGCAATTTTAACATTATCCTCATCTAAATGGCTAAATGGCTCATCCAATAATAAGAAATCAAAAGGTTGACAAAGGGAACGAATGATGGCAATCCGTTGACGTTGACCAAATGAAAGCGTACCACATGGTTTTTTTAAAAGATTGGCCACACCTAATTTTTCAGCCATTTCTTTTATTTCTGAAATACCTTTGTGGTTAGTGAGATTAGCTTTTAAAAGAATGTTTTCCTCAGCAGTCAACTGTTCAAATAATCTTAAATCTTGAAAGACAATTGATAAGATATTTTGCCTGATTTCTGACAAGGTATTACTATCGAATGTTTTGACATTTTTATCATTTAACAATACATTTCCGTCAAAATCTTTTCTTAATCCATAGATGCAATGTAGCAAAGTAGATTTCCCTTTTCCAGAAGGTGCAAGGACTAAATATTTTTTTCCTTTTTGAAATGACAAAGCCTTATTCCATATCTGAGTATCAGGATGAAAACCAAGTTCTTGAAGTGGATGAGGTTGAAGATTTTCGAGAGTAATCATATTTTAGATGGATTGAATTGAAAGGTAAAAGGAATAAAGGATTGGAATATAAGCACTTCTCAATCCTTTATTTTTTTAATCATTGGTTCTGGTAATTATCATTAAGCATTTTAAAAATACTTTTAAGACTATTAGTGCTTTTATCAGTCATTTGTAAATTGAATGAACTATCATCTCTGTCCATTCTAATAACGCCATCTTTCATTGCACTCACATCAAGATTTGGCATGTTAACTAATTTTGCAATAGTTTGAAAATCTGCAAATGCGCCCATGATATTATCGGATACCACTTTTTTGATATTGCCACTCACAAGACCACTTTTACCCCATTCGCCTGATTGAATTTTACTAATTGTAGTTGCTCCATCTCCAATAAAAACCATGTCCCCTGAAAAGAATAATTGCGGCCGATCTCCAAAATCCTCAAGTCCTGGTGCTGCAAGTGGCTCATATATTCCATTGCCTTTATCAACCAAGGATCGGTACTCCATTCCCAAATTCAATAGCTCTTGAAATTTTTCTTTATCATTGATTTTAGTAGCCAATAGCATAGTTGGATTTTTTTGACCATCTACACGGTAACCACTAATCAATACATCACCATCAAAAGTTTTGGTCAAACCATCCATTGATAATCCAAATTCCTTTAATTGAAAATCAGCCATTCCAGACATTCCTTTGCTATCCAAAATCATTTTCATTCCTCGTGTATCTAATCCCATTGATAAAGCAAATGCTAGATTTTCGGCAGGAAGGTATTTTGAAAAATCAGTATCGACTTCATCTTTAAAAATATGTCGGTATTCTTTCGCTAATTTTTCATTGATTTGGTATTCTGAATCTGAAACAATTTCTCCATTTTCAAAATTAAAATAACTATGCATAAAATTATCTTTCAACATGTCAGCTGAAAAACCAGCCATTGCCATCGCCATACCCATTTCTCCTTTACTTGCTTCTGCCAATGGTTCAGAATTAAACCAACTCACAACATCTGCTGATTTTGAAAAACATTTTTGCAAATTAGAATTACCTGCAACGGAAGATTCTTTAGTAGTTGCATATATTTTTTCAAGACCCATTTTTAAGTCAGCACCTGGGCCTTGTGCCAATGCGATGACCGCCAAATTATCATTCCAACCAATACTCACACTTCTGTCTGGAGAAATATATTCAAAACCATCTCCAGAAATTACACTTGCATCACTAGAAGAAGTCACTAATTTTTTAAACGCAGCTTTGTCTTTCAAACTAATTAAAACTGCATTATGAGAATTTTCAGGTGCAAGAACATCTATTTCTTGAGTGAGGTAAATCTTTGATTCCAAATCTATTCCTGATTCAGCAGGATTATTTAAAACAGCTGCAAGGCTAGGATTTCCTTGTACAGCATCGTTGACTATATTCTTGTAAAAAGACATTTTTTGAACCTCCTCAAAATCTGCTTTAGCCATTAATGTTTTTAGGTCAAAAGCTGTTACAGAAGAAGAACTAGAAGGAATATTTATTATAGCATCCTCTGCCATTGCAGCATCTTTTTGACAAGAGGAAAATGCTAAACATAAAATAGACAATGCTAGAAAAATATTTTTCTGAATATTCATTTTATATATTTTAGTTTTAAAAAAATGGAGTTGCTTAAATCAAAAAATCTTGAGTGAATAGATTGTAAAATTAAGCCACGAAGATAGCGATGTGAATGGTTAGAATAAGATAATTCCTACGAATATTTTATAAATATAGATGAAATTGTCAAAATCGAAACTCAATCTTTGATTTTGATTGGTGCTATTGAATTGTAATTGAGTTATTTCGATTGAACGCGTTTTTTCATAAAACTCAAAATAACTTAATAACCGAATAACGAATTTAACTCCTTTTTGCTCTTTCCCAAAGTACTGATTGCTTACCACCGATTGCTCTGAAAAAACCACGGTACATCGCATAATTCATTACACAAAAATAGTAAGGCACAAAAAACGCTTTAAATTTCATTTTTCTTTTTTCCAAAATATAGCCAATCAATGCCATTACATAAAAAGCGATTTGACACCACAGCATATATTTAAAAAACGGAATACCTTCATTTGCCAATAAAATATTTACAATTAACAAAATAGGCAAAGCCAAAGGAGCTAAAGTCCATCTAAGCACTCTATGAGAAATATATTGAAAAGTTAAAATTGGATTTTTGAAAGGTAAAAGCATTGGAGCTAGCCTTCCGATTGCTTGAATCCCGCCCGCAGCAATTCTTATTTTTCTTTTCAGTTCTTCTTTTACAGATGCGGATGCATTTTCGACAGCTCTTGCTTCGGGTTCATACACCACTTTATAACCATTTTTAGCAATCGTCATGGTCATTACAAAATCTTCAATAATCGTATCTGAGGATACAGGTTCAAACAAATTAGTTCGGATGGAAAAAAGCTCTCCAGCAGCTCCAACAACTGAATAAAATTCAGAGTCCCATTTCTTGAGCGTGCTTTCATATTTCCAATAAATTCCTTCACCCGCAGCATTAGCAGCTCTTGCATTGTCCAAAGCAATTCTTTTTTCCCCTGCAACAGCACCCACTTTTTCATCTTTGTAATGTCGAGTGATATTTTTTATAGCATCCTTATTTACAAAAGTATTGGCATCTGAGTAAATAACAATTGGAGTTTTTACAAATTCCATAACTCTTTCCACAGCTGCAATTTTTCCACGTCGCTCTGGTTGATGGAATAATTGTAAATCAACTCCTGGAGGAGTGGGATAGTTTTCAACAACTTGAGGAGTGCTATCACTTGACCCATCAGTTACAAAGAAAAATTTTATTTTATCCTTTGGATAATCAAATTCAAAGGAATTTTTAATTTTTTCTCCAATCCAGTCTTCCTCATTAAAGGCAGCAACCATGTATGTTACTTCAGGCAAAAAATTATCATCATATTCTTTTTTTGTACCCCAAAAGAGCCTTTTTAGACGAATCAATACAAACAAAAGTAGCCCATAACCTAGGTAAGCATAGAAAACAACAAATAATGAAATAAAAAATATGGCTTTTAATGTGACAATTGACATATTGGTTAGTCTATTATAATGAATTTTAGATAGAATTATGTGAGGTTTCTTGGAAATGGAGTGCAAAAATAAACGAAATCAATACATTTTGAACTACATCTTAAGATTTATTTTCATAAGTGTTGGTAAATAGTTGCGAATAAATAGATTGATGTTTTTGAAGATACGCTTTTATATGTTAAATTTGTGCCATATGTTTATGCAAATTGAAAAATATTTTATGGAATAATGCTTAGATTAAAGAAATATTAAATATTATACCAAATTTATTTTGATAGTTGTTGATTTGTAGCTAAATTTAGCTTTTCGGGACGTGACATGTTAATTAAGTTTAGTATAAAAATTAAACACATGTGTATTTTACCTACTTTTATGTATTTTAGTTGTCGTAAAATAAACTTATTTTTGTACTATATAATTAATCCTTAATCTCGTTTCCCCATCAAATTTTAAAATTTTATAGATTCTTCTATCTTCCTTTTCCAAAACCAAAAATAAAGTCATTTTTCTGAAAGGAAATTTTCCCATATCTAATGACTTAATTCTCCCGATTACTTATCGGTGAATATTTAAATTCCAAAACCGTTGGCAAAAACTTGGAATTAGATTATTCTAACCGAATCCAAAAACTGTTTTTAACTTCCTTTTCACACGAGGAATAGATTTAAAAGTCTCATGCACATTTCCATTGTGGATGTTGAGTTTGCTTTTTGAGGCTGATACTATTTTTAAAATTTTTGACTTGAAATGAGCGAAAAGAAGCAAATTTTAGTGGTTGAAGACCATAGTGCTGTAAGAATTCTATTAAGTAATTACTTAGGCAAGACTTTTAATGTAAGAACTACTTCCGATGGATACGAAGCGCTGGCTTGGATTAATGAGGGAAATGTTCCAGATCTAATAATTTTAGATATAATTATGCCTGGTTTGAATGGTATTGAATTTTTGACAAATATTAGAAATAGTGGATTTTTTCGATATGTGCCAGTTGTAGTTGTATCAGCTGAGGAAGACAAGGAATTAATTGAAAAATGTATTGAATTAGGAATTAATGGATATTTGCAGAAACCCTTTAATCCAAGTGAATTACAATCTAAGATTCTTACTATTTTAAAAAAAAATAAGAACACAATCGTAACCCCTAATATTTAGGATTAGAAAACTCCTATATTTTAACCAAACGAATCTTATTTAAGAATACAACAACCTAAAAGAGTTCTTTTGGAAAGAACGCAAAAATCTTATGATGAACTTACATTCGACTGTTGCTGAACCTGTCATTGTGTTACGCCCTATTGAGGATAACACCAAGAAATTATTGTACCTCATTGGTTTCGAGGATGAATTCATTTCTAATGTATTACTAGAACACGACGGTAATTCATACGAAATTTTCAAAAAACATCAATTACATGAAATTTCTCCTGAAGATTTAATTTCTTTAAAGGAAAAAGAAGGACCTGGTTTTGCGATAATTTGTGATTTAGGAGTTTTAAGAAAGAATAACTTTCAGTTTCTAGATCATGTAAGAGGTGAAAAAGCACTTGCTGATGTACCTTTTATAGTGATTAACAGAACAAAAACACCAATTAATTTCAAAGAAGCTTTGAAAAGAGGGATTGATGATGGGTACTCTTTGCCATGGAAATGGGAAAAAATCCTTTCAAGAATTGAATTTTTAATTAAGCACAAACACAAAATCCAAGAAGTAGGAGTAACTAAAGAATCAAAATTCAAGATTCCTACTGGTAAGCGAATTTTCGATATTGTTTCTGCGACAGGTGCGCTTTTGTTTTTAAGCCCTGTTCTTATTTTAATTGCGATTTTAATAAAACTCACCTCTAAAGGACCTATCCTTTATAGTTCAAAAAGAGCTGGTACTAATTATAAAGTTTTTGATTTCTTGAAATTCCGATCAATGGTTGTTGATGCGGATCAGAAATTAAAAGAATTGGCTCACCTTAATCAATATGATGAAAAAAGTAAAGGACCATCATTTACAAAAATTTCTAATGATCCTCGTGTAACTTCAATTGGACGAATTATTAGAAAGACTAGTCTTGATGAATTACCACAATTAATTAATGTATTGAGAGGTGATATGTCTATTATTGGAAACCGACCTTTACCTTTATATGAAGCAGAGCAATTGACTACAGATCTAAATTCTAGACGATTTATAGCACCTGCAGGATTAACTGGATTGTGGCAAGTTTCCAAAAGAGGTAAAAAAGATATGTCCGTTCAAGAAAGAATTGACTTAGATATAGAGTATGCTATGAAACATTCTTTACTAATGGATGTAAAAATAGTAGCAAAAACACTCCCCGCAATGATTCAGGAAGAATCAGTTTAATTAAAAATTGACTTATTTCTAATGAATGATAGGAAAAACTGAAACTTATTACTGATAGGTTTCAGTTTTTTCAAATTCATCACATTATAAAAAAGTCTAATAAAACTTTATTTTTGCGGAAAAAAATGTCTAGGGAAAATCCACTAGTATCCATTATTACGGTTAACTATAATCAAATTCAAGTAACTACAGAGTTATTTGAGTCACTCAGAAATATATCCTTTCGAGATTTTGAAATAATTCTTGTCGATAATGGATCCAGAGAGGATTCCTCTAAATTAATTGCCGAAAATTACCCAGAGGTTAATCTAATTGTCTCCAAGGAAAATTTAGGTTTCTCAGGTGGAAATAATTTAGGTATTCGTGCAAGTAAAGGTGATTACCTTTTCTTTATAAATAATGATGCTGAAGTTACTGAAAACAGCATCGAGACTCTCCTCCAACTGTTCAACACTATCCCACAATTAGGTATCGTTAGTCCACAAATATGCTACGATCCAAAGATGACTAATAATCAAAAAATCATTCAATATGTAGGTGCTACACATGTTCATCCTGTGACTGCAAGGAATGAGATTTTAGGGGAGAAGGAAGTGGATAAAGGTCAATATATTGAACCCAAAGAGACCGCATATGTACATGGAGCAGCAATGATGACTACCCGTGAAGTTATTGAAAATGTGGGTGCTATGCCTGAAGAATTCTTTTTATATTATGAAGAATTAGATTGGAGTGAACAAATTCGAAACGCTGGGTACAAAGTTTACGTAGAACCTAATGCTTTGGTTTTTCATAAGGAATCCATGGCTGTTGGAAAAAATAGTACACTAAAAACATATTACCATACTCGAAACCGTATTTTCTTTGTTAGAAGAAATCGGAGTTGGGGACAAATAGTTTTGTTTTATATATTTATGTTTTTATTTACCATTCCGAAAAATACTTTGATGTTTTTAAAAAATGGAGAATGGGATCACATTAAAGCATTTTACAAAGGTATCTGGTGGAACCTTGCAGGTAATGTGAAGTAAAATATTTTGCAGTTATATAATTTTTAAATTACCGTTTATCATTAATCGTTAACCACTCAAAAGTTATCGGTAGCCAATAACAGTTAAAATAATGAGTATTCTATTTTATATTTTCTTATTTGTAAGTGGATTCTTAATCTTCTTTTTGGTATTTCCATTTGTAACGGTTTTCCTATCCCTTTTTTCAAGTGAAAAGATTAAAACCAAAGAAGAACTCGGAAGTGCTTATAAAGAATACGACTACGGATGTATTATTACTGCCTACAAAAATGCTGAAATTGCAAAACCGCTGATTGCTTCTCTGTTAAAACAACCTTATAAAAATTTCCATATTTATTTAGTGGCTGACGAATGTGATATTTCAGAATTTAATTTTTCTGATGATAAACTAATGGTTTTAAATCCTCAACCATCTTTGAGGTTAAAAGCGAAAAGTATTATTCATGCGATGGAAAATTATGTACGCAGACATGAATACACTATCGTTTTTGATGCTGATAATTTGGCTCACCCTGATTTTTTATTGGAAATAAATAAATATGCAAATAACGGACATCAAGCTATTCAAGGACAGCGGACAGCTAAAAACTTAGATACCGTTTATGCATGTGCAGATGCAACAGGAGAGTTTTATAAAAATTATATTGACCGTTATGTTCCTTATATGTTGGGATCTTCAACGGTGATTTCAGGGTCGGGAATGGCAGTTGAAACGGAATTGTATGATGCTTATTTGAAAAGTCCTGAAATTGAAATGGGCAAAACACAATGGAAGAAAATGTTGCAAGAGGATAAAATTTTGCAAAATAACTTGCTCTATAAAAATGAAAATATTTGCTACGCAAAAAATGCAATTGTGTATGATGAAAAAGTAGTGAGTGGAGATCAAGTAGAAACACAAAGAAGTCGCTGGTTGTATTCTTATTTTCAAAATTTACCAAACTCTTCAGGTTTAATATTAAAAGGAATAACAGGGTTTAGTTGGAATCAGATTTTATTTGGATTGATTACAATTGCGCCTCCTTTATTTATTCTTTTATTTGCCTCAATGGGAATGGCAGTTTTAAGTTTGATTGTTTCATGGAAACTTGCAGCAACATTAGTTGTAGCAATTGCCATTTTTAGTTTTACCATTCTATGGACTTTATACCTATCAAAAGTACCAAAAGAAATATGGTCGGCAATATGGGGACTACCTTTGTTTGTATTAAAACAAGTGACGGCTTTATTTAAAATGGGTAATCCAAATAAAAACTTTAAACATTCAGAACACACTCGGAAGGTTTCTATCGATGATGTTTTGAAAAAAGATAAATAGGTTTTTAAATCAAAATCAAAATTAAAAATTCAATCAAAATACAAGTGGTCAATCACAGATTCTGTTTTGATTTTGATTGACATTTTGATTTTGATTGATTTAGTTTAGCGTTCAACAAAATGAAAAATTCTGCTTTTTATATATCCTTTCTTATCAACCTCCTTTTTGTTGGAGGATTTTTTTTTATCGTTCATAAATTGGGGGGATTTGCGTATCTGATGGCAAAAGTCAGAACGAATAATTTAGCAGGTATTTATGAACATCGAAAAAATCATTTAGCACAATTACCTATGCGATCAGATGCAATTGTAATGTTAGGAAATAGCATCACTCAAAGTTGTGAGTGGAGTGAATTACTAGAAAATCCTAAAATTGTGAATCGAGGAATCGCAGGAGATATGACTGGAGGAATGATGGTACGACTGGAAGAAATTACAAAATACCATCCTGCTAAGATTTTTTTAATGATAGGGATCAATGATTTGAGTGTTATCTCAAAAGAAAAAATTATAGAAAATTATAAATCTATAGTTAATCAAATTGTGGAAAAAAGTCCTTCCACTAAATTGTATCTTCAAAGCATTTTACCCGTAAACAATGAAGTACGAAATAGTGGAAAAAGTAATGACGATATTCTTTTCTTAAATGAGAAAATCCAAGACATTGCTTCTAATTATGGATTGGTTTACGTTAATTTGCACCCTCTTTTCGTGGATAGTGAAGGAAGATTAAAAACGAATTTGACGCAGGACGGAATTCATTTGGATGTAGAAGGGTATTTAATTTGGAAAAAAGAATTGACAAAATATATTAATTGATAAAATACTGGTTATCAGATACTTATAAAGTAACCAACGACGATTAAATGATTTTTAATAGCATACCATTTTTTGTTTTTATAGCAATCTTTCTTCCCTTTTATTTTACAATGAAAGGAAAAGCAAGACTGTTGTTATGTCTTATTGGAAGCTATATTTTCTATGGATGGTTGGATTATCGGTTTTGCAGTTTAGTGGCATTTTCTACATTGATAGATTATTATGTAGGGATGAAGTTGGAAAATGAGGACGATCAGCCTAAACGAAAAAGACTGCTTCTAGCCAGTATGATTGTCAATTTGGGCTTCTTGGGATTTTTTAAATATTTTAATTTTTTCCAAGAATCATTTGTCTCTATGATGAATGATTTTGGAATGCAGGCTCATCCATCCACGCTGCAAATATTTTTACCAGTCGGAATTTCTTTTTACACCTTCCAATCCATGAGTTATACGATCGACGTGTATTGGAAAAAGATAAAAGTAGAAAGAGATTTTATACGATTTGCAACATTTATTTCATTCTTCCCACAGTTAGTTGCTGGCCCAATTGTAAGAGCAAAAGATTTTCTTCCACAGTTTCAAAATGATCGTGAATTCTCTTGGGATAGATTGATTTCTGGAACTGGGCAAATGGTTTGGGGATTTTTCAAAAAAGTGGCAGTAGCAGATTCGTTAGCACCATTTGTAGATCAATGTTTTCAAAATCCTGAAGGTTTTTCATCCATCCATTTATTGATAGGAATCATCTTTTATTCCTTTCAAATCTATTGTGATTTTAGTGGATACTCTGATATTGCGATTGGATTAGCAAGAGTCTTGGGTTTTGATTTTCCTGATAATTTTAGAACACCATACTTCTCTAAAAACTTTAGTGAATTTTGGCAGCGATGGCATATTTCCCTATCGAGCTGGTTAAAAGATTATTTATATATTCCTCTTGGCGGTAGTCGTGGGGGAAGTTTTGGATCTGTCTTTTTTATCATTTTACCATTATTCCTTTTGAGTATATTTTGGGCAGGTAGCTGGCAAACGGCTTTGATTTATTTAAGCATATTATTGCTGGTCAGTTTAGCGACTGCTTATTGGATGCGAAGTTCTGATGCGAATAGAGTAAAAGGGTTTACCTATATGAATAATATGGTAACGATGCTTTTAGGAGGGTTGTGGCACGGTGCAAATTGGGCATTTTATTTTTGGGGATTTTTACATGGAATGTATTTAATTGTTCAACGATTTTTAGGAAAGCCTTTCGGAAAACTAATGACGGCTTTGCGATTCCCAAAAATGATGCAACAAGGTATTGACATTTTGATTGTATACTTTTTTACATGCTTGGCTTGGGTCTTTTTTAGAGCTGTTGAATTTGATGTAGCATCAGCTTACATTCAAGGAATTGCTTCGTTTGAAAATTTCACCTTTGGAAGTATTGTCAATAAGTTTTGGGTACTAAAAGGTGTCCTCCTTATTGGAATGTTATTGTTTGTCGAGATTACAGATTTTAAATTTAATTATAGCAAATTGATTCAAACGAGTCCAGCCTTTAGAATAGCCAGCTTTGTCATCCTTTTATGGATAATTGCTTTCTTTGGATCGTTTGGAGCGAATGCATTTATTTATTTTCAATTTTAAAACCCCCAGCTTCCGAAATTTCGGGAGAGCTTTTTTTCTTTGCCTTAACGGCAAAAGAAAAAAGTAAAGTTAACGTGTTTTAAAAATCAAAATATTTTTGACACGTTTAATTCTCTTTTTTCCTTTAGGGGCTGGGTGTAATCATTATGAAAAAACTCTACTGGATTTTTGCGGTAATTATTCTCTTCTTTATTGGAGATCGATTGGGTGGATACTTTCTTAAGCAGATGGTTTCCAGTAGCCAATTCCGTTATTCAAAGATGTACAGAGGAGAAGCAGATTGCGATATTCTTTTCCTCGGGAATTCAAGAGGTTTAGGTTTTTATCAACCATACATAGAAGAGGTTACAGGTAAGAAAACATTTAATCTCAGCTATAATGCTTTACCAATGAATCTTGGAAGAGTATTGTTAGAAGATTATCTTGAACATAATAATAAACCTGAATTGATTATTGTAGATATTACAATGATGAATCGGGTAGATACTACTTTAGTAACTGGGTTTAATGTCTACACTCCATATTCAGATCGACTAGGGGAGATGGTTAAATCTCATTCTAAGAATGTTTTTTATGGTGGAAAATTAAGTCATCTATTTGTACATAATAGTGAGATTTTTCAACGGGCTATGTTTTATTATAGTAAAACCGATAAAGATTGGATAGTGGATCGAGTAATCAATGAAAACATGGTTAATGCTGTAGAGGAGCAACGACCATTTTATGCAGGGCCTTTTGATTGGTCAACGGTTGAAATGATGTTTGATGAATTGAACCAGACGGTCAAAATAGCTAAAGAAAATAATATCAAAATTAAATTAGTTGTAAGCCCATTTTTTCCTCCTTTTGCAAAGAAAATTGTAAATCTTGAGCATCTACAAAAAAGAGTAAAAATGGCAACATCGGAAAGTTTCAATAAAAATCCTTTTGCTCATCCTTATGTAAATAGAACAGTTGATACGAATAATATAGAGGCAATGACAAAGCTGAAAGATGGAATAGAATTTTACGATTATTCTGATGCTTTGCAGGATCCTTCAGGTTTTGGAGATTATCAACATGTAAATATCAAAGGTGCAAAACAATACATTGACAAGATGAAAGTAGATGGGATTTTTGATTAGAAATTGTAACCGCCAAATTCATTTGGCAGGTTGAGTAAAGAACTAATAATCAATGATTCCTACAACCTGCCAAATGAATTTGGCGGTTACAATTTTAACTATTCCTAAGGCACCTGGATCTCCATTTTCTTCCTTTTCTTTCCATCTCTTAAAACTATTTCATAAGTTCCACTTGCCAAAATTAATGGCGTATCATCCTGATTATCAGAACGTTCGATCACATCTAATGGAATCGCTTTATTCACATCTTCTCCTTTTTTATAAGCAAAGACAAGGCATGGATAACTCATATTGAACTTATCAATATTAAGATCGTAAGGCTTGCGATTTCCATTTTGTAAATATGCAGGACGATTGTTAGGAAATGAATTTTTTGGATGATAAATATGGATGTCGTGAACAGGAATCGCTTTTCCATCACTTCGAAATTCCAAAGGAATTAATACAATATTTCTTTTTTGGAAAATGCTTGGACGACTTATTTTCATTTTCTTTGTTAATGGAGTTTGAGTTTTTGCACAAGGTTGATAGGTTGGACTTTGTCCGATACTCAGCACTTCATTTCCACCTAGTTTTTTTAACCAAAAACCAATCGTAGAAGGTTTCCCCTTTGTTTGTTCATCAACATTATTGGACAATAACAATATTTTTGCATTTGGATCTTTTTTCAAAATACGATTAATGTTCATCGCTTTTGCCCAAATTTGAGCGCCAGCTTTTGGAGGTTGATCTTGAAAACTGAATTTATTTTTTCGTAAAATATTTAATGCTTTTTTGGTTTCAGTTTCAGTAGGAGAGAGGTTGAAAAATTGAAAACCTAAATCCTTTCCTTGCCGAATAATTTCGCCATAAATAGGATGTTGAAAAGCCCTACCGTTTTCTAAAATTGGATAACCAGATTGATTGAGTTGGTCGATTTTCTTTAAATTCTCCAAACCGATATAATTAAAACCTTGTTGTTGCAATTCATTTAAAATTCCCAAAATAAACATTTGTTGTTCAGGATAAAATGAAGAAGTTTGGAGGTGAACAATTTTTGAATCTTGAGTTTTTGATAAAATAAATTTATCGGCAGCAGTAGGTTTATATTGAGAAAAAGATTTTAAAACCTTTTGATATTCAGGAGTAACATTATCTTCTTGAATTGGAAAATTGGCACAATTCCAATGCCGTTCATCCTTTCCGATATTGGAAAGTTGAAGCGCACTATTTTTTATGTTTTTAGAAAAATCGTAAGCAATATCAGTCATGATGATTCCTTGACCAATAGTATCTTGCGATTTTGTAACAAACTCCACACGTCTATTTTTTTGACGACCTTCTGCGGTGGTGTTGGCAGCAATAGGTTGACTTAATCCATGACCTTCGTGTGATAACCTACTAGCATTGATTCCTTGTTGTACTAAATAATTGTAAACTGAATTTGCCCGATTTTCCGAAAGTTTTTGATTGTGAGTAACGTCTCCTTCACTATCTGTATGACCTTTGATATTGATGGTCATCGTCGGATTACGTTGCATGATATTGACCAATTTATTTAGCTCTTGAAATGATTCAGGAAGCAAATCATATTTATCTGTTTCGAAATAAATATTCTCCATCACAATGGATGCTACTTTTCCTTTAATTTTATAAGACTTACTTGGTTCAAATTGCTCCGCTTCTTTTTCTAACTTTTCAACAAAAATATCATCAATAAAAAAGTAGCATTCGATGATATCTTCAGGTTTTGTTTGGTTAAAAAATTGACCAATGTAAATATGAGTATGCGCCTCAGTTGCAACAAACGAACCATTAATTTTTTTCCAAATTTTGGGTTCTAATCTATTTCCAGATTGAGCAATAATTTGAGGTTTTTTTTCTATGATTTTGGTATCAGTAAAATATAATTTTTTGTCAAACCGAATTCCGAAGTGGTCATTGAAAAGGGGAGTGCCCGTAGGATTTTTGTTATAACTTGGTGGAGCAGAGATCCAAAATTCCACATAATATTTTTTACCGACTTCCAGAGGTTCTTTTAACTTAGCCGAAACATACTCCGCCCAATGTGCTCCCTGTACAACAACTCCAATCATATTATCACCCGTATGAGGAGGCATCTTCAAAACCTTTGAAGAACGAAATCGAGAAGTAATAAAATCAGACGAAGCACGATTTGGAGAAACCCATCCTGGGACTGCTCGCGTAAATTCTATTCCATCATCCAACATCGCAGCAGGTCGTCGATTGGAAGCTTCAAAACTAGGATTAGGGACTAAGTTTTGACTCCAAGTCAATGAAATAAAAAGGGAGAAAAATAAGAATGTAAAAATTATTCTCATGCAATAAAACTTAATTATGAATGAAGAATTAAACAACTAGACGTAAGAAAAAAGATTTAAGATTTCGAGCTTTCCTGATATCAATTGATTAAGAGCAATTTATGTATTCGTAAAAATCTTAAATCTTAAATCTTAAATCTTTTTTCTTACGTCTAGCCGTATCAGCAATTTACTAAAAGCAATTGAAAAAGTCACCCTTTGATTTCAAATTCGACTCTTCTATTTTGCTTTCTACCTTCTGGGGTTTCGTTAGTGGTAATTGGATTGGATGCTCCTTTGCCTATAATTTTTATTCTTGATATATGTATGCCATTGTTTATCAAGTAGTTAGCGACAGATTGTGCTCTTTTTTTAGATAAGGTTAAGTTGTTTTGGGAGGAACCAATATGATCGGTGTGACCTGTGATTTTCAGTTTAAAACCTCTGTGGTCTTGTAAGTAAACGATTAATCCATCCAATGAAGTATAGGCGATTGGAAGTAATTTATCGCTATTGGTTTCAAACAAAATATTAGGTAAAGTAAAGATTTCCTTGGTTGAAAATTTTTCATTGATTGAAGTGGAGGAAGGATTAGAAACTGGAATTTTTTCAACAATGGGTGAAATTATTTTAACTGGAATGGTAGGTGGAATATTTTGAATAGAATGAGGTGGTAACTCGATAATATGCCTTGTAGAATCTGCGTAAATGTATTGTTGATTCTTTTCTAAATCACAATTGTTTTCGATACTATCCAATGGAGTTAATGAAAAATTATCAAAGAAATGATAGACTCTTCTGACTTCTGCTTCCTTTCGTTTTTTCTTTTTTAATCTGGTGATTTTTGTTTTTTCATCTCTTTTGAAATTTCCAATCATCATACCAACTTCATTACCTGTGGCTGTATAAATGGTTTCCATTTGAATCCATTTATTCGCTTCAAAAGGTTTATCAAATTCAAATATTATTTGAGGTTTTTTTTCAAAAAGTGGATCATTCTTTTTTGTAATTATTACTGAATCCACAAAAAGAATTTCAAAACTATTGAGATAATATGTTTTACTTAAAACTTGAAAAGAGAGTTTGTATTTTTTTCCTTTTTCTAATTGACAGAGCAAAGGGGTTTGTGCAAATGACCGATCTAATTTTCGATACGTATTAAATAGTCGAAGTGAAATGCAACGGCTTCCATGAGTGGGTTTTAAAGTGTTTTTTTCTCGTCTTGAAATTTTGTAATCGTAATAAATAAATGCTTTGAGCGAATTTGAACGCCACGCTTTTGGGGCGCAGTATTCTTGATAGGTATGGCAAATGTTTTCATCTTCAAAACTAGGGTTAGGAATTAAGTTTTGACAAAAGCCATTTGAATTTAGAAAAAGGATAATAGTAAATAATACGAATCGGGCCATATTTTAATTTCGAAATCAAATAGAATTAATCTTATCTTCTGTCTCTGATACTTTTTCATTGATTTTTTTTCTACCATAAAAAATCAAAACTAGATTTAAAATACCTAATGGAATTGCAGCATAAACTAAATATTTGATCCAAGGATAACTATCAAGGAAAAGATATAAAAGCAAAAATGTGAGTGTCCAACGAATGCAAAATGTTATTAATTTTCGTTTGAAAAATTGATCGGTGGAAGAACGAATGCCTTCTAAATTTTGATTAATCTCATTGGTAAATTCTGTGAGATCTTCAAAATTTTCTTCTTCGGGAATGTCTTGTTGGAATTTTTCTTTAGACATGAGAATTTTGTTTTTTTGTAATTATTCAATTTTTTACGCGAGTCAAGGTTTGACTCCAAAAGTCAAGCCTTGACTTAGGAGTGATTCAATTGAAATTAGGCTTTAATTTATAATTAGATCAACAGAAGTCAAAGCCTGACTTTTGGAGTCAGACCTTGACTCGTGTTTTTAGTTTTTTGAAAAATCATTTGAGATTTTTTGAAGATAAACATTTCCTATCGAATCAGGGAATTCATTGCTTTTTAGTTGGTAAAATTTTTTGCTTTTGTAGTTATAAATATGTTGTGTGCTATCTCCTAAAAAACCAAAGCCATGATTAAAGGTATAAAAACTAAAAGATATTGAGGAGGGGGAAAAGATGTTTTTGCTGTATGAATAATTTGTATTTTCAATTTGGAGTTGAGATAAAAGGGTTTGAGCAATATCGGTTTGGGAAGCATATTTTGAAATGACTTTTGGAATTGAATCCAATGCACCACCTAGCCAAATCATCGGTACTTTGTATTTTTTAGGATCCGAAAAACTATTGTTATCTAAATAGGGCGCACCATGATCTGCGACAATAATTACAATGGAATTGTCCCACTTTTTTGACTGTTTAAATTGACTGATAAATTCTCCTAAAACTTGATCGGTATAATTTGCGGAATTTGCAAAAAGGCTTCCATCATCTGTTCCTTCGATGCTTACAGGGTAAGGCGTATCAAAAGGAGGATGACTCGTCAGCGATAAAATTCCCTTGAAAAATGGAGGCTCGGAATTTTTAATTTCTTGGAGCACTTCTTCAAAAAGGAAATGATCGTGAACGCCCCATTTTGCATTATATTTCTCAGAAGAAAAATCACTTTTATCAATTATAGTTTCCGTTCCAATTTGAAGTAGAAATGATTTCATATTTGCAAAATTAATATCACCTCCGTAATAAAAAGCGGTATGGTAATTTTCTTTTTTTAAGTCCTGGATGAGGGAAGGAAGTTGAGCCGTTTTGTTTTGGTAATTGATAATATAACTAATCGGTTGAGCAGGGAAGCCACTTAAAATACTCACCAATCCTTCGTCCGTTCGATCTCCGCTAGCATAAAAATTTTCAAAGTAAATTCCTTGGTTTTTAAGTTGATTGAGATTGGGAGTGATTTCAGCATCGTTCCATTTTCTATCCAAAAGACTAGAAGTAAAACTTTCTAAAATAATCAAAATGATATTGGGTTTCTGATTTTTGAAAACAGAAGGAACTTGTTCTTCAGGTGGATAGAGATTATGAAAATAAGGTTCAATTTTTTCGGTAGATGCATATTGGAAACGCTGATGTA
Source organism: uncultured Saprospiraceae bacterium (assembly GCA_937918905.1). Lineage (GTDB taxonomy): Bacteria > Bacteroidota > Bacteroidia > Chitinophagales > Saprospiraceae > CAJQQY01. The sequence continues at coordinate 57,454 of CAKZSH010000028.1, forward strand.
GTTTTTCTTTTTCTGTAAAAGTATAGATGACATTCCATATAACATTGATGGCGCTATGATTTGAAAATGTATTGTTACTAAAATATACATTACTCAAATTGATAGGATTTAATCCTATGCCTCCTCGAATAGGAATAATCGAAAGTCCAATGCACAAGAAAAAAACAATAGGACTTAACCAATAATCTTTTTGATGGTTTACTAATTGGGAATGGATATTTTTTTTGTAAACAAAATAAAAAGAGCCTATCAATGAAAAGAAAGCAACTGTATTGATGAGCAATGTTTTTATTGGAATAAAATTTAAAACCTCTCCAAAATTGTTTAAATAAACTGCCCCATAAAAATCTAATTTATTTCCCCAATGTCCATATAATGATGCATCCAAAATGACAAAAAATGACAGGATGAATAACATGACACAAGTGTAAATAAAAATAGTTTTTCGAACGATATTTTTTTTGAAAAAAGAACTAATGATAAGGAGTAGGGTAGGGATTAACATTAAATATCCCGTGATGGATAAGTCTAGTTTTCCTCCATACCAAAACGCAGTAAAGATTTCAGAATTAGGTGCTACTGAGATGGTTTTATCCCAATTGTAAATCAAAAAAACAACTCGACTGGCAATAAAATAGCCTAGCCAAAAAATCCAATAGGAGGTGTAGAATTTTATTTTTTGAGCAAGGTTATTTAGATTGTTTTTTATCTCCATTCTTTATATCTCTGAAAATTTTCTGCTTATTTATATATTTGTTAAAAATTCCTTTAGCGATGTCAAAAAGAAAAACCAACAAAGGCTCAAGAGCTAAATCAACAAGCAAGGTAAAAACTTCTGCGAAATTATCCTTACGAAAATACTTACCGCTCGCTTTGATTGCGACAGTATTAGGTTTTTTATTGTATGCCAATACCTTTCAACATGAATGGGCTTTGGATGATTTCTCAGTCATCAAAGAGAATTGGGTCACCCAAAAAGGATTTGAAGGAATTGGAACCCATTTGACACATAGTTATAGACATGGATATGGTACTGGTTTTGGTACTTTGTATCGACCATTGACACCTGTTATGTTTTCGATGGAATGGGCAATTGCTCCAGATAGTCCAGGATTTATGCATTTTGTAAATGCATTGTTTTATGGATTGACTGGGTTTGTTTTGTTTTTTACATTGGCAAGAGTTTTAAGGAATTATAACATTCTACTCCCATTTGCGGCGACCATATTATTTGTAGCACATCCTTTACATACCGAGTCCGTTGCCAATATCAAAGGAAGAGATGATATTATGGGATTCTTTTTTGTTTTACTCGCCATTTATTGGTTATGGGATTATTTGAAAAAGAATGATATAAAGTGGTTGGCCTTTTCTTATGTGAGTTTCTTTTTAGGGGTTTTGTCAAAAGAAAGTTCAGTAACTTTTGTTGGAGTGATTCCTTTGATGATGTATTTTTTTACAAAAACTCCTACGGATAAAATCTTGAAATTGACGGGCGGATATTTGGGATTGTCCTTGTTGTTTATTTTTATTCGAGCGCAAATTTTAGGTTCTGGAAAATTTGATATTAATCCTTCTGTTTTAGATAATGCATTGGAAGGTGCGAGTAATTTTGTGGAGCAAAAGGCTACAGCATTTGCCATCATGGGAAGGTATTTTAAACTTTTATTTTTTCCGCACCCATTGGTTTCAGATGCAGGCTATAATCAAATCCCGTTAACTACATTTGGAGATTGGAGAGCGATTTTGTCGTTTGTAATTCATGCAGGATTAGGTGTGTTTGCGTTGTTAAATTTTAATAAAAAATCCATCTTCAGTTTTGCTATTCTATTTTATATTTTGACTTTTTCCATTACTTCAAATGTCGTTTTTAATATTGGGACAAGTTATGCTGAGCGGTTGTTATATGTACCTGTTTTAGGATTTACATTGGCATTGAGTTATGGATTATTGAAGTTATTTAAGTTGGATGAAAAACGGAGTTCTAAATTTTCATTGAATAATTTTTTCCAAAAAAATATGGTACCGCTTGGTCTTTTAGCAATTATCACGGTTGCATTTTCTTTTAAAACAATTGATCGAAATAGTGTTTGGAAAGATAGTTTTACCCTGTATGATACAGATACTAAAATCTCTCCTGAATGTGGCAAATTGCAATATCATTATGGTTTGGAATTAATGAAAAAGGGATTAGAAGCAACAGGTAACGAGAAGATGGAGGTCATGAATAAAGCAAGAGAAACTTTCGAAAAGGCCACTCAAATTTATCCAAAATACCATGATGCTTATGCTCAACTTGGATTATGGCACTACAGGTTGTCAAAGAATAATGTGGCTCAAAAAGAACAATTGCAACAAGTGGCTTTGGAAAATTATCAAAAAGCTATTGAACATAAACCCAACAATGCTAAGGCATATAGTAATATGGGGATAATTTATTTTGAAAAAAGCCAAATTGCTGAACAGCAAGGTAATCTCGGACAAGCGCAAAATTTTTTAAATCAAGCCAAACAAGTTTATGAAAAAGCAGTTAGTTTTGATCCTCGATATGTGGATGGATTGATGAATTTAGGAGTGGTCAATGCGATGCAAAAAAACTTTCCTCAAGCCATAAAGTATTTTGAAGAAGGAATAAAATATTCAACTGATTCCAAGAAGATTGAGACCTTGAAAGGTTATTTGAATAGCGCACGGCAAGGGAAGTAATGACGGTAGACGGTCGCTTCGCTTGACGGTGGACGGTGGACGGTGGACGGACGCTGCGCTTGACGGACCGAATAATTTTGAATTCACGTTATTTCGATCCGTCCAGCAAAGCGGCCGTCTAACGTCGAGCGAAGCGACCGTCAACCGAAAAAAAAACGCCCCGCAAAAATGCGAGGCGTTTGTAAGTTTTGGTTATGTTATTGCGATGGGTTCATAAGGAATTATTCCTTACCACCATCCAATTCATCTTGATATACTTTCAATTCATCGAACTTACCAGAAGCAGCTAATTTAGCTTGTTTTGGCCAAGTTGTTGGATTGTGCATTTTGTAACGAGGACCAGCATTTTCTAAGATTTCTTTTAACTCATCAGCATGAGTGTCAGCAAGATCATCCCAGTTTTTGATGCCAGCAGCATGTAATAATTTTTCAATCTTTGGTCCGATACCTTCTACAATTTGAAGATACTCCGATCGGTAACCTGCAGTTCCATTACCTTTTTTAAGTACTGCTTTTTCTCTTACCATTTCCACAGATTTTACGGACTGTGTATTGGTATTTAAAGTAACAGGTACTTCTTTGATAACTTGTACTTCTTTAATGACTTCTACCTCTTTGATGACTTCCACAGGTACTTCCTTAATCACTTCTACTTCTTTAAAGACGGTAACTTCAACAGGTACTTCTTTGATGACCTCCACTTTTACCTCTTTGATGACTTCCACTTCTTTGATGACTTCAACAGGCACCTCTTTAATTACTTCTTTAATGACTTCTACCTCTTTAATCACTTCAACAGGAATCTGTTTAATCATTTCAACTGGCTTGACCACTTCTATCTCTTTGATCACTTCAACAGGAACTTCCTTAATGATTTCTACTTCTTTGATCACTTCTACTTCTTTAATCACTTCAACGGGTACTTCCTTAATTATCTCCACTTCTTTAATCACTTCAACTTCCACTTCTTTTTCTACTACAACGGGAACTTCTTTAATGACTTCCACTTCTTTGATTACCTCAACTTCTCTAATCATTTCAACAGGAACTTCTTTGATGACTTCTACTTGAACCTCTTTAATGACCTCTACTTCTTTAATCACTTCAACAGGAACTTCCTTGATAACTTCAACATTTCTCACTACATCCACTTCTTTAATTACCTCCACTTCTACTTCTTTAATTACCTCTACTTCTTTGATAACTTCCACAGGTACTTCCACATTTCTGATGACATCCACTTCTTTAATGACCTCCACAGGTACTTCCACATTTCTGATGACCTCTACTTCTTTGATTACTTCCACAGGCACTTCTTTAATCACCTCTACTTCTTTGATTACTTCTACAGGTACCTCTTTGATTACTTCAACTTCCACTTCTTTAATCACCTCTACTTCTTTAATGATAGGCACTTCTTTTGTGGTCATAACTTCTTTGATCACCTCCACTTCCTGAACAATAGGCACTTCTTTAATCACCTCTACCTCCTTCATTATTTCTATCTCTTTGATTATTTCTACAGGCACTTCTTTAATTACCTCTACTTCTTTAATTACTTCAACCTCCTTAATTACTTCCACAGGCACTTCTTTGATTACCTCTACTTCAACAATTTTTTCAACAACAACTTCTCTCACCATATCAACAGATTTGAGACTTTGCATGCTATTGTTGATTTCCACAGGTACTTCTTTGATGACCTCCACTTCTTTTACAATTTCTACCACTCTTTCCACAGGTACTTCTTTGATTACCTCTATTTCTTTAATCACTTCCACAGGTACCTCTTTAATTACTTCAATTTCCACAGGTACTTCTTTGATTACCTCTATTTCTCTTTCAATAACTTCAGGTTGAATGTTTTTTGCGGTTTGATAGTCTAATTCCAATGAAGCAAATCTATTTTGAAGACCTGCATATTCATTTTCAGTTTTCTCTTTTGCTACAAGAGCATTTTGTAAATCTCCTTGGACTGTACCAATTTTGGCATCTCTTTCACTTAATAGCCCAGTATACTTTGATGAAATGGAAGAACTTCCAAACCATCGGCCAAGTAACCAAGACAAAAACCCAAATAATAATATAGGGAGCCAACAAAGGAAATTAAAAAGCAATAATGAACTTAAAAACGTCATAGTATTTTAATCTTTTACTAAATGGTTAAAAAAATGGATTTGTTTGGGTAATATGTTACCATATTACCAATTAGATAAAGTTTTTAGGGTTAATTTTAACTGAAAGGAATTAGTATTTTGTATATGTAGAAGTGTTCAGACCGAAAGATAGTGAAAAAAGTTAAATTCAAAAAAAAATCTGATATTTATTTGTTTTCTTATTTATTGAGGAATACCGCTTTATGTAACATTTTTTTTTATATACATTTTTTTTATAATTATAAATGCCTATCATAATTAAAACTCTGATATTAATTTTTTTTTCTAGAATTCAAAAGATTTAATTAAATTTACGGTCGGTGAGATTTTTTAGAGGACAAAAATCATAAAAGTTCTCTTCTTTCTCAACTCTTATTAAACCAATCCTACAACTACATCCAAACTTATTTTCAAACAAAACCTGGAATGACCTTCCAGTCAAAATTTACCTTTTCTTATGAATAATACTACCTTAGGAATTTTATCTGCAATTTTTATTCTTTTAGGTTCTTGGCTTGTTTCTAGCTTCACTTGTGGAGGCGGAGATGCAGCTAAATTTTCTGTACTGGATGGAACGCTGAATATAGAAAATGTTGAACCATACTCATTTGGAATGAATAGTGCTAAATTGGCACTTCCTTCTGAAACCTCTACTGCTTTCAAGAAAATCGCAACACATTTACAAAAAAATGATACTCGAACATTAAGTTTGATCGGGAATTATTATAGTTCAGAAAATACTAAAAACGATACTGATTTAGGACTTGCTCGTGCTGAAGTGATAAAAGATAGATTAGTAAAAATGAAAGCACCTGAAAGTAGCATTATCATTTCTAGTCGAAGACTTAATAATATCGATGGTTCTTCTGACGAAGCAATGTTATTGCCAGTTGATTTTATTTTCTCTGAAAAGACTTCAGGGAGTTCTATGAGTGATGGAGGTGAAACTACTGATGTTTCTGGTGGAGATGCAGCTTCTTTACTTGATGGATTTGTGATTACCTATGAAGATGGAAATACTTCATTTAAAACTACTGATGAATTACAAGCTTTTATTGAAACTGCTCAAACATTCGTTAATGATAATCCTGATGGAAAAGTAGTTATTACAGGTCATACCGATGATTCAAGAAGTTCAAAGCGTAGCGAAGAACTTTCTAAAGATCTTGCAATGAAAGTGAGAAGAATTTTTAGAACCGCAGGATTCGATAGAAAAAATATTGAGGTAGTGGCTAAGGGAAAATCTGAAATGTTGGATGATCCTGCACTAAGTAGAAGAATTGTTTTGACGATGGAATCAAATTAATTTTGATAGAGAATTTCAAATTTGAATAAATCAAATCGAGATTCTTCATATAAATCGTTAATAAAAAAAAAACGCCTTGGCTAGATTAGTCAAGGCGTTTTTTATATTTGTAACAAATTTTAAATCCTCCCAATTATTGGGACAAAAAATCTAAAAAAATATTTAGAATAACACTACTAATAATTAATTTTCTATTCTATGACAAATCTTATCGATGGTAAAACTTTAGCTAATACCATAAAGGAAGAAATTGCACTCGAAGTTAATGAAATCAGGGAAAATGATGGAAAAATTCCTCATCTAGCAGCCATTTTAGTTGGAGAAGATGCAGCAAGTCAAGTGTATGTAAGGAATAAAGTTCGTTCATGTGAACAGGTTGGTTTTGAATCTACTTTAATTCGAAAAGATACTTCTACCACAGAGGAAGAACTACTTGCAATAGTTGAAGATTTAAATAATGATCCTGAGATTGATGGATTTATCGTTCAGCTGCCTTTACCTAAACATATCAATGAAGAAAAAATAACTCTTGCCATTGATCCAAAGAAAGACGTTGATGGTTTTCATCCTGCCAATTTCGGTAGAATGGCTCAAGGGCTTCCCGCTTATTTGCCAGCTACTCCATTTGGAATTATGCAAATGTTGGATCGGTATAATATTGAGGTAGAAGGGAAGGAGTGTGTGGTATTAGGTAGAAGTAATATTGTAGGTACCCCAATAAGTATTCTTTTATCAAGAAAAGCCCAACCTGGAAATGCAACAGTTTCGCTGTGTCATAGTCGTACTCAAGATTTAAAATCTCATACTTTAAGAGCCGATATTATTGTAGCTGCACTCGGTATTCCTGAATTTTTAAGAGGTGATATGGTAAAAGAAGGTGTTGTTATTATTGATGTTGGAATTAATAGAGTCGATGATTCTACCGCAAAACGAGGTTACCGATTAAAAGGTGATGTCCATTTTGAAGAAGTTGCTCCTAAAGCAAGTTTTATTACTCCCGTACCTGGTGGAGTAGGTCCTATGACTGTTACTTCACTATTAATGAATACGTTGAAAGCATCTCGTGGAGATATTTATGGAAAATGATAAATACGTCTTTTTACGTTGGACGGTTTATGTTTTACGGTCTACGGTTTTCGATAACTGTAAAACGTGAAAAGCAAAATATTTTTAACAATATTCGTAATTATTCAGTATTGGGTGTACACGAGTCAAGGTTTGACTTCTCAAGTCAAGCCTTGACTTATAAGAACATCAATTATAAGTCAGGCTTTGACTTATAAGAACGTCAATTATAAGTCAAAGCCTGACTTTTTAAGTCAGACCTTGACTCGTGTACAGCCAATGTTGAATAGTTAACAATATTCATATGAAAAATTAAGTTAATAGGTTGTAAGTATTATTTTTTTTTGAAATATATTTCTTTTATCTCGTTTTTTTTTGAATATGTTCGATTAAAATATTTACTTTTGCTTTAGAACTAATATACCAACGAAACTTTCCTTTCACCAACCTTCTAAATCCTTCCTTATTTTATTTGAATCCTGACTTGTCTTTATACAAGACATAATACCTTTGTCAAAAGTTATTTATGCTAATCCATATTTGGCTTTTTCGCAAATTTATTTTTAAAACTAATTTTAAATATGGCCTTAAATTCTATACTCCCATTACTCATGACTTTCATGATGAACACCTTCTCTATATCCCAGTCCACTCAAGATTTAACAACTTTGGGATTAAAAATAATGCAGGATGGAAAGGAATACGCTATCCTCTCTACTGAACAAAATATCAAATTGGCAAAAGACAAATTTGAAATCATTTTTAACCTAAAAAAAGATGATGATATTGCTGAGAAATATTTTGCCGCAAGAATTGTAGCAGATATTGATTCTGATATTTTTAAACAGTTTGAACCAAAAAAGAAGTTTGAAGAAGTTCCCTCTCTAGTAGCTGGTACAAGTATGGCTGGCCCCAAAGATGCTCCCTATAATTGTATATTTTTTGACGACCAAGCCCACCATTACATTTTCTATAATAACGAAGATGAAAAACGTGCGAATCTCATTTCAAAAGAAAACAATCTTTTGCAACTTGGATTTGATATTGAAAATTACTGCATGCAGGACTTCGAAATCAATATCAGTAATTCCAATTTCGAAGCAATTTATATGGTGTTTTTTATTGATAAAAACCTAAATGAAATAGTAGAAGAAGGTGAATATGCCAAGTTGAAAATCACTTTTGAATGAAGGGAATGTACCTGTCAAGATGTATGAGTGTATTTATGTATATGTTGTCGAAATAATAGTGAAAGCGTTTTTATGATCCTTAGCCATCAGATTTATATCCGACGGTCACAGAACAAAATACTACTGACCCGCTTTTTTGAGAGTCTCAAAATTATCAATAGTCTTTTGAATACACTCCATACCTCATAAATAATCATAATTATTTCGACAACATATACACCTACACACTCATACACCTTAACACATTTTTCTTACATTTGGGGTTCAAAAAAAGCAAACCTATCCACATGGATTATTTCAAATTTGAATTCCAAACCACTTCACAAAATGCCGAAATGCTCATTGCATTGCTTGGCGAACTTCCCTTCGATGTTTTTGAGGAAACCGATACTGGTCTTGATGCATTTATTCCTACTGAAAAATGTACAGAAACAGTAGAAAATGAGGTGCTTCAAATAAAAAATCTTTTCGATTTTTCCTACCAAAAAGTATTTATTAAATATCAAAACTGGAATGCTGTTTGGGAATCAAATTTCCAACCCATTGTAGTCCGAGATTTTTGTGGAATCCGAGCTGATTTTCACGATCCTATTCCAAATATTCAACATGAAATTATCATTAATCCTCAAATGGCTTTTGGTACGGGGCATCATGAAACCACTTGGATGATGATGGATATGATGCAAAATATTGATTTTGTTGACAAAAATGTCTTTGATTATGGTTGTGGAACTGGAATTTTAGCCATTTTAGCGAGTCAATTAGGTGCAAAAAAAATTGATGCGTTGGATATAGAATTGCCATCGTATGAAAACACTTTGGAAAATTCCCGTATAAATAACATCCAAAACGTCAATTCTATTCATGGAACGCTTGAAAAGACTAAGGATTTTGAATATGACCTCATTTTAGCAAACATTAATCGGCACGTAATTTTAGACAGCTTCTCGACGTTAAATAATATGTTACCTCTTCAAGGTATTTTGTTGATTTCTGGAATCTTAAAATCAGATGAAAATTTAGTTTTGGAAGCTGCTCAACAAAATGGTTTTCATAACGAAAAAATAAACCGAAAAAATAATTGGATTTGCATTCAATTAACTAAAAAATAACGGTGAACTGTGAACTGGTAACTTCGAATAAATTGGAATTGACCATAATTTCGAAGTTAACAGTTCAACGTTCACAGTTCACCGTTAAAAAAAAAATTCCGATCTTATGATTAAAAAAATACTATCCTCAGTTTTTGTAATTTTATTGTTATGTGGCACACTAAATGCCCAACAAGACAATATTTTCCCAGAGAATAGAGCTGATTTTCTCAAACAATTCAAGGAGTTTTTTAATAAAAGTAAAAGCAAGGATATGGAGTCTTTTTTCAAAGACTTTGAATCTTATTTTCATAATAGTATTTCAGAGGAAGAGTTTCCATTACTTAGAGATGCATGTAATGAGATGCTAGGAAAAAAAATGTCTGCAAATCCATATTTCAAAAAATACCTTTCTGTTGTTTTAGCAATAAAAAAGAATGATGGAGTAAGTGCGAAACTTAATGAATGGAACGAGGTTACGGTTGCAATGGTCAAGGCAATAAAAAATAGAAAACTAAAGCCTTTCAAAAATTACCTCGATTTTTCAGAATCATTTTTTGGACAAAATGCTTTACGATATTCAAAGCAAGGGATTAAATGGTACTACGAATCTGATAAATATAATTTAAAACTAGAAGATGGAGTTCCTTTAGTAGATTTTGAAAAAATGAACTTGATAGGAACAAGAGGGAAAGATTCGATTGTGATACAAGAGACTGTCGGACAATATTATCCCACACAATTAAAATGGAAAGGTACTGGAGGAAAAGTAACATGGGAAAAGCTAGATCAACCTGACGTGTATTGTTTGTTGAATGATTATGAAATAGAGACTAAAAAAAGTTTATACAAAGCGAAAAATGTTCGATTAGTTTATCCTGAATTATTTCCAGGAGAGGAAATTGATGGTGATTTTGAAGATAAAGTTGTGGTTAGAAATAAATCAAGAGAGGGTTCTTATCCAAGATTTCTTTCCTATGAAAAAATTTTAAAAGTAAATAATATTGGAGAAGGCATCGAATACCAAGGAGGTTTTCGATTGGAAGGAAATACGGTATATGGTTATGGTAGTAAGGATACCCCTTCGGAAATTATCGTAAAAAGTGGGGGCAAAACTTCTTTCCGAGCCACCTCACAATTGTTTAAAATACGGAAGAGTGAACGTATCACAGGAGAACAAGTAAAAGTAGTGTTATATTTTGATCAGGATTCCATTTACCATCCATCGGTTAATCTCAAATATGATATAATAACTAAAGATTTGAATTTAGCAAGGGGAAAAAGAGGAAGTGATAGAAATCCATATTTTAACTCCTACCATCAAGTAAACATTAACGCTGATAAAATTGATTGGAACTTAGAAAGTGATAGTCTTTTGATTGGGAAAAAACAATTTGGATTAGGAAATGGGAAGAATGAAGTTACTTTTGAAAGTTTAAAATATTATGACGAAAAATATATCCTTAGGGTTCAAAATATTTCGGATGTCAATCCTATTGTAACTTTAAAAGTTTTGTCAGAGGAACTAGAACGAAGAGATATTGAAGCTCCTGAATTTGCACAAAAATTAAACCCTCGTTTTGATACTAAAAATATTGAAAGTTTATTGTACGAGTTAGTTTCCAATGGTTTTGTGGATTATGATCAAGATGAGGAAATCGTCTATGTCAAAGATAAAATTTTTCATTATGCAGATGCAATGGCAAAGAAAACAGATTACGATGCCATCAAATTAGTCTCGACTGCTGAGAAAGATGCCAATGCTGTTTTTTCTATAAAAGATAAGTCACTTCAAGCCAATTCAGTTACCCAATTGGAGATTAACAAAAAACAAAAAGTGGCGATCAAACCAGCCAACAAATCCATCACTATGCAAAAAAATAGAGATATGGATTTTGGAGGAAAAATCTTTGCAGGATTTAGTGTCTTGGAAGGAAAAGATTTCCACTTTGATTATGAGAAATATTTGATGACTTTGGATTCTGTTCGGTATTTTGATTTATTTGTGCCAACTGAAGCCAAGGATGAAAATGGAGATCCCGTTTCTATTTCTATTGCTTCAAGAATTGAACATACGAATGGAGTACTTTTAGTTGACTCTCCAAATAATAAAGCGGGTGCAGAGGATATTGATATTTTTCCTTCTTTTAATACCAAAGATTACTCCTACGTATATTACGATAATCGAAATATACATGATGGTGTTTACAAAAGGGATTCCTTTTATTTCAAATTAGATAAGTTTAGTTTTAACAGCCTTGATAATTTTACCAAAGACGATATCCGATTTAAAGGAAATCTAGTCTCTGCTGATGTCTTTCCTGATTTTAAAGAAACATTACTCTTACAAGAAGAGGATCAATCTTTAGGTTTTACAACTCAAACTCCTTCGGCAGGTTTTCCTACCTACCAAGCCAAAGGAAATTACAAAGGAGAGATTCATATGAGCAACAAAGGGATGTTGGGAAAAGGAACCATTAATTATTTGACCTCTTCAACGGACTCTGAAGATATTTTATTTAAACCCAAACAAATGACTGCAACAGCAAGGTTGTTTGATTTGAGAGAAGATCGACAAGGAGCTGTTGAAGTTCCACAGGCGCATGGTGAGGATATTCGGATTGACTGGAAACCCTACCAAGATAGTATGTATATTTTTACAAAGGAAAATGCTTTTGAGTTGTTTAAAGAAAATGATCATAACATCACAGGAGGTTTGATTTTGACGCCAAATGGTTTGCGTGGAAATGGAAATATGAAATGGACAAAAGGTAGCCTAAAGTCAACATTAATAAAGTTTGGAGCATTCTCTGCCAATGCTGATACTTCCCGACTTCAAATTAATGCAGTAGGAACAAGTGCATTAGCATTGGATACTGATAATGTAAATAGTAAGTTGGATTTTGATAAACAAATGGGATATGTAGAAGCTAATGAAAAAGGACATTTTACTGAATTACCATTTAATCAATATAAAACTTCGTTGACTACGTTTGATTGGGATATGAAGAATGATGCAATTACTTTTAAAACTGATCCAGGGCAAGTAGGAGCATTTGTTGCGACTGGAGATAATCGAGATTCTTTACATTTTGAAGGAGAAAATGCTTTTTATGATTTGAAATCCAATGAGTTGAAAATAAGTGGAGTGAAGTCGATCAATACCTGTGATGCGATAGTTTACACAGATGATGGAAAAGTGGAAATTTTCCAAGCAGGTAAAATGTCTACCTTAGAAAACTGTAAAATAGTGTGTGATACGATTTCAAAAAATCATGTTATTAATCGTGCTACTGTTGATATTGTTGGTAAAAAAGAATATACCGCAAAAGGTTTTTATGAATACAATGTCAAAGGTCGAAAACAAGAAATTCCATTTGAAAATATTGTAGGAGGACGTTATGGTAAAGGAAAACGGAGTGAGAAAAAAACACGAACAACTGCCAAAGGAGAAGTGGATGAAACGAATAATTTTTACATTGATTTAAAAACTGAGTTTCGTGGAGAGATCACCTTAACAGGAGATAAAAAACCATTAAATTTTAAAGGATTTGCTCGATTAGATACTGAAAAGTTACCACAGAGAGAATGGTTTTCTATTGATAGTGAAGGAGATAAAAATGATTTGATAATTGGATACAATACTCCAAAAAATTATGATGGTTATAAATTGTACACAGGATTATATTTGAGTAAAGAATCTGCTCAACTTTACCCCCGTATTTTCCAACCGAAATATTTTAGAAAAGACCGTCCAATACTGGAAGTGACAGGATTATTTAAATTAGATGAACCTAAAGATGAATTTATTTTTGGAGATACTTTAAAAATAAAATCCGATGTCAAGCAGGGGAACAAAATTACTTTTAGCAATAAGACTGGAGGCTTTAGAGCCGAAGGAAAACTGAATATTGGAGATCAGTTAAAATATATGTCAGTAGAGGCTGCAGGGAATGCTAGAACCGTGTATCCTGTTCCTCAAGATTCTGTTGCCCTTGGGCCATTTGGTTATGACGTGGAGGCTGATATGATGGCTGGGATAAAATCATTTATTCCCAAAAATATGTTGGATTTTATGATTCAAGATATTAAAAGCAGTAGTTTTGATACGAGAGGAGTCGATTTTACGGATAATGATTTTTATGAAAAAGCGCTCTCAGAATTTATAAAAGATTCCAAACTACTTCATAATACCTTAACAAGAATGAAGACGGAATACCGTCTCAATCTTCCCAAAAAAGTGAATCCTTATACTTTTTTGTTTGGGAAAATGGCTATGAAATGGGATCCTGATTATCAATCATTTGTCAATACAAATGACCAAGTAGGAGTTATCAGTATCAATGGTGAAGAGACAAATGTGACGCTTAAATGTTATATCGAATTTAAGATGCCTTCCAATGGCGATGATCGATTGTACATGTATATCAAATCTCCAAGTGATACTTATTATTTCTTTGGTTACAAACAAGGTATCATGAATATTGTATCTAATAATACTAAGTTTAACGATTTGGTGATTAACATGAAAAAGAAGGAAAGAGTCTTAAAAATGGAGGATGGCGAAACTGTTGAATTTCAATATGTCGAACCTTCCACAGCAGAACGATTCGTGAGAAGAGCACAGACTGCGATACGGAAGAAGTAAAATCAACTGTTGATAAATGATTTTATGTAGATTAGTAAATTTGTTAAATAATCTAAGTAGCGAATAACAAGGAAGTCACAAGTTGAATCTTTAAATGAGTATAGAGTAGGAGAATCTTGAAGATTAAAAGAATTTAAATAACAAATTCAACTTGTGACTAGATTTTTCAAATGGATTGCAACTTGAATTAAACGCTTCGCTTCCCTTCCCTATTGATTAATCAGGTTATATTGTGATCGAAAACATTTGCCTTCTATTCGTTTTCACGTTAACCTAATTAACCAATAGCGAAGCGAACCAATTAACTATTCAACTTTTCAAACAATTCCAAACCAATTAACGAACATACTATGACAACCTTCCCCAGCCCACCTTTGCTACAATTTAATGGTCATCTTCAAACAATTATTCCAGGCGTTTTTCGAAAAGTACAAGGAGTACTTTATGAAAGAGAAAGGTTAGAATTGGAGGATGGCGACTTCCTCGATTTAGATTGGATTTTTAATCAAAGTAAAAATTTGGTAATTCTTTCACATGGTTTGGAAGGTAGTTCTGATCGTCAATATATTTTAGGTGCTGCGAAATTGTTTAGCCAAAATAATTGGGATGTTCTGGCTTGGAATTGTAGATCTTGTAGCGGAGAAATGAACCGAACTGCAAGGTTATATCATCATGGTGATGTGGAAGATATTGGAACTGTAATCTCTCAAGCTGTTCAAAGAAATGAATATGAAAATGTATTGTTGATAGGGTACAGTATGGGAGGTGCGATGAGTCTTAATTATTTAGGAAAAAATGGAAAAAAAATCCCTGACCAGATAAAAGGTGCGATTGCTTTTTCAACGCCATGCGACTTAAAAGAAGGGGCTGAAGTTTTAAATAAATCATCTAATGTCATTTATCGAAAACGATTTTTAAATAATTTAAAAAGGAAGATTTTTATCAAAGAAAAAGAATTTCCAGGAAGAGTAGATTTAAAAAAATTAAATGAGATAAAAATTTGGAGAGACTTTGACGAACATTTTTCAGCACCACTTAATAACTATAAGAATGCGGAAGAGTTTTACTATAATTCTTCTGCTAAAAATTTTATGGAAAATATTCAAATACCTACGCTCTTAGTGAATGCTTTAAATGATCCTATCTTAACCCCTGCATGTTCCCCCTTCGATATTGCCAAAATCAATTCAAATATCATCATCGAAAATCCAAAACAAGGAGGGCATTGTGGATTTATGGAAAAGGGAGAAGAGTTTGCATGGTCAGAATATCGAGCACTAGAATTTGCAAAAACCGTTCTCTAAATCACTAGCTTTCACGTAAAACGACTTTCCAAGTCGTCAAAATATTCGACAAAAAACAACCGTCACTCAAAACCTCAAAAACCAGCCACCACCAAAGCTGTAGCAATCAAAGGATCATCCTCTTTGTTAGCAGCACCCATTGGATTTGAAAAACTACCATCCGTATTTTGTTTATCCAACAATATATTTACAAGATCATTTTCCCACCCATCCACATGCCTCATCGCACGATATGCTTGCGCCCTAACGGATAAGTGGTAATAAAACATTACCTGATGCCATTGGTTAGGATCATCATGTGGAATCCCTTCTGGATAATCCAAAATTGGATGATTCAATAGCCATTGAAATGCATCTTGAACCCTCTTATCAGAAGAGTCAACATTAGCAGCCAATAATGCCAAAAGTCCATCAGCAGTTGCAGTTGCGTAACTTCTATAATAAGGATTTTCTTGATTTTCAATATCTCCTTTATTGGTCGAAACAGTTGCTGTTGAAGCAAAAAAACCACCATCATATTTGATTTTATCACTAGGAATGTTAGTAGGATGTAATCGAGTATCAGTTTGATTTTTTTGCAAAAGTGATAAAAAGTGTTGGCTTTGCGAGAATGAGCTATCTTCTTGATTATCAAATAGTTGTAGCGTTTGTAGAATCCGACGAGTATGCGATAAATCTACATGGCCATGTTTTCCATCATCTAAAAATTTTTCCCCAAAACCCCATGCACCGTAAGCAGGATGTTCCAAAATGAACCCACGTTGTTCTGTAAATTGTTGACCTTGCAAATAAGTTTTCATTTGATCCATTATCGCCTGATCTTCAGGATAGTCAAAATGTTTGAAAATCCTCAAAGCGTAAGCCGTAGCATAATTTGGGTAGTCTAAAATGATGGGATTAAAATGTCCTAAAACGCCATCTGTGCAACGAGAACGAATGAAATCCAATCCTTTTTTTATCTGTTCAGATGAAGGTTGGTAAATGTCATTTGGCACTTGAAGGAGTTGATAAAAAACAAAAGCCGAAACGGATTGACCGCTTTTTAAAATGCCATGAGTTTCGCTATGCCAGCCTCCGTCAATGTTTTGTTTTTCCCATAAAAAGCTAGCAGCATCATGGAGAACTTGTTCTTTTGAGTTGAGGGTAGGAGAGGTACAATTTGTGAAAAATAATATTTTGAAAATGAGAATGAATATTAAATAGAGTTTGATATTCAAAATAGATTGCGCATTTTTTTTGATAAAAAAATGATAGAAAAGTTCCACCGTAAATTTATTGTTAGAATTCAATTCCAAGTTTCTTTTGTAGTTTCAAAAAATTAATCAAAATAAAAAACACGTAATCTCGACTCATCGAAATTACGTGTTTTTTTAATTTTCAATATTCAATTTCTTATTAAAAATCAGTTTTTTGTTTTCCAGAATCACGATCAGCAGTCAATGTCATAACAACTGCTGCAGTACAAAAAACTGGACTTGTAATACAATGATGTCCAGACCAGCTACCATCTTCATTGATGATGCTTCCTAGATTCTGTTTCATTTTGCTATGCCATTTATTCCAACTTTTAGAATCTTGGCTCATCACTAAAGCTTCACTTGTCATCATGTAACTGAGGTATTCTTCACCTCCATTATTTCCAAAACCAGACAACACTTTATCACTTTTTAAATTCTCAGTAGCAGCCCGATTGACTTGATAAGTAAAGAGTATATCATTAGCCTCTTTTTCGCTATATCCGTTATTGGCAAGAGCTCGTTTAGTTGCTGAGTAGTCACTTGATTTGCTTTCTTTGATTTCAGCAGCATCCATTATCGCTTGAACTTTTTTGGCGTCGAGAGCAGTTGCACGTTGTGTACTTGAGTAGGCGTATAAATCAATTCCTGCAGCTTTTTCAGTAGCCGCCTTTCCAGATTTCGCATCTACATTTTTTTGCTGGTAAGCTCTTGATAAAGCTAAAACGTTTTTATCGATTTCGATGTCATTAGCTTCTGCCATTTCCAAAGCATTATTGGCCATTGCTGAACTTAAAACTCTCGCCCAACCTCGGTCATTCCAACTACCATCTGCCAATTGAGTGTTTTCTAATTTTCTTAAACATTTTGCAATTGCTTTGTCAATTTTGATTTGCAATTCATCATCACCGTCAGCCAATGGAGAGATGCGAATTAAAAATTGAGCAGCTAATGACACGTCAATATTTTGACCTAATTTTTGTTGAGGTTGTGTTCCTACCTGCTTGGTAATATTGGCATTATTTTCAGGAGCACCTTCGACTGTTTTCAGCATGTAGTTTAATGCTTTTCGAAGATTACCTTTATACTGTCCATCCTGCAAGGTATTTCCTACTCGCATCAAAGCTAAACCAACAAAAGAAGTGGTAGCTGGATCAACATTGACTTGACGTGGGTCACGGATTTGTTGTGAAGCATGTTGTCCTGAACCGTATCCGCCATTTCGAGCCTGAGCTTTTGCTAACCAGTTCATACTTTTTTTCAAATAGGTAGGCAATGGTTTTACGTGGTCATCTTTCATTGGATCAAAACTATCCGATTTACGAACGATAGATTTCACAGGTGTTCCATCATTTACATTGATAATTGGAGCATCGTCTTTGAAAGTATTACTTGGAGTATGATTGGAATTAAAATAAAAAAAGAGGGTACCTCCCAACACTATAAAAAGTGCTAATAAGGACATTTTAATAGTTTTCATAAATAAGATTTTAATATGAATAGCTTAAAATTGCTGAGTCCTAGGCTACTCATTAGATGAATTAAAATGGATTTTAATTTTACGATTTTAAAAAAAATCGCTGTTGTCTGTACAGTTTTATATCATTTGAGATGATAAAAATACATAATTTGGTGTTGAAAATGTTGAATTTAACACTTCTATTTTTGATATGAATATTTATTGAAAAAGGTAAATGGGATAAAATTGGACTTACGTTATCTTTAGAACCTATTTTTTTGGAAAATGATTCATTCTTGAGTTTTAAATTTGCGAAGTCAGGGTTTGACATGGAATGGGAAGTTTTGATTTATAGGAACTTCGGTTGAAGTCAGGGCTGACTTTGGAGTCAGACCCTGACTCGTGTTTTTAGAGATTGGAGAATATTTATAGGATAATTCAAAAAAAAATCTCCAGATTCCAACTAATTAATATTTACTATTGTCATTAGTGCAATTCAGTTTTTACCCTAATTATTTAATGATAAAAATTTTAAGAAAATGAAACTTACTCAAAACATTTTATTGGTTCTATTTATACTTTTATTCACCTCAAATTTAATGGCTCAAAACGGGGGATGGGGTGAAGATAA
This sequence comes from uncultured Saprospiraceae bacterium, assembly GCA_937918905.1. Classification (GTDB taxonomy): domain Bacteria; phylum Bacteroidota; class Bacteroidia; order Chitinophagales; family Saprospiraceae; genus CAJQQY01. The sequence goes on from CAKZSH010000028.1 coordinate 76,245, forward strand.
AAACATCGCTAAAGAAGAGCGTAACGTAGGTGATTTTACCTCAGTTTCCATAGGAGGAGGAATTGATCTTGAAATTACACAAGGTAATTCAAGTACAATCGAAGTAGAGGTAACAGCGCACGCACTTGATTTATTAATTACAGAAGTAAAAGGAAATCAATTGCGAATTTATTTTGACAAAAAAGTACGCCGTGTAAAAACTTCTTTGGTTAAAATTACTGTTGACGATTTGAAATCCATACATGCAAGTGGCGGTTCAGATGTAGAATCTAAAGGAACTTTAAAATTTGATGAATTGGAAATTCATGGAAGTGGCGGTTCAGATATGGAATTGGATTTGGAAGTAGAAAAATTATATGTCAATTGTAGTGGTGGCTCGGATGTGGAGATAGAAGGAAGTACTGATTTTTTAGATATTAATGCATCAGGCGGAAGTGATTTTGATGGATATGATTTTGAAGCTAAAGAAGTGATTATTTCAGCATCAGGTGGATCGGATTCTAATGTGTATGCTTCGGAAAGTATTACCGTAAATGCTACTGGTTCAAGTGATGTTAATTACAAAGGAAACCCTTCCAAAACTAAATTAAGATCATCAGGTTCATCGGATATTCATTCTTATAAATAATCCAAGTTGCGGATAAATTGGCTTCGCCAATAATTTTTTCAACGTAGAGGTGCAGAGGTCTAAATTTTTTGAACTTGCTGCCGCAGGCATGGAAAAATTCTCAGCACCTTTGAGTCTCTGCGTTGAAAAATAAAAATTTAGAAAATGAGCCCAAAGGGCTCATTTGTTTTTATCCTCCTTCGTTTCAGAATTTCTAAATTCAGTTTTCATCTCTCCATCTTTCCTTTTTCTTTACTAACTTACAACCCTAAATAATTCATTGAATTAGATTCAAGCAATTGATTTAAACGAAACGAAAATCATGTCAACAACCACAACCTACAGCAAATCATATAGACGATATGTGCTTTTTGTCCTTACTGGTGTTTATGCTTTTAATTTTATTGACCGACAAATCCTAGTCATACTTCAAGAACCTATCAAAAATGATTTAAATCTTAGTGACACCCAATTAGGTTTACTAACGGGATTAGCTTTTGCAATTTTATATTGCACACTAGGAATTCCAATCGCAAGGTATGCGGATAATCACAATCGTAAAAATATTGTTTCTATTTCATTAGTAGTTTGGAGTGGGATGACTGCGGTCTCAGGTATGGCTCAAAATTTTGTTCAACTACTGCTTGCAAGAGTTGGTGTAGGCATTGGAGAAGCAGGAGGAAGCCCCCCAGCACATTCCATTATTTCAGATTATTATGAACCCGAAAAAAGAGCCACCGCACTATCCATATATTCAACGGGAGTCTATATTGGAATCTTTTTAGGATTCTTAATAGGTGGAATAATTGCTCAAAATTATGGTTGGCGAATGGCATTATATGCCCTTGGAATTCCTGGGATTTTATATGCAGTTTTGGTTTGGTTTACCATTAAAGAACCTGTAAAAGGAAGAACAGATAGTGGAGCTGCCAAAGGGAAAGATTATTCTTTGAAGGAGGTTGTAAACACATTGTTACAAAAAAAGACATTTGTCTTTTTAGCCCTTGCAACAGGAATGCAAGCATTTGGAAATTATGGTATTGGAAATTGGTTAGGATCCTTTTTTCTACGAGTTCATGGTATGGAAATTCAAACGGTAGGAATTACGCTTGGTTTTATAGCTGTGATAGGTGGTGGATTGGGAACATTTTTAGGAGGTGTATTTACAGATCAGTTGCGTAGTAGGGATATTCGATGGTACTTATGGTTGCCAAGTTTGGCAGCTTTACTTAATATCTTGCCCTCTGCATTTGTTTTTTTTGGGCAAGAAACCAATGCTGTTTTAGCAGTTCTTGTTGCGACTTATTTTATTGGTGCTTTATATTTAGGGCCTTCGATTGCGGTGACTCATAGTTTAGTGCCTGCCAAAATGAGGGCTTTTGCTTCTGCTGTTTTATTTTTTGCATTGAATATTATTGGGATGGGATTAGGCCCTACGATGGTTGGAGTTTTGAGCGATTGGTTAGCACCTACTTATGGAGTCGATTCTTTGAGGTGGGCGTTTAGTTGTACTTTTATTTCAGGAATACTAGCAGCACTTTTGTTTTATTTGGCAGGGCAATCTTATAAAAAGGATTTGGAGAAAAGTAATAAAACTCAAAATATTGACTCTAGTAATTTAGATGATTTAGATGAAGATCTACTTGATGACCATTTGGCAAAACCATAAATTCATCCATAGCTACTCATATCGAAGTCCTTCGGACTTGTTTGCGTAACTTCAATTATTTAAATACTTTCTTTCGAATTCACTTTGCTAACTCCGAGGGAGGGATTTACAATCTAGTAATTCTTAACTTATTGATAATCAGGTGTTTAAGCGTCGGGTGACTGCAAGGTATCCGATACTTAATATTCATTAAATTTTTATATTTTTGCCCTAAAATAAAGAAAATAGCGAATGAAGGATATTATGGACTTGATGGCAAGGATTTTTTTGTCCCTAATTTTTTTATGGGAAGCATACGATTCCATCAAGTATTTTAAAACAACAAAGGCAGCTATGACAGGGTATGGAATTACTTGGCGACAAGATTTACTGCTTGGTGGAGCAATTTTTTTAATGATATTTGGAGGCATATTAATATTGACGGGCTACCGTTCTAAATTTGGATCCGTTTTATTATTGTTATTTTATATACCTGCTACATTTACCATCTATTCTTTTTGGAACGATCCACCTGAATTATATCGAATCAACTCTATTCAGTTTATGAAAAACTTAGCGATTATTGGAGGCTTGATGATGATTTATGTAAATGGTGCTGGACGATATAGTATTAAACGATTATTTGCAACAACACGTTTGCCTCGAAGTGCGAGGTGATTTTTTAAATAAATAAATCAGAAATGAAAAAGACACTTTATATTCTAATTACAATGTTGATGTTTTCTTTTTTTGCACAACCATTGATGGCACAGAAGGATAAACAATTGAAAACCTTCCAGGACTCTGTTTCTTATGCCTATGGTTTTTTGATTGGACAACAAATGAAGGAGATGGGAAATATTAATAAAGAATTGCTTAAAAAAGGACTGGACGATCAATATGGAAATCAACAAATGATTTCAGAACAGGAGGCCCAAGAGATTATGAGAAAAGCTCAACAGGAACGGCAACGTGCTGAAAAAAAGAAACAATCTGCCCAAGGAAAAATTAATAAAGCCAAGGGAGAAAAATTCTTAGCTGACAACAAAAAGAAAAAAGATGTAGGCACCACACCAAGTGGATTGCAATACAAAGTGCTAAGAGATGCCAAAGGTCGAAAGCCTATGGCAAAGAATAAAGTAAAAGTACATTACGAAGGGAAATTGTTGGATGGGACTATTTTTGATAGTTCTTATGAGCGTAACGAACCTACTACTTTTGGTCTTACTCAAGTTATCAAAGGTTGGACAGAAGGATTGCAATTGATGAGTGTTGGCTCAAAATATCGTTTTTATATTCCATCTGATTTGGCATATGGTGCGAGAGGACAACGTGGAATTCCACCTAATTCTGTTTTGGTTTTTGATGTTGAATTATTGGAAATACAATAGGTAATCGTTCTTTAAGTTTTGTGATTAGTGACTCGTGATTCGATACTGATAACGAGTCACTAATCACAAAACTCACAGTTCATATTTGGATTTTGATTTTTCAATTACTTACTTTTACCGCATGATGGAATCTTTTGCAAAATTTTTACTTTGGCTACATGGATGGAAAATAGATAAAAATGTTCCCAAGGAAGCTCAACGTAGTGTCGTGATTGCCGCACCTCATACGACTAATTGGGATGGGTATTTTGTACGTGTTGCTTTTTGGGTTTTAAAAATTCCTGTAAAAATTGCAATAAAAGACAATTGGACAAAAGGTCTAATTGGGTCACTTACGAAACGTGCAGGATTTTTAGGAATTGATAGGAGTAAAAAAGATCCTAACAAACCTCGTAAAAGTCAAACAGAACAAATGGCTGATTTTTTTAAGCAGTTTGACGAAATTGCTTTAGTCATTGCACCTGAAGGAACTCGAACATTGCGTAAAGAATGGAAACTTGGTTTTTATCATGTTGCAAAAATGGCGAATGTACCCATCACCTTTGGCTATTTGGATTATGAAAAAAAGATGGCAGGGATTGGAGGTGTTATTTATCCTACCGATGATATGGAAGCAGACATGAAAAAGATTATGAATTTTTACAAAAATATCACTCCTAAAAAGAAATCTTATTTTAGTTTAGATGAGCGGTATATTTAGAAAAAGTAACCGCCAAATTTATTTGGCTGGTTGAACAAGTCATTGATTATTATACCGAATTTAATAAGAGGTGTCGTGAATATTGATTTAGATTTTGTCGATAATAGAGGCAAAAAACGTAGGGATAGGCTAGCTATCACGAAGCTTTTTAACGGAGAGTAGCGGCGAAAGATAATTCAATATGTACGACATATCTTATTAAATTCGGTATTAATACAACCAGCCAAATGAATTTGGCGGTTACTTCCTAAACATCTTCAAACCACTCTTTCAACAACCTATTAATAGTATCTGCTTCGACTAAAAAACCATCATGTCCATATGGTGAATCCAAAGAAACATAATGTGCATTAGGAATATAATCTGCTAATTGTTGTTGTTCAGAAGGTGGGATTAATAGATCCGTATTGATGGATAAAATAAAAGCATTAGCAGTAATTTGAGATAAGGCTTGTTTGATGCCACTTCGTCCTCTTCCTCGCCCAATATTATGCGTATCCAATGTTTTGGTTAAACTAAAATACGCCTGTGCGTAAAAGCGTTGTTGTAATTTTTTTCCTTGATAAGAAATATAAGAAGCCGCTTTAAAATCATCAGTCTTTTCATTATCATCCGTTTGACTTTTGATATAAGCGTCAAAAGTACGGTAGGTGAGAAGTGCCATTCCACGGGCAGCTTTTAGTCCATTTTTACCAGCCATATCATAATCTTCTTGCCAAGTAGGATCAGCTTGAATCGCAAGGCGTTGAGCTTGATGAGTAGCGATAGCCCAAGCGGTTTCACGAGGACTCGTTACTAGGAGGGCAATATTTTTTATTTTATCTTTTAAAAGATAAGCCAATTCCATGACCTGATGCCCCCCACAAGAACCTCCAATACACAAACTAATTTGATCAATTTCTAAATGTTGCCTTAAACAGTCATGTGCTTTCACTAAATCTCGAATCGTCAACAAAGGAAAATCTATTCCATATGCTTTTTGAGTGATAGGCGAAATACTTCGTGCGCAAGTACTTCCATAACATGAACCTAAGATATTCGCACATACGATAAAATGTTTTTCAGGGTCATACATTTTTCCTTTTCCAAACAAACCACTCCACCAATCCGAAACATCTGAGTTAGCGGTCAAAGCATGGCATACCCAAATGACATTGTCTTTGGCTTGATTTAATTTTCCAAAAGTGTGATAAGCAATTGTTACTTCAGGAAGTGATTCGCCCGATTCTAGTTCAAAAACTTTGTCGTATTTGAAAAACTGTAACCCTTCGATTTCGATTGGGATTTTGTAAGTAGTATGTTTTTTAGAGGTAGGCATTAATTTTATTTTTTGAAAAAATTTTTTTAGCCGCAGATTTTTTTTGATTTTCTAAAACGTGTTTTTCGTCAATCATAAAAAATCGGCGTAAATCTGTGGCTAAGAATTATCAATATTTTGTGATTTATACCGACTTTTTCAAGGCATTATCAATATCTTCAATAATATCATCCACATGTTCCAATCCAGTAGAAATACGAATCAATCCATTTGTAATGCCAACCTCTTGCCTTGCTTCTTCAGTCAGTTTAGCATGTGTGGTGGAAGCAGGATGTGTTGCAGTAGTTCGAGTATCTCCAAGGTTAGCCGTCAATGATAACAATTCAATTGCATCCAAAAAATCACGACCTTGTTGCAAACCACCTTTGACTTCAAAAGTAACAATTCCTCCACCTTTTTTCATTTGTTTTTTTGCAATGGAGCAGGCAGGATGACTTTCCAGAAAAGGATAATTGACACGAATTACTTGATTATGATTTTGAAGAAAGTTGGCAAGTGCCAATGCATTATCACAATGTCGATCTAATCGAACGCCAAGTGTCTCTAAACTCTTGGAAAGTATCCATGCATTGAACGGCGACAAAGAAGGCCCTGTGCTTCGACAAAATTTTCGAACATTTTCCATCAACTCCTTTTTACCTGCTACCACACCTCCTAGGACTCTTCCTTGACCATCAATAAATTTTGTAGCGGAGTGCATAATTAAATCTGCTCCGTACTTTGCAGGTTGTTGCAAATATGGTGTTGCAAAACAATTGTCCACACAGTAAATTAAGTTATGTGCTTTGGCAAAATCGCCTGCTACTTGCATATCAATAATATCTAACCCAGGGTTGGAAGGGGTTTCGATAAATAACATTTTAGTATTGGACTTTAGTTTTTCTTCCCAAGTTTCAGGTGCGTTGGGATTGACAAAATCATGTTCAATTCCCCATTTTGGAAGGTGATTAGTGAGTAAGGTATAGGTGGAACCAAATATCGCACGAGATGCCAAAACATGATCGCCTGCTTTTAAATGGGATAAAAATAGTGCAAAGACAGCTGCCATCCCTGAAGCGGTAGCAAATGCATCATCGACATTTTCCAATGCTGCCATTTTTAATTCCAATTCTGTACAACTTGGATTGGTAAAACGGCTATAAATATTACCTGAATCTTCCCCTGCGAATAATGAACGCATCTGCTCTGCATCGTTAAATACAAAACTTGATGTAGGGAAAATAGGTGTACTATGTTCTCGATGTTGGCTGCGTTCAGTTTGAATTCGAATGGCTTTGGTTTCGAATTTCATATGAATTTAATTTAAAAAAGGTTTTATGGTAACGGTAACCGTCAAATTTATTTGGTAAGATGTATAAATATGTGAAAATCAGTAAGTTACACAAACTGCCAACTAAAGTTGACGGTTACCGTTAAAAAGATGCAAAGTTAATCTCTTACCACCTGAAAAGAATAATTTATTTTTTAGAATTTACGTCTTCCAACCGCAAGTATTTAAGATATTTGCCATCCAAATTTATATTTTGGTTCTGTTGTAAGTAAAAATAATCTTTCCCAATTTAAACGACTTTTGATTTTAAGCGTTTAAACATTTTAATTCATTTTAGAAACAAAGACATAAACTTAAACCCGATGTTAAAAAAAGTTACAAAAGTATCTATTCTATTATTAATATTGATTTTACCGTTGACCATTTTTGCACAAAGACCAGGTGGCGGACAAAGAGTTGGCTCAGGTGGAGGATTTAAAGGAATAGTGAAGGGTAAAGTAGTAGATGCCACAACCCAAGCTCCAATGGAATATGCTACGATTTCCATTATTTCTCAAAAAGACAGTTCCATCGTTACGGGAGATATTACTTCAAAAACTGGTGTTTTTGCCATCGAAACACCTCCAGGGCGATATTTTGCAAAAGTTGATTTTATTGGTTTTAAACCCATAACACTTGATAATTTTGTCATAGGTAGAGAGAGTCGGGTAGTAGATTTGGGACAAATCGAACTAGGGGCGAACTCAGAAGTTTTAAATGAGATTGAGGTTAGAGCAGAAAAGAGTTCTGTTCAGATGGGCCTGGACAAAAGAATATTTAATGTAGGAAAAGACCTTGCAAATAATGGAGGTTCTGCGGCTGATATTTTGGATAATGTACCAAGTGTAGCAGTTGATATTGATGGCAATGTCAGTCTTCGTGGAAGTGAAGGCGTTCAGATTTTAGTGGATGGAAAGCCTTCAGGTTTGGTGGGAATCGGAAGTACAGGAGGACTCAAAGCTTTGCCCGCTAACTTGATTGATAAAGTAGAAGTGATTACTAATCCTTCAGCAAAATTTGAAGCAGAAGGGACTTCAGGGATTATTAATATTGTTTTGAAAAAAGAGAAAAAAAGTGGTTTGAATGGTTCGTTCGATTTTACGTTGGGGTATCCTGATATTTATGGCGTTGCTTTCAATTTGAATTATCGGAAAAACGACTTCAATTTTTTTACGAACATAGGAGTAAATCATAGAAAAAATTTGGGAGGAGGAACTTCTCATCAACGTTTTTTTTCCAATTCAAAAATTACAAACCAAGAAAGAGATCATGAGCGTGGTGGGCTTTCAGGTAATATAAGATTTGGAGCAGACTATTATTTTAATCCAAAAAATACATTGACGACTTCTTTTTTATATCGAATAGGAAGAGATGATAACTTTTCGGAAATATATTACTACGACTTTTTAGAGACAGAAGATAACCCTATCGGGACAACTTACCGAACTGATAATGAAGACGAAGATGAAACGAAATCAGAATTTGCATTGACCTACACTAAGAAGTTTAATAAAAAGAAACATGAGTTGGTCGCAGATTTTCGGTATCAAGATAATATTGAAGCAGAAAAATCACAATTTGAGGAAACTTATTTTGATCCTGATTTCAATCCATCTACGCAACAGGCTCTTTTGCAACGATCTGGAAATGAGGAAGGAGAGCGAAGGATAATTACCAAATTAGATTATACGCTTCCTTTGGGAAAAAATGAAAGATTTGAAGCTGGATATCAAGGTTCTTTTCGAACAATTAATAATGATTACAAGGTAGAAGAAGAGATAAATGGGGAATATCAAGCCTTGCCAAATCTGACCAATGAGTTCAGTTATGATGAGAACATTTATGGAATTTATGCGACCTATGGTAATAAGATTAACAAATTCTCTTATCAAATAGGGACCAGACTTGAACACTCTGATGTACGAACTGAACTTGTCAATAATGATTCTATCAATGCTAGAAATTACACTAATTTTTTTCCAAGTGGATTTGTTTCTTATGAGCTAAGTAATGGAAATTCAATTCAAGCAAGTTATTCTCGAAGAGTTCGACGACCTCGGTTTTGGAGTTTGAATCCATTTTTTACATTTAGCGATGCCAGAAATCAATTTAGTGGAAACCCAAATCTTGATCCAGAATTTACAGATTCGTATGAAATAGGTCATGTTAAATATTGGGAAAAAGGATCATTGTCTTCGGCTATTTTTTACCGACATACAACAGATGTAATTACTCGAATCATTACAAGTTCTTCAGCTGATACTACTTTTCGACGACCAGTTAATTTAGCAACTCAAGATGATATTGGTTTTGAATTTACATTTTCCTATAACCCTGCTAAGTGGTTGCGGTTTAATGGAGATGTGAACTTGTTTCGGTCAATCACAGAAGGATCGAATGAAGGAATTAGTTACAATGCAGATACTTATACTTCGAGAGGGCGGTTGACTTCAAGAGTGACGGTTAAGAAAAAAACGGATATTCAATTGCGATTTAATTATCGAGCACCAAGAGAAACTACGCAGGGTAGTACCAAAGCTATTGCTTTTATTGATCTTGGAGTGAGTCGAGATATTCTAAAAAATAAAGGAACAATTACTTTTAATGCTTCTGATCCTTTCCAAACTCGAAGAAGAAGAGGAATCACGGAAACTGAAAATTTTTATCGAGAAGATGATTTTCAATGGAGAGGTCGTACATTTCGTTTGACTTTAAACTATCGACTCAATCAGAAAAAACGAAGAGGCGGTGGCCGTCGTGGTGGTGGTGGTTTTGAAGGTGGTGGAGAGTTTTAATCAATCAAAATCAAAATGGCAATCAAAATCAAAAACGTGATATTGTGAAAGCATGTTTTTTGATTTTGATTGTCATTTTGATTGATCAATTCTATTTTTCAGCTAAATATTTTTCAGTTTTGGCTTTTTCTACCTTATCTAAAAATTTATCAGATTCATGTTTGTCTCTTACCACTTTGGCAACTGTGAAGCAGGAAGAAACGGTGAAAATATAGGACATGGTCAAAAACCCTTTCATGGCAATAGTCGCTTCCAAATAAAATAATCCTGCCGCCATTCCCAATGATGAAATAGCAAATGTTATCCAAGCCATATTATAAAATGCCTTGGTATTGTGATTTTCATAAATGTAATTTTGCATGACTAGAAGATTTTGAAAGTTCTATTTAGGGAGTAGGTTATTTATTTCCTACTCCCTTAACTTTTTAAGAAATAGAACTTTATGAATAAACTAAATTTTTTAACGCCAGCAAATTTGGGATTTTGAGGTTTGGAATGGAGGATTTTATAGATGAAAAACGGATTTGTTTGGATGAAACTTAAAAGTATTCCATGTTTAGGGGTGGTTTTTAATACATTTATAATTATTCAGCATTTTCCCATCTCACCATTATTTTTTCGACGTACAAAAGCCCGACAGCTAAATCATTTAAAGAAAATTAAAATCGCCCCAACCGCAGTCATCACTAAAATCAATTTTCGATAATCATCATTTTTAATTTTTTTCACCAAATAAATTCCCACCCAAAATCCAAAAATCACCATCGGTATCAACCTTAAATTTACAGCAACAGATTCCATCGAAATGGTGCCCCAATAAAAAACGTGAATAGGGAATTTGATAATATTGATGATAAAAAATAACCAAGCCGCTGTTCCAATAAATTGATCTTTAGGCATTCGCATGGCTAGGAAAAAGATATTGGAAAATGCTCCAGCCAAGTTCCCAATCATTGTTGTAAAACCAGCCATAAATCCCATAATCGTTCCAAACCACCAATTGGTTGGAACTGTTTTTACTTTTCGGTTTTCCCACCAAAACATCATAATTACGGAAACGATTATGATGATCGCCATCCCTCTTTTAAAAGTAACTTCATCTAAATTTTTCCCTACTAAACTACCTACCAAAACACCAATAATCATCCAAGGTAAAAGTTTAAATAAATACTTCCATTGCGCATGACGATTATAATAAATGACTGCGAAAATATCACCAAGCATCAGCAAAGGAAGCATGATGCCCGTAGAGGCTTGACTTTCAAAAACAAAAGCTAAAATGGTGACGGTAATTATGGTAATTCCTTTAATCCCTGCTTTGGCGATGCCTATGAGAAAGGCTGCAAAAAATGCAAAAATCCAATAAGAGAGGGAGACTTGAAATTGTGGGGCTAGTTCGAGAATGGAGGACATATATTGTTGATATTCAGTTGGTTATATGACTTTACTAGACCTAAGAATAAAGATTTAAGACATAAGATTTTTACGATTGTATAAATTACTAAAAATCAATTGATAACAAGATTGTTAGAAGTCTTATCATCTTAAATCTTTTTTCTTATATCTAGCAACTAGAAATTATTTGTTGATTTTTCGTAGTACTTGCTCTGCAATGTACTCCATTTTTTTTACAAAAATATCAATCTCTTCCTCTGAATTATAATAATGAATAGAAGCCCGATTGACACTACTCAACCCACGTTTGTCCATATCAATAACAGTAGAAAAACGTGCGCTAACAGAAGTATTGACACTTTGTTGAAGCAGTACTTTATGTAAATCCTCAGGTGGAATTTTATCTAAAACAAAACTTACAATTCCACATTTTTGATTGCCAATATCTAAGACTTTTATTCCTTCAATGTGATTTAATTTTTCTCTTAAAATATTGGATAAATGTTGAATCCGTTTCCAAGTATTTTTGATCCCTAATTGATTCAAATAGGAGAGGGCTTTAGAAAAACCTAAAACTAAAGCATAGGATTTTTCCCAATTTTCAAACATTTTAACATCGCTATCCAAATGATAATTTTCAACGTCATCCCAATGTGCAGTTACCATATCCAAAGTTGGCGGATTTAATTTTTTTAAAATGCCTTTTCGGACATACAAAAATCCTAAACCTCTTGGGCCTCTTAAATATTTTCGACTGGTAGTTGCTAGGAAATCACATTGGATTTTTTCAACATCAACTGGCATATGACCCACCGACTGGCAGGCATCCAATAGATAAAGAATGTTATGTTTTTTTGCGATAGCACCTATTTTTTCAGCTGGGACAATCAAACCACTATTGGTAGGAATATGTGTGATGGCAATGAGTTTTACCTGAGGTGAAATCATTGATTCCATTTTTTCCAACATTATATTTCCAAATTCATCATTCGGTATAATTTGGATCTCAATTCCTTTTTGTTTTTTAAGGTTTAAAAAATTAATAAAATTATTTCCATACTCAACTTCTGAAGTGAGAATGATGTCTCCTACTTCAAATGGAATAGCGTACAAGGCTTTGTTAAAACCTTCCGATGCATTTCCTACAATTGCAATTTCATCAGGAGAAGCATTGATAAGCGTAGCGGCTTCTTGATAAAATTGGTCAATGGTTTTTTGATATTGATCTTTGGCTTCGTAGCCGCCTACCATTGCTTCGAGTTGAAGGTATTCTGTGATAACATCAACGACAGCTTTGATGGGAAGGGAACATCCTGCATTATTAAAATGTAGCACATTTTGTACACCAGGAGTATCTGCTCTAAGTTGGTCGATATTTAAGTTCATTAATTTTGGTAAATTAATTTTCCAGTAAAATTATTTTTTTCTCCTTTGATATTTAAAAAATAAGTTCCCGTTGGAAATTGTAAAGGTATTGTTAGGAAATGTTTCCCTTTAGGAAGTTGCCCTATATTTTTTCCAAAAACTATTTTTCCTTCCAAATTAGTTAAGGTAAATTTTATATCATCTGATTGTTGTAATTCAAATGAGATATTTTGATTTTGGGAAAATGGATTTGGATATTTTACATCAAATACATTTTCCAAAACCTCTGAATTGTTGACTGAAAATTCAGTACCCAAATCCAAAAATAAAACAAAACCATCATGATCGGAAGTATAATAATTGGGAGAATTAGTAGTAAAGTAATCGTCTGAAAAATCTGAGTTAGCTCTTACATATTGTAGTTTATCAACCGTAAGTCCTTGTAAATCAGTAGTTAAGCAATGATCTAGGATTTGAGCATTGTTTTGAAAAACAAAAGAATATTGTTCTTCTTCGGGAACTGTAAGGCTTTGATTGGTCAATGGAATGGAAACAATATTTTGAACTGGATATTCAGCACCCAAGGAAGGGGTACCTGCAATTTGATTAACGATATCGACTCTTCCATCCGAAAATTGAAAGGCATTAAAATCGCCAACAACTACTAAATTTTCATTGATTCTTGCTTCCACCATTTGCGCCACAGAGATGGCCTGTTCATGTCTTCTTATCCATTTGGTACTTGATGAGCCTCCTAAAGATTTTAGATGTAAGTTTAAAACTTTGATTGGTTTTGGAGGAGTAGTGTTAAAATTTCCTTCCAATAATAATGGCGGTCGATAATGTAAACTTCCTCCTACACTTAAATTTTCATTAGCACCTAGTTGAGTAACTTGTACATCCGAAACGGTATTTTTCACCAAATAACCAACCTCAATTATAAAGCTTCCACTCGAACCACTCGAAATCAAATAAGGCGTGTATATAATGTTAGGATGCATACTTTGAATATGATTTGCAAGATCTTGAAGTACAAATAAACTCCTCACTTCTTGAACAGCAACAATGTCTGGTGCTTTCATGAGGTCAACAATGTAGTTGGCTAGTTTTTGTCGCCGAATATTATATTCACTTTCCAAATTTGAAAACACTAAACAATTAATGGAACCAATTGTAGCTTGAGTATTTAATGGAGCATCCACTCCTTGAAAAGGTGGTTGACCTGTAATTTCATAATCGGTAGCCCTCAAAATATAATCTTCAAAAGCATAATCAATGACGCCAGTAGCAGCAATATTTAATCGAGCAGAAAGATTGTTTTGATTCGGTAAACCAAATTCATCAGGATCAAAATCAAGGATTTCAGGATTGCCATCCCACTCAGGTAAACCATTGGGCGCAGGTGCTAAAATACCAGGTTCTCTAAAACTTCTTTTTGCTCCAATTTTGATTGGCGTTTCTCCAAATTGATTTGTCGATGCAGTTGTTGTGGCTTGTGAAAATTGAACCAACATCCCTTCCACTTTTTCCAAATCAGGATAACTACCTGATGTTTCTGAAGGGTAATTTTCAGTTAAAAGAACAGGAGTTGGAAGAGCCACATTTGTTGAATCAATGGTTATAGTCAATCCATCAGCTTCATCAATTTGAGTACGTTGAAAAAATTCCCTTACTGTTCCAGTAATAGAAACCAAATTTCCTTCTTGTACCGTAGGAGTATTGTTAGTAATTATTTTGATGCCGTTGGAAGTTGAAAGATTGGTATCGGCTCGATAGTCAGGGGTTTGAATAAAAAAGAAATCGTTACCTACTGCGGTGACCACATTTTGATTGGTTTGTACAGTTTGATTGAGGTATGGAGAGAAAATTTGATCTCCTTGAATTTCCCATATTTCCAGTTCAGGAGTCTGTGCCTGTAATATGTTGAAAGTCAGTAAGTTAAGTCCTAATAGTATCATCAATTTTTTCATAAACATTTCTTTCATTTAAAAAATAGTAATAAACAATTACTATTTTTGAACAATACCTTTTTTAATTTATTTTAAATATATGCAAGACAAGACCAACGATCCTTTTATGACAAAAGCTAAAGACCCTGTAAATCAAGCAACGGTAGTGCTTGGGTTTATAGTGGTTTTCATTGCTTTGACAAAAATAGCAATTTGGACGGGAGCAGCCGAATTTAAAGACTATATTCCATGGATAATATCGGCTTCCTTTCTTTTGTTTTTTGCAGTACTCAATTCTATTTTTAGTCTTAGTTCGGACGATATGAATAAATATTGGATTCGATCTATGATTTCTTATTCGGTACTGGCAATTATTTCTGGGATTTTAGCGTATTTAACTTCGTCAGTTTCTTTTGAAGAAGCAGGAACAATTCGATGGATTTTTATTGTATTGACTTTTGTCTATCTCGTTTTTTTATCCATTGTCAATTTTATGAAAAGGATTGTTTCTTTTGCGGAACGAGAGGAATGGCAAGCACCTAAAAAGAGAAGTAAAAATCGTAAAGGGAGAAGATGAGTTTTGATTCAAGATTAATGATTATGGATTCAAGATTATCCTATAATCTGTATCAAATTAAATTGAAATTAAGTTTTCCCATAATCCATAATCCATAATCCATAATCCAATTAATATCATGAAGAATAATATTTTAAATTTCGGGTTTTCAATTTTTGCAATTGTATTGTTTTTTTCTTGTAGCCCAAATCCAAAAGTAGCAAATACCAGCTATGATGTAAAAAAAGCAGAAGCTAGAATTGCATCAGCAACGGCTACGGTAGGCGATACGCTTAAAAAAATTGAAAAAACAGATGCTGAATGGAAAGCACAATTGACCAAAGAAGAGTATTATGTATTGCGTCAAGCGGGAACGGAACGTTCTTTTACGGGCGATCTTTGGGATAATAAAAAGGAAGGAATTTATACTTGTGCAGGATGTGATTTGCCATTGTTTGATTCTTCTACCAAATATAAATCAGGGACAGGTTGGCCGAGTTATTATCAACCGATTAAGGAGGAACACATCGGAAACGATACGGATCAAAAATTAGGATATACTCGAAATGAAGTGCATTGTGCGAGATGTGGCGGGCACTTGGGGCATGTATTTAATGATGGACCACAGCCGACTGGATTGAGATATTGTATCAATTCTGTTTCGTTGAATTTTGTAGAGGAAAAAGAAAAGTAATATTTTAATTGGCAGGTTGATTTGAAAATATTGAATCAACCTGCCAATTGAAATTGGCGGTTACACTTTTAAAGAATATTTGACCATCTGAAAATGCTCCACTAATTTTTCAAAATCCTTAGTTTCCTTTGGGATTTCTATTTCACCATTTCCATTAAAAAAACTATAATCAACGGATTTAATTTTTATCCGATTGGTATTGATGTCAATGGATGCAATTTTTAAATACGGAATTAATTGATTTTCTCTAGTTCCATATTTCCTTTCATTTCTTGCTATCGCAATTTTATTGAGCGTATTTAAGTTTTCCTGCGACATAAATTTGGCGACTGCATGTTCGCCAACTTCAAAGCAAATTGATTTATAATGATTTAAAAATCTATAATAAAATACCACCGCCATAAATAAGAATAACAATCCTAATTTTGGAATTGCATTTCTTAAAATGGGCATAATGCTTTTTCCTGGATTGACATTAAAGCTGAGCCAAAAGAAAATAAGGGCAAAAACAATGACAAATATTAGCAAGATTCTCATCACTTTTTTTGCCACATAACTAGATACTTTTGAAGAATCAAATTGATAAATCATACTTATATTGAAATTGATAAATTCTAAATATGTAAAGATATAAACTTTAAAAAACTCCATATTTACTTTTGCAATAATAATTTAAAGTCAATCTAACTTGTCCACTCTTTAAATTTCCAATTTTTCCTTACTTTTGCCGTTTTCGAAATCAAACTAATCAATCTATATTGTACAGTTTTGTTAGACCCATAGCGGCATTAGCTTTAAAGATTTTTTTTAGAAAAATCTACTTTACGAATCGTGACCGATTGCCGAAGGGGAAACCTTTGATCCTTGCCATCAATCATCCAACTGCTTTTATCGAACCTTGTATTTGTGCTTGTTTTTTGCCAATGCAACTTTATTTTTTGGTACGTGGTGATTTATTTAAAAAACCATTTTATCGAAAAATATTGAATATCCTACATATGGTTCCGATTTATCGAATGGCGGAAGATGGGTATGGTTCAATGAAAAAAAATAACGATACATTTCGTTTTTGTTATGATGCATTGAATGAACGTAAGACTGTTGTTATTTTGCCAGAGGGAAGCACGGTGCAAGAAAAAAGATTGCGTCCTATCAAAAAAGGTTTGGCTCGAATTGCTTTTGGGGCCTATGAAACTCATGGAGATATTGACTTGCATATTGTTGCTATTGGCGTCAATTACACGGAACCCGATAAGTTTAGATCGGTTGCGATGTTTGATGTGGGAGAGCCGATTAGATTGAGAGATTATTATGATTACCATGCTGAAAATCCTAAAAAGGCGATTCGGCTTTTAACGGCTAAGGTGAAAGAAGATTTGGAAAACTTGATTGTGAGCATTCCTGAAGTGGATGATGAAAAATTAACAGAGCAGTTTTTTTCGATTTATCATAACGATCATAAAGAGAAAATTTTCCCGATAGTTGCAGAGAACAGAAAACCATTGACGGATGAAATGAATATTGGAAAAGGAGTTCATCAAATGACTCCCGAAGAAAAAAATAATTGGTCGCAACAGATTGAAAATTATTTATCCAACTTAAAATCCAAAGGAGTTTCTGATGTCGGATTGCAAAAACCAAAGATGTACAATTGGAAAAATACTTTGTTTTTAGTGCTTGGTTTTATTCCATTTTTACTTGGGTTTTGGTTGAACTATCCCATTTTCGGATTCGCAAAACATGTGTCTCAAACCAAGGTAAAACGCCAAGAATTTAAAGCACCTGTGGCATTGGCGGTAGGTTTGGGATTGAGTATTGTTTTAGTTTTTTTCTTGGTTTCAGTTGGTGTTGCATTTTGGGGATGGTGGGCGATTTTGGTTTTGATTGGGTTGTTTTATTTGGGCCGTTTTTCATTAGTTTATTTGGAAATTTATGAAAAATGGAAAGCTGCGAAAGCAAGTCGTAAATTGAATTCCAATGAAATTGAAGCATTGAAAAAAGAAAGAAAATTAATATCTGATAGAGTAGGGGAAATGATTGCATGATTGTCCAATTGTTTTGCTTCGCAATTGTTTGATTGTAATCGGAAAAGTATGATTCCTATCTATTCGACTACAATCAAACAATTGCGAAGCAAAACAATTGGACAATCAAATTCTTTTGATTAAAAAACATACGCTTGATCTCTTTTCCTAAAATTCAATAACAGCTCTTTAGCATCTGCCTCTGATTTATTGACGAAATAATATTTTTGTAACAATTCTCTTGCAGCTTCTTCGACGGGTACATTCGGATAATAATTATCTCTCGCAAAATGTACAAACTTCATTAAAAAGAAAGCATTAAACCACCGAAAAAAACGTCCTCCAAAAGTAATAGGAGCGGTCGTATTCGCTTGAATTTCAGCTAGTTTCGCATCGAAATTATTATCATTTAAAAAAGTCAAAATTGATTCAGGTAAATGTTTTTTCATCATTTCCAATTGTTCTTTTTCAAAAAACAAAAGGTTGGGAGCCACATCTAAAAATTGTTTGAGATCATCGAAGATTTTAAAATTGTAAGTGTAATACTCAACTGAATTTTGATCTTGATTTTTATTTTCCAAAATATCATTGACTGCTTTACCAGTTCCAAATGGTACTCGATGCGACTTGCGAGGAGAGGGAATGACCGTGGTATTTTTAAGAACTGAAAAAGCATTGATAGCGGTAAATTTATGTAGAAAATAAAAATCCTCACCCGCCTTCCTTTTATTCATTCCACCTTGTTGTTGGTACGCATCACAACGAACTGCCATGCTTGACCCAATCGTTTGAAACGCCAATGGAAAACTTGCATATTTTTGGGCGTGAATATAATACCTTAAATGTAATTCATACTTTGTGATGGCTTCATAAATTTCAGTTTGATAATCATTTCCTTCCAAGGGATGCTCAAAATGAATTCCACACGCTTGAGTTTTTTGGTTTTTGGAAAAATGAGTTTCGATAGCTTGAAAATAATTTTTTTCACAAAGACTATCGGCATCAAAACAAACAATAACGCCATCAGATTTTCCCACACTTTCCAAACGTCGAACAGCTTCATCCATCCCAATTTTTCGAGCAGTTCCTACGCCTGCAATTTTTTGTTTAAGGTTAGTTTTGTAAATGATATGAAATTGTAAATGTATTGTTGAGTTTTCTTTTGCCCAGCCAGTTGCAGACTCGAAAGTTTTTTGATTTTGAGATTTTACGGCATCTGAGGATTGTTCTCCATCATTAATAATGACGATGACTTCTGTATCGCAAGTAGGCTTGTCACAATTTTTCAAACCATCCAATGATTGAATAAGATGATGTTCATCGTAGCAAGGAATGACGACAATCATTCCGAGATTTTGAGTAGGAGTTTGGTTGATGAGTTTGGGGTAGAGGGCTTGTTTTTCCAAGTAACGTGTCATTCTTCTTCTTCGTTTTTCCAATATTCTAATTCAAAAATTTCACCAGACCATTGAGAGAAATTCTTTTCTGTTAAATCCAAAACTTTTTCTTCAATCTTTTCTCCATGTTTATTGTAATTTACTTTGCGAGTGGAGCTTAAATTATCATTGGTAAAAACCTCTTCTTCGATGAGTTGATTTTTATCATTTGTTTTAACGATGCTCTCTTTTTTCAAACCTTGCTTTGGATAAAGCATTTCCATACCGATGATATTTCCATCATCATCTTCAAGGGTAGTTTGCTCTAAAATAATATCGTTATTGTCTGTGTAGAATACTTTTGCATAATCTAAATCGCCAGCTTCATTATATTCGTAGAGGGTACAAGTGGGAGGTTGCTCTGAGAAATTATCGTTTTTTTGAATGACGTTATTTTTATCATCGTATTTATAACTTGTTGATATCCAGGGTTTTGTAAAGTCGTCGCCATCGTATTCTGTTTTGTCTAGCAAGTTTCCACGTTCATCATAAGTATATTGCACTTTTCCAGAAATCACCTCTTCATCATCAATAAAAAGTTCACTTAGGATTTTATCATTATCATCATATTCAAATTGAATACCTGCATAACCTCCTCCTTCGTAGATTTCTCTTTGTTCTATTTTTCTACCCTTTTCATCATATTTGTATTCCCAATTTTGTTGCATTTGGTTGACATAATCAGTTTGGGTAGTTTTTAATAACAATGCTCCTTCATAAATGTGTTCTACCAAGATATTTATTTCATCGTTTTCATAAATTTCTTCTCGAATAGAATTGCCTGCTTCATTATATTGAACATAACTCACTAAAAATTTTTCAGTCATGTTACCGTCCTCATCGCATTCGTAGTCGTATGATTTTTTTGATTTTAATTTTGGCATTTTTTTTAATTGTTTTTTTTTGCCACATAGGACACATAGCTGTTTTCACAATAGAGCACAATAGGTTAGGTCGAAAAAATTATGTGCTCTATTGTGAAAATATCTATGTGGGCTATGTGGCAAAACTCTAAAATATTAAGCAGATCGAACCTTTCGAATCAATACAGGCAGCAAAGATAAAACAATCAAAGCAATTCCAATACCTGCGGCAATCACTACATTTTGTTCCATCCCTTTTTGTTTTAAAATGATTCCAGTAAACGCCCATATCAAAACCAAACCATAAGCAATATCATTGCGAGAACTAATCACACGTTGACCAATGTAGGCTGCAATCATAATCATTCCTATCGTCCAAAAGACTTCAGCGATTCCAAAACCATCCCAACTAATACTGACTAAATATGCAGTTGCGTTCGCAATCATCGCCACAGTAATCCATCCCATATAAATACTAAATGGAGTATGCACCAACCATTTTACAGCAGATGAAACAGCGACTCTTCCAATTCCCAATCTTTGATAAATAGTAATTAATAGAATTAAAAAAGTAGCCATGATGCCAACTGAAATCAAAACTTTATCATAATGCCATGCAAAAATCCAAGCAATATTGGCAGCGCAAGTCAACAAAAAGAGAACTCCGATTTGATTAAACCAAGGAGTATCATCTTGAGGTGATTTAAATAAATCTTTGGCTTGATAAATCACAAAACCAAGTAGGAACAAATAAATGACTCCCCAAATAGAAAAGGTAATTCCTGCGGGTACAAAAAGATTAGGAAAGGAGTCAGAGATTTCCCCTGGATTACGACCATTGATTGGTAGTGCATTCGATAAATAATTAATGTAAACCATTGCGCCAAATGCAATGATATTTAAAACTTGAAGTGGCTTTTTCATTTTATTATGATTTTGGTTTTGCGTTTTTAGGAATTTTAAATAGTATAACCAAAGCTACTAGAATTTTTTACAAAATAAAAAATCAAATCTTATTGCCACCCATCGAAAAAGTATTCGACACCACTAACACATATATACTTATACAACTATACACAAGTATTGAACATTTTATCAAAACACCAACTCATAGCACAAAATCTATTCTAAATTTTATCTTTGCAAAAAATTTAAACATCAATTTGGAAGACTCTATTTTATTAGAATTACAATATTTGCCATCCATTCAATATGTAACTAAATTGTTACAATATCCTACGGTTTGGATAGAGCAGCATGAAAATTACTCAAAAGGTAGTTATCGAAACCGTTGTCATTTGGCAAGTGCTCAGGGTTTATTACGATTGAGTATTCCGTTGGCAGGGGGGAAGCACCAGCAGCAACCGATTCGAGAAGTAAAAATTGCCTACAAAGAACCTTGGCAATCTCAGCATTGGACGGCTATCAAATCTGCATATGGTAAATCTCCATTTTTTGAATATTATGCTGATTTTTTTCAACCTCTTTTTCAAAAAAAATATACCTACTTATGGGATTGGAATTGGGACTTGTTGCAACAGATTTTACAGGTTGTAGCAATTGATACCAATATTCAACTAACGGAGCAATTTGATAAAAAACCAAAAGATGGAATCCTTGATTTTCGAAATTCCATTTCTCCTAAGCCATCTAGACACGTTTTGGATAAATCGTATAAAATCGCCCAATATGTTCAGGTTTTCGAAGAAAAACATGGATTTCTACCTGATTTAAGTATCTTGGATTTACTTTTTTGTAGTGGGCCGGAGGCAGTTGTATATTTGCAATGTAGTATAGTTGAAGGGTAGTGAGATGAAGATGCCATGTAACCGCCAAATTTATTTGGCTGGTTGTATAAATTATTGATAACCAGCTATTTACACAACCTGCCAAATGAATTTGGAGGTTACAACTTTTAAAAAAAATCAAGTTAAAAAAGTACCCAACGTCAATTTTAAAAGTCTAAACCAAGGTTATTGTACTCAGTAAATAGAAAATACATATTACGTAATCTCAATACCCAATACCCATAATCTTAATACCCAATAAATGGATCATATAATAAATAAGGACTTACAAGTTTATCGAACTCAAATAGATCAAATCGTAAAAGAACTTCACGATTTGACGATTGACATTCATCACAGCGAATTAGAAAAGGTGGTAAGTGATTTACGAAATCGAATCAACGAACCCTTTATGTTTGTAATCGTAGGTGAGGTGAAAGTAGGGAAAAGTAGTTTTGTAAATGCATTGTTAAGTGCAGATAAAGAAATATGTAAAGTTTCGCCTGCACCAATGACGGATACGATTCAACAAATTATTTATGGAGAAAATGAGGAAATCATAGAAGTCAATCCTTTCCTTAAAAAAATCATGCAGCCCGTTGAGATTTTAAAGGAGATCGCAATTGTAGATACTCCAGGAACCAACACAATTGTCGATCAACATCAAGAAATTACAGAACGATTTATTCCAGCTTCTGATTTGATTGTTTTTGTTTTTGAATCCAAAAATCCCTACCGACAATCTGCTTGGGAATTTTTTGATTATATCCATGAAGACTGGCGAAAGAAAATCATTTTTGTTTTACAACAAAAAGATTTGATGCCATTGGAAGACTTAAATGTCAATATCAAAGGGGTGAAAGACTATGCGATTAAAAAAGGAATTACGGAACCTAATATTTTTGCAGTTTCTGCAAAATTGGAATTAGAACATAATTATGAGGAAAGTGGATACTTGCCACTTCGAGGATTTATCAAGGATAATATCACAGGAGGAAAAGCACCTTTTCTAAAATTACAAAATAACATTGCGACTTCTAAAAACGTAAATGAACGAATCACGAAAGGAGTGAATGATCGTCAAAGTCAATGGGAAGCAGATGTGACTTTTAGAAAAGACATCATCGATACTTTGGACGAACAAGCAGTCAAGTCAAATGTTCAAGTCGATAATTTGGTTGAAAATTTATTATCGAGTTACGATCGAATTACTTTTAAAAAGCAAACGGAACTAAGCGAAGGACTTTCTTTCTTTACATTATTAAAAAGAAAATTCACTTCTTTCTTTTCTCGAAAAGACGATCCTCAAAAATGGTTGGATGAATTGGCGACCAACTTTGATCAAGAACTGAATACAGAACTTAAAAGTAAATTAAATGATGGGGTAGTGGACATTGCGGAAAGTATTCAAACAATGGGAAAAATGATTGATTTAAAAATTCAAAACAGTCAAACCATTTTAAAAAATAATCATGATATCTTTAGTGATATTGCAGAACGAAGGAGTAATGTTTTGATTGATTTGCAAAGAACGTTTTCGGATTTTATGTCGAAATCTGAGAATTTTACTGATAGGGAATTGTTTGGAGGAAATGAAAATCTAGTGCCCAACTTGACAACTGGTAGTGGAATCGCAGCAGTCGGAATTATTCTTTCTACATTTTTAAGTGGAACGTTGGCAGATGTAACTGGCGGAATTTTGACTACCGTAGGTTTATTATTTGCAGGAGTAAGTGTAGGAAAAAAACGGAGACAAGTGCTTGGAAGCTTTAAAGAAGAAATTGCAAAAGGTCGTTTGCGATTGGAAAATGAAGTGACTGAAAAATTGAAAACTTACATCACGAACATCAAACAAAAGATTGATGCAAACTTCCATGACTTTGATGACTTGATTGCTAATGAGGAAAAGCAAGTGGAACAGTTGCAAGAAAAAAGAAAGTCGATTGAAGATCGATTGGATAAAATGGAAGCGGAGTTAACTACTTAATTATTCCCATCTCACCAACTGATTTTATAAAATAAATATTTAATAGTCCTGACAGGTTTTAAAAACCTATCAGGACTTTCTGTTTCTAAATAGTTGATTAACAATTAGTTATAAAATGTCAATTAATTTATGCTAAAAATTTTAATCAAAATTTAATCAATAAAAAATCATCTTTTAATTTTCGTTTAATCAACTTTTAATATCTGGTTCCCAAATTTATATCAGGTTCTTGAAAGAAAGAAACGATTTGAAAGAAAAAAATGGCGGGATCGTTACCTTGAAATACTACATTTTTTAGCTAAAAATTATTTTGAAAATACAGCTTATCAAGAAGCTTTAAATTATTGTCAAATGATTTTAGAAAAAGATAATTGCTACGAACTAGCGCACAACTTAATGATTCAAGTATATGAAAAATTAGGGCAAAGGGGAATGGCGATTCGTCAATTTAAAAGATGCGAGATGGTTTTGGAAAAGGAACTTGGAATGAAACCTTCTTCTTCGACTGTTGAAATTTTTGAGCGGTTGAAGTCTGCTTGATGTAACCGCCAAATTCATTTGGCTGGTTGTATAAATGACCTGTACAACCTGCCAAATGAATTTGGCGGTTACATATTTAAAATACCACTTCAAATTCAGGAAAACCATCCATCCATTGCTCAATGGTAACGGGTATTTTTTCCTTGTCTTTTAGAATATTAGTATGATATTTTACTTTGAAACGATCTTGCATTTGGTCATAGATAATCGTTGCTGACCAAAACTCACCTTTCTCATTAATCATAATAATTGCTTCATTGGTTGTGGCCAAACCTGCTACACTTCCTACAAAAACATTTGCATTAAATTTATCCTTTTTGTCTTTAGGGATTTTTGAAATACTTTGAAAATTAAAAGCGTAAGATTCATAATTTCCTTTTCCAACCACATTTTTAAATGAGTCTCTTAATTGTTGATTTGGAAAAATACTAAACTCTTCACCATAGGAAAGTTCCAATTTTTCAGGAGCCAATTGACTATCATATTTCCCATTTGCATGAGCACGCATCCCAAAACCACATGCCCAATTATTGGAATTTTGAACGACCCGAATTTGGTTTTTATGTTTTTGAAAAATCAATTCACAAATTTCTTCTTCGTCAAACATCGAATTTTTAAAGGTGGCAACCCCTCCATTTAAATTGGCCGTTCCTTCCAAAACTCCGCTGTGTCCACCATTAAAAACTTCCAAAGCGAAGTCAATAGTTTTGTCCGACACATTTCCTAAAATCAACATACCAGGACTGTAAGCACTATTGCGATACCACGCGCCCGACCAACCTGTGTTGTCCATGGTAGGAACTTCGTGGAGCAAAAAAGGCATAGATTGCGTACTATCTTCATTGCTCCAAATTCCAGAAATCGTGGTTAACTCGGAAAGGCTTCCCATAAATTTCCCGCTAAAATTATCATTCGAAAATTCATCTAAAACAAAAGTTTCATTGAGATGCAGTTCACCTGAGAGTTCTATTTTATTATCCCGTTTTCCCTTTTCATCATAACAATAATATCCACCGAGAACTCCATTTGACCAATTGATAAGAACAAATTCAATGGGATATTGATTGTCAATTTTCCCTTCATATTTTTTGATAAAAGCATCGGTAGGAGCAACCAATGATTGTGCATGGTTAGGTTTGGATATTGAAGAGGTAGGTTTGTCTTTTTTTGGTTTTTCATTTTTACAAAAAGAAAATAAAAACGAAAGGGTTAAGAAAAATAATATTTTTCTCATGGTTTTGGATTTAAGTTAATTCAATCACACGAGTCAGGGTTTGACTTGAAAAGTCAAGCTCTGACTTCTATTGATGTTCTTGTAAGTTTGCTATTCTTTTAAGTTTGATGTTCCTGTAAGAACTTGTTTAGATTTTTTTCTTCGAGGCGAAAAAGCTAGGTTTTTCGCCCGATTAAAAAAGTTTAAAAGGGTTCTAAGTCAAAGCCTGACTTTGAAGTCAGACCTTGACTCGTGTACATTTAATATTGAATTTTATTTCTTCTCAAAAATTTCAAATTCTTTAGTTTCTACTTTGCCACCTTTTGCAATTTCGATGGTGTATTTTCCTGATCGTAGATACGTTTTTTTAGTGTCCGTATCTTTGATTTTTACTTTTTTATCTTTTAACTTTTTATTTAAAAATCGCTCGTAATTGCTTCGTTTTGAGTCGTTTATAGATAAGTCATATTCGACATGATTAATTCCTTGATGGGCATTATGATCTAATGCTTTTAAAACATTTCCATCTTCATCTTTAATTTTAATGGTTGCATTGCCACTTGTTTTTGTAAAAAATGGAATTTCTATTTTAGGTTCAAAAGCATCTCTCCACGGACTAGGTTTGCTTCCCCAACGGCTAGAGTAACGCACTTTTTTGACCTCAAAAATATGAACCATTTTGTCCATCAACTCCTCATCCAACTGTTGTAAGTGTGCTACATTTGCTTTGTAAAATGATCGACCATGAGTCCCTAAAACGATTTCTTTTTGAGTAGGATGAACCACAAAATCATGAACCGCTACCGCAGGTAAATCTTTGTTCATCAACATAAATGATTCTCCTTGGTTAAATGAAACATAAACTCCATGGTCGGTTCCCACGTAAAGAATGTCTTCATTTTCAGGATCTTCCTTGATAACATTTACAGGTTCGAGTGGAAGGTCGAGACCAAGGCGTTTCCAACTTTTTCCATAGTCAGTAGATTGGTAAATATGCGATTCAAAATTGTCCCATCGATACCCATTCAGGGCAATGTACACGGTGGCCTTATCAAACTTAGAGGCTTGGATTCTTGCTACCCAAAGGTCCTTGGGTAAACCTGCATTGAGGTTGTCCCAAGTGTTGCCACCATCTTTTGTGAGGTGTACCAAACCATCATCACTTCCAGTATAAATTAATCCAAATTTTAAAGGGGACTCATGAATTGCGGTGAGCGTTCCATAGGCAACATCTCCTTTTTGCCCCCCATTGGTTAAGTCTTTGGAGATGGCATCGAAGTCATCACCTTGATTCATACTTCGAAATAATTTATTGGCACCCATGTATAAAATATCTTGATTGTGGATAGACAAATGAATGGGCGTTTGCCAGTTCCATCGAAGTGGTCGTTCTCCTAATTCATGTTTTGGGGTAATATATTTACGGCGACCTGATTTTTGATTAATTCTAAAATAATTACCAAATTGATAACCCGTGTACACCGTGTTATTATCTCGTAAGTCAATGGCGACTTGCATACCGTCGCCACCCATAATGGATTTGTAAGGGTATTGGCCTGAGTTGTGCCAAGCCTTGCTGCCTATTTTATAATTGCTTGACCCTACCCAAACACCGTTGTCTTGAAGACCTCCATAAATATTGTAAGGTTCTGCATTGTCTAATGCCACATAATAAAATTGACCAAGTGCAGGAGAGTTGCATTTGATCCATTCTTCGCCATCGTCGTAAGAAATATTGATTCCTCCATCATTTCCGATAATAATATGTTGCTCTCGATTTGGATTGACCCAACAAGCGTGGTGATCGACATGAACATTATCTGCTCCAATCAATTTAAAAGTTTTTCCACCGTCATTCGAACGAATTGCTCTAAATCCCATGATGTAAATTTTATCAGGATTGTGTGGTGATACTCGAATGTTTCCAAAATAATAACCATAAGAATTGTAAACTTGATCGAGAAAACCTTCATGAGTTTTTTTCCAAACATTGCCTCCATCATTGGAACGATAAACTTCAGCTCCAATAACGGGTGTATCAAATAACAATGAATTTGCATCTTCCAAATACTCGACTAAAGCCAACGGGGTGATCTTATCTTTCTTTATCATTTTAGTCACTTTCTTAAAGGAATATTTTTTAGGAAAACGATTGTTAGATAAAAAGTCGCTTACTTTTTCTTTGTCTAATTTTAAAAAATCTGCATTTGACATATTTCTTAAATCATCTTTTGACAAACCTGCTTCAGGATCTTTTTTCTCTGGAGGTCGTCTAAAATAATTATCTAACAAAGCGTAAACTACTTCCTTTCCATCTTTCTCATAGAGTGCCAAGCCGATTCGTCCAACTCCTTCGCCCTGCGGAAAACGACTTTTTCCCATACTCACCACGCCCCAAGTTTTTCCACCATCAGTGCTTTTATAAATTTTAGAACCTTTGCCTGATTCTACAAAATTCCAGGCTCTCCGAGTTCGTTCCCAAGTAGCGGCGTAAAGGACATCAGGATTTTTTTGACTAACTACTAAGTCGATAGCACCCGCATTTTCATTTTCAAAAAGTGTACGTTCCCACGTGACTCCTCCATCTGAAGTTTTGTAGACTCCTCGATCTTCACTTGGAGAATAAAGTGCTCCTAATGTTGCGACCCATGCTACATCAGGATTGGTAGGATGTAACACTACTCTTCCAATATGATGAGATTCGGGTAATCCCATGTGTTGCCATGATTGACCATCATCCGTACTTTTAAAAATACCAACTCCTGAATAACTTGAACGTGAACTATTATTTTCACCTGTACCGACCCATATCACATTATTTTTCCAATCGACTGCAATGTCTCCTATGGTCATCACAATTTCATTGTCAAATAAAGGGGTAAAAGTTGTTCCATTATTGATCGTTTTCCAAAGTCCGCCCGAAGCATATGCTACATAAAAATGAGTGGGATCATCAGGAGAAACATCCACATCAACTACACGCCCACTAAAAACTGTTGGTCCAACAGATTGAAATGGAATATTGGAAATCATGGATTTTTCTGCTAATGCCTTTCGCTTTTCATAACTAGCAATTCGATCTTTTGCACTTGTGGCAGGGTAGGGGTTTTGGGAAAAAGAAATTTGAAGAAAAGAAATAAGTCCAATGAATAGAAGTATCTTTCTCATGTTAAGTCGTTTTGGTTTGAAATTGATTATGTAAACATAAAAAAAGTCCGACAACTTTCGTCATCGGACTTCAATTTTATCAACTAATCAAAAATTTTTAACGTTGAATTTTTAACGTTGAACGGTGAACCAAAATTTGTGATTCTAGGAAACAAGGAGTTAATCTTTCACAGTTCAAAGTTCACCATTCAATTCATGCTCTTGGATTTTTCTTTGGTAATTTTTTAAAGATGTCGCCACCTTCAACGTCAAAGTTGAGTTCTTCCAAATCTTCTAAATTTAATGCGCCCTCCAAACTCAAAAGAATAAATTCGTCGTCGCCTTTAATGACAACTAAAACGTTGGTTATTTTTTTCCCTTCTTCTCTTATCATAAAATTAACTCGAACATCTTCATCTCGAACGGTTATCAAATCTTCGAATTTATTTTTACGAACATCTTTCATTAATTTTTTAATATCGGATTTGCTGACCACATCTTTTTCTTCAGCGATCATGATTCGCAGTTTGGTTATTTTTTCCAAAATCTCAGTTCCACTTTCATCCGACATTTTTGATGCCAAGCTAAGTATCCAACCATTTAAAGAAATGTCGGTTACTTTTTCATCAGAGATATATTTGTCATAAAATTTTTCAATGCATTCATGTTGGCTTTGTGCAAAGAAAGGAATGGCTAAAATTGCCAATGCAATAATTATTTTTTTCATGATGGTATTTTTTATTAGTGGTGGTTTAATTGTGATTGGTGATTGGTAAATGGTGACTCGTTTTTCGAAAAACGAATCACTATTTACCAGTCACGATTATGCTCTAACTTTTTTCTTCTTTTTCTTTTCGGTAGGTGGAGGAATTTCTTCCTCTTTTACGTTTATTTTCTTTCTGACTTTTTCCAATTCCATCAAGTCATTGATGAGTCGGTTTAAGTCTTTTGTTCGTATTTTCGTTTTCATATTCATCATCACAAAGCTATCTTCTTCAGAGACTAGGATTAATAAATTTTTCAATTTATCATTTTTACCTCTTCCCATGATATGGAAAGTTTTACCTTTTTCCCTAACAGAAATCAACTCTTCGTAATTACTTTTTTTTGCTCCTGCAACTAGTTTGTTATAATCTTCGGTAGTAACATGATTGTCATCTTCCATGACTAGTATTCGCATCGTCTTAAATTTCTTTGCAAACTTTAAAGCAATCTTTGCCTCAGGTTCATCTTTGTCAATAAACTCATTGGCAACACCTGTGGAGAACCAAATCAAAAACCCTGGAATCACTACATTTCTAGTATTCTCGTATTTTTTATATTTATGATAAAAATTTTTGATGACTCGATTTTGTGCTTGAGAACATAGTGGAAGGCTTATCAAAAATGTAAGGAGCAATATATTTTTCATATGCTTAAAGGGTTTTTTGTTAGAGAAAAATTAAGATGAAAGATGGTAAGAATTAAGATGTAAGATTCAAAAATTTAGAATGGTCTTATATCTTAACTCTTACCATTTTTCATTTTAATTCGAGCTCTTATCTACTTCTTTTTCTATAGTAGTGCCTATCTTTTGTAGATGTTCAGCACCGCTCATTTCTATTTTATCAGCGAGTTGTGCGATTTTGTTCAGGTCAAGTCTTCCGAGGAAACTAACCATTACAAATTCATCTTCACTACCTACCAAGAGAAATAATTCTTCGATGACGTTATTGGTTTCTTTGATCCAAAAGTTGACATTGTCACCTTTGTCTCTAACGGTAAGCAATACTTCATAGCCATCGTTGACATTGATTAATTTTCGAGCTTCTTTGTAATATTGCTTAGGATTTTCTTCAGTAACCAGTACTCTTAAGCCTTTGATGTCTTTAGCAACATCCATGATGATTTGGGCTTCTTCATCTTTAAGTTCATCAATATCTATTTTGGAAATCATGTTGAACATTTTACCGCTAACGAAAACGACAGTAAAATTTTCATCATCTAAATATCGGTCAAAATAGGTAGAGATGGCGTCATTTTGAGCGTGGGCTGATATGCTTAGTAAGAGCACCACTATTATTGTATTTAAATATTTCATTGTTTTAGAATTTTAATGTAATTGACTTGATGTAAAATCAAGTGGTGAAAAATGGTCTTGATAAAATATCATTGCTAGCAAAGGGTGTTTTGTTCGTATTTATTCTTTTTATTTAAACGTTCGTTTTTTGGCGGCTTTGATTTCAATTAAGCCTTTTGATGCTTTTGAAGTACCTTTTTTCATTTTTCCAGAGAGCAATAAAAGTGCTGCTTTGGTGGCTTCGTAGGCTTCTTTCTCATCGGTAATTTCATAGGGAGCAAATCGGTCATCAGTTTTTGCGACGGTATTGTTTTCAGTAGTTTTGTTGACTTGATTGAAAATAAAAATACTTCCTAACAATACAATTCCAACTGCTGCAATTGTTCTAATCGAACGAGCCCAATTCAAAGTCCTTACCTTAGCTTGAGGTTCATTCTTAATTTGCTCTAACAAACGTTTTTCAAAATCATCACTAATCATCACATCTTGTTCTTCTTTGAAAAACTGGAACAATGGCTGAAACTGTTGGTGCTCAGGAGCGACCTTACCATTGTTAAAATATTGTTTGAGTTTTTCCTCCTCTTGGAGAGAAGTTTCGCCTTTCCAATATTTATCGAGTAGTTGAGTGATGTTATTAAATTCCATAATTTTCTGAATTGATTAATTGACTTTTAATGTGTTTCCGTGCTCTAAAAAGATACACTTTGACTTGGCTCATTGGGATTTGTAATTGTTCCTCGATCTCCTTGTAACTCAACCCTTCGATGTCGCGCATATGCATGACTTCCTTTTGCTTATTTGGAAGTGCGTTGATCATATTTTTAATGCGTTGCATGGTGTCTTGTGATTCAGTTACTTGATGAGGTGTTCGCTGGTCGGAAGTGACATCAAATCCTTCAGGAATGATCCCCATTTTATAATGTTTATTTCGAGTTTTGTCTATGGAAAGATTTTTTGTAATTCGAATACACCAAGCTTCAAGGTTGGAATATTCAGCAAGTTTATCTCTTTGTTTCCACAATTTAATCATCACTTCTTGAATTACATCTTCCGCCTCTGCTGGGTTGCCCACGATGCGTAATGCAAAGCGGTACAGCTTATTTTTAAGGGGCAGGACTTCCGATGTGAATTGTTTTATTTCCATATTACAAGGGGAAGACGAAGTGATTAAAAAAAATGTTACAGGAGGTTTTTAATTTTATATAAAAATACTTATAAAAAGGCTGGAGTACTTGGTTTTATTAGGTTTTTTGTTTTTAAATATTTTCATCAAGGAGGAATTCGTCATAGGTTTTGATGACTTTATGGTGATCTATTTTAAAATACCAAACTCCAATTAGCATCGAAATAAAAAATGTAATTCCTGAGAAATAGGATAAACCGATGATATAATGATTTATCCATCCAATGATAAAGGAAGTGAAAAATGCTAAAAAACTGAGATCTATTTTTATGAGTTTTTTGCTTTGATTTCGGCTAATAATGGAATGGGCAATTATTATGAATAAAAAGTAGATTGGCAACAATGGAATGAGCAATGAAAGTCCATGTAAAAAAGGATTAACCAAATGAACTTCAAAATCTTCAATAAAAAATGGACCAATTAACCAACTACAAAATAGCATCAAAAAACTCGAAACAGAAATGGCAAATGTCCAAACTCTTGAAGGGTAAACTGTGAGATTTTTCATGGCTTTTAATTTTTATAACAATCATTCTCCAAAATTAAAATCATCATCTAAAACATCTTCTCTAAATTTTGGTTTTTCAACAACCACTTCTTGAACGATTCTAAAACTCCAGATCGCTATGGTAAAACATGCAGCATAAATCAAAACTAAATCATAGGTATCTAAATAAAAGAAATTCATATGTTTTTTGATTAAAGTTAATGGTAAGATTCCTAAGAGCAATCCCACTACATTGGCAATAGCTTTAGTGATTTTGATGTTTTGTTGCATCTTAAATAGATACTTATTAATCCCCGCAAAGACTGCACAAAAAGGAACAGAACATCCAAATGCAAATAGCATTGTAAATAAAATTTTAAATAATAGATTTACGATATTATGATTGATATAGGTTTGACTAAAAAAGTATGCAGTAGAAAAAATAGGGCCTGCTATTGCTGTAAATAACCAAACTTTTATACTGTATGGAAGGAAATTATTCATTGTTACTTTTTATTTTTCAAAGTTAAAATCATCATCCAAGATATGGTTATGAGTTTTCTTTTTTAATATATTTTGATCTCTTTCTATTTTGAAAATCCATACTGCAGAAGAAATGACGACGACATACAACAAGACAAAATAGAATATATCATTATCAATATTGAAACTATTAAAATCAGGTATACCGAATTCAAGAAACAATAAAATAAAAATAGGAAATAGACCTAAAAATAATGCTTGTAAGTTTATCCCAATTTTTAATGAAACAGGATCAATGATTTTTGAGAAAAGATATTTGTTAAAAACTTGAAAAAATAGAAAAGGAATAAAGGAGGCTATTCCTGCAACAACACAAAAAAAGAAATAATATGGGAGCCTTCTTATAAAAATAAAAATATCATCATAACTCGAAATATAAATTAGAATAATGAATGGTGGTAATAAGCAGGAGGTTAACCAAATTTTTAAACTATAAAAAGAGTAATTACTTTTCATGAACTTGTTATATTTAAAAACTGTCCTTTATCATTAAAAAAAAAATGTCCTTCCGTAAAACTACGAAAGGACATTTTTATTTTCACAAGAAATCTTAAATTATCTATCCGCCAGTTTCTTGGCGTAGAATCTTCATTTGACTCTCCCATAATTGTTTGGTATCATCGACTTCATCTTCATCACAGTAATCTGTAATTTCCAAAATCGTTTCACCTGTAACAGGAGATTTGCTCATACGAAATTCGAAGTATTCGCCTTCTTCAGCATCTTCCCATTGGAATCGAACACGTTCGTCTTCGATATCGTCAATGACCTTTGCCATCTCACCAGCTCCGCTCCAAATAAAAGTATATTCCTCTCCAGTAATATCCACTTCATCACAAAACCATCGAATCAAGCAAGAAGGTGTAGTGAAAAATTTATAAAGGATAGTGGGGGAGGCTCTAAAAATAAATTCTAAATCAAGTGCGACTCTTTTCATTTTAAAGAGTTTAAAAAAGTAAAAAAATAGTGTATTCAGTAATCATACTGATATTGTAAATGTATTACATAAATTTGTAATTTTTACCATATCAATGAGCGCAATAAATAATAAATAAATGGGATTTCCAAATATTAGTTAAAATTTTACCAAAGGAATAATTATCAAATAAAAATTTCATTCGACAAAAAAAGACCCAAAAAAGATATTTTTAGAAATCAAAAATTAAAATATTATTCTTTTAATAATTTATAATCAAGAATAATAATATGTAATTTGTTGACAATGTATTGATTAAAGTTGTTGAATTAATCTTATCAAAAAATAAATGTGGAAATAATAAAAATAAAAATAGGTTAGTGTTATTTTTACATAACCCTTGACAAATCAAGGAATTTCGTGTATTTTTGTGGATGTAATACGATATAATCAAAAAAATACCTCCCAATCGTAATGAAAGGTCTCAAAGCATTCAACTTATCTCATCTCAGCACCTGCACCTTAGTAATTATTTTTGAGAGAATATTTTCAACAAATTTTTTCCCATTTAACATCTTAATGATCTTACCGAAAAATCGGAATTCTTAAACAAGTTTTTTAGAACTTATCAGTTTCTAAGAATAAACACTATTATCAACCAAACCATAAATTACTTGCATGAGACAACTTAAGATTACCAAGTCAATTACTAATCGAGAAAGTCAATCATTAGAAAAATACCTCCAAGAGATAGGAAAGGTTGATCTTTTGACTCCAGAAGAAGAAGTTGATTTAGCACAGCGCATTAAGCAAGGCGATCAACAAGCTCTCGAAAAATTGACTAAAGCGAACCTCCGATTCGTTGTTTCTGTTGCAAAGCAATATCAAAACCAAGGACTTTCATTAAGTGATTTAATTAATGAAGGAAATTTAGGTTTGATAAAAGCTGCTCAACGTTTTGACGAAACCCGTGGTTTCAAATTTATCTCTTATGCAGTTTGGTGGATTAGACAATCCATCTTACAAGCTCTCGCAGAGCAATCCCGTATTGTACGGCTTCCACTCAATAAAGTTGGATCTTTAAATAAGATCAATAAAGCATTTTCAGAGTTGGAACAAGAGTACGAACGCGAACCTTCTGCTGATGAGTTAGCAGACCTTTTAGATATCCCGACCGAAGAAGTACAAACCACTCTTGGTGTAGCTGCACGTCACGTGAGCATGGACGCACCTTTTGTGGAAGGCGAAGATAACTCTTTGCTTGATGTCCTTGAAAATGGAGGTACTCCAGGCACCGATTCAAAATTAGAATACAAAGAATCTCTCCGTAGAGAAATTGAACGTTCATTAAGTACACTTACCGACCGTCAATGCGATGTAATCAAATTGTATTTTGGAATTGGAGTAGAACATCCTATGTCATTAGAAGACATCGGCGAGAGATTTGGATTAACTCGTGAACGAGTTCGCCAAATTAAAGACAAAGCTATCAATAAGTTAAGAAATACCTCTAGAAGTAAATTGTTGAAAAACTACCTCGGTGCATAACCGATTACTTCTTTTTTAAAAATTATTGACGCAAATTAGAAAAGCATCTCGAATTAGTTCGGGGTGCTTTTTTTTATGCATATGCTATGCTTGACGGGTCGTATGAATAGTGAAACCGTTGAGCATTGGTTCCGTAAAACATCGAAGGCAGAGTCTAGGTAATATCATGGATAACTAGCGAAACGGCTGTCAAGCATAACCTTTGTCCAAGAAAAAATCCCTATTTTTGCATTGAAAATTTAACCATTTATATATTATTTAACCATATAACTAAAAACTCATTTTGCCATGAGCGACAAAAAAATGGCCTTGCGAAGTCAATCAGATACTTCGTTAAGCAAATGGCGTGAAAAAGAAAAAATCGCGCTAGAATTATTACAACTCGTAGGAGAACTTCGATTTGATCGTACCGTTGAATTATTACTTTTTCGACGAGATATTTACGATGCACGTCCAAGCGAAGTTTTAAATACCCATAAGTATTCTAAAAATTATACCGACCATGAAGTGACTGTAGAAACTACATTTGCAATCACTAAAGCTATCGCAAATATTAAAAATATTGCCCCATCTCGAATTGACTTGGGAACGTTGGCTGCACAATGGTTGGAGACACAAGATCTGTACAGCAATATCGAAGAATTTGTAGGAGATAAACTTACAGACTTTAGTCATGCTGAGCAGGATGGATTGGACTCTAAAGATATAGTACTTTATGGATTTGGTAGAATTGGTAGATTACTGGCAAGAAGAATTGTTTCGATGACTGCCAAGGGAGATCAATTGAGATTAAAGGCAATTGTGCTTCGTCCCAAATTAGCAGACCGTTATGAAGAGACTGTAAAAC
Organism: uncultured Saprospiraceae bacterium; assembly: GCA_937918905.1. Lineage (GTDB taxonomy): Bacteria > Bacteroidota > Bacteroidia > Chitinophagales > Saprospiraceae > CAJQQY01. The sequence continues at coordinate 112,552 of CAKZSH010000028.1, forward strand.
GTGCGGCCTTGATGGAAAAAGATACTGTTCATGGAAGCTTTAAAGGTAGAGTAGAAGTGAGTGACGATGGTTCTGAAATGATTATCAATGGAAATCGTGTTCAAATGATTTACGCAAAGCAACCGAGTGATATCGATTATACTGAATTTGGAATTAAAGATGGTTTAGTGATTGACAATACTGGAGTGTGGAGAGATAAAGCTGGTTTAAGTGAACATTTGCGACCAGGAGTTTCGCAAGTAATGTTGACTGCACCAGGGAAAGATATTTCAAATATTGTTTACGGAGTCAATCATGAAGAATTGGATTTGATGAATGAAAAAGTGATGAGTGCAGCATCTTGTACTACCAATGCAATTGTACCTGTCATCAAAGTAATTGATTCCAACCTTGGAATTGAAAAAGGACATATTGAAACGATACATGCTTATACGAGCGATCAAAATTTATTAGACAATTTTCATAAAAAACAAAGAAGGGGAAGAGGAGCTGCTACCAATATGGTTTTGACTTCGACAGGAGCAGCCAAGGCCGTTTCCAAAGTTTTTCCTCATCTTAAAGGAAAGTTGACAGGTAACGCAGTTCGGGTACCTACTCCAAATGTCTCTTTAGCAATAATGAATTTTACTTTAAAAAATCCTTCAGATGTAGCTTCCATTAATGCAATGGTCAAAGAAGCTGCCTTGAATGGAAAATTGGTAGAGCAAATTGAATATTCTACTTCTACCGAATTTGTTTCAAGTCATGCAGTAAGTTCTATTGCAACTTCGGTTTTTGATGCTCCCTCAACTATTGTTTCGGAGGATGGAAAATCAGCTACTTTATATGCGTGGTATGATAATGAATATGGGTATAGTTGCCAAGTGATTCGATTAGCGAAACATGTAGCGAAGGTGCGAAGAAAGGTTTATTATTAAATTGAAATGGTTATTAAGTTATTGGTTATTGAGTTATTTCGAATACTGTGAAAAGCAAGGTTATTCGAAATAAGTTATTAACTGACGTTGCACAAAAATATATTGAGTATTGAACGCTGAGACGCTGAGACACGGAGTTTGTCGAATACTGTATTGAGGCCGCAGAGGATTTTTATTAAAATAAAAATGAGCTGAGATGCAGAGATATTCAAATTGTTCTTGATAAAAGGCTTTGTGAACTTTGCTTATATTTTTCGCAGAAAAATACTCTGCGGCTTCAATACAGTATTCGACGAACTCCGTGTCTCAGCGTCTCAGCGTTCAATACTCAATATATTTTTTGCGAAACATGAGTTATTAACTCAATAACCAATAACTCAATAACCAAAATAAAATCATACAAGAGAACAATTGTATCCAACAAGAAATTTAACCTCTTAAAGATCCCATTGTTCTCTTTTTGTTTTTTACCAACAATATATTTACAAAATGGATGTAATTGAAAAAACCAAAAGTTGGATTGAAAAATTTGTAATAGGATTAAACCTTTGTCCTTTTGCAAATCATCCATTTGTAAATAATCGTATTCGATACCGATTGGAAGAGACAAATGATTTAGAAAAATTAGTAGCTACGTTTATTGAGGAATTAGAATTTTTACAAAAAAAATCAAATCATGAATTGGAGACGACCTTTATCATTCATCCCAATTTATTGAATGATTTTTTAGACTATAATGACTTTCAGGAAGTCATTAATGCGATCCTAGAAAAATACGATTTAGAAGGTGTTTTGCAAGTAGCCATGTTTCATCCTGACTTTCAATTTGCAGGTGAAGATTTGGATGCGCCTTCAAATTATGTGACTCGTTCTCCATTTCCCATGTTACATATTTTAAGAGAAGAAAGTGTGGAAAAAGCCATACATTCGCATTCCAATACCAATTTAATTCCAGAAGAAAATATTCAAAAAATGAATGATTTGGGATTGGAAGGAATTCAAAAAATGATTGGAGATTTAATAAAAAACTCATAAGATGAAAATTACTTTAGAAACTAATAATTCATTGAATCAATACATCGCAAAAAATGAGGATGGACATGAAGTTCACCTTAGCGGTGATGGAACAGCTGCAGGGCCAATGCAAACCATTTTGATGGCAGTAGCAGGATGTAGTACCATTGATATTGTTATGATTTTGGAAAAAATGAGACAAAAAGTAACTGACGTAAAAGTGGATGTGGACGGAACTCGCAGAGAGGAGATTCCAAGAGTGTACACCAAAATCCATATGCATTATAAAATATATGGCGAAGTAAAAGAAAATAAAGCAGAACAAGCGGTGGCTTTGTCTTTGGAGAAATATTGTTCTGTTTCTAAAATGTTGGAAAAAGCTGCGGAAATTACGAGTAGTTTTGAAGTGATAAAAACAACGTAATTTTAAAAGGAACGATTCGAAGATAAAAATAGATGATTCATCTATAATTTATAACTATTCGTTTCATTTGTACCTGTTTTTCCAACAAAAAATCAGACATTTACGGAGTTATTGATATTAAAAAATATGAAGTCCTATTGAAGACGTTGAAGCCAGAAAAGTTGAGATAAATATTACGAACTGTAAACTTTAATTTTAATTTAGCCGTTTTAAAAATTGGAACATTTTTTTGAACAACTTTTATTTTGAGAAAAACTGCATCTGCAATTACTTACTCCTATTTCATAAAAATCAGAACACCACACAAATGGAATTTTATTTAAAAAAACCAAAGTGGATGGTATCCCTTTGTTTTTTACTGTTTTTAAGTCTTTCCCAAAGTTATGCTCAAAGTTTAACCAAGGTTAAAGGAAAAGTAATTGATGCAAATACCAAAGAAGTCTTACCTTTTGTAAATATTGGTTTTGTTGGAACAACCGTTGGGACCACCACAGATTTTGATGGTTACTACGAAATTGAATCTCAATGGATGAGTGACCAAATTGTGGTATCGTATGTTGGATACCAATCTGATACGGTCAAAATTGAATTAGGGAAAAGACAAATCATTGACTTTGAGTTAAAGAGTGCCTCCACTCAACTTGGCGAAATTGTAATTAAAGCGAAAAAAAGAAGATACCGTAGGAGAGGGAATCCTGCTGTTTCTTTCGTAAAAAAAGCAATTGCTAATAAAGATAAAAACCGCCTCGAAAGCCAAGACTATTATCAATATAATAAGTATGAAAAAATTGAATTAGACCTCAATAATATTACAGACAAATTTCGAGATCGTAAGATGTTTAATCGGTTTCAATTTATTTTTGAAAATGTCGATACTTCGGATATTAATGGAAAACCATACCTTCCTGTTTATCTTCAAGAAACTAATTCGAGGGTTTATTATCGAAAAAATCCAAGCACAGATAGAGAGTTTAGAGATGCAGTAAAGATTTCCAATTTCGAACAATTGGTGGATGACAATACGGTTTCCCAATTGATGGATATGATTTATCAAGAGGTCGATATTTACAAAAATAACATTGATGTTGCAGGGGTACAATTTGTAAGTCCTCTGTCGAAAACTGCTCCCTTTTTCTATCAATTTTATATTAATGATTCTACGGTGGTCAATGATGTGAAATGCATTGATCTCGCTTTCCAACCTGCCAATAAGCAGAACTTTGGATTTAAGGGAAATTTATTTATTTCCTTGGATTCCAATTACACGGTAGTGAAAGTAGATATGGGAATCACGGATCAAATTAATTTGAATTGGATTAGTGATATGCGAGTTTCTCAAGAGTTTAAAAAATCTGGCGACGTATGGATTGTGGCTAAGGATAATTTGATTCTTGATTTTCAATTAACTAAAAAAGGGTTTGGATTTTTTGGGAGAAAAACAATAGAACATACGGATCATGTTTTTAACCAACCTCCCGATAAAAAAATATGGGCAGGAGTAAATAAAAAGGTGGACTCGGAAGATCTTTTTGAAAAAGATGAATCTTATTGGAATAAAAATCGTCCTTCCGAATTGACTGAAAAAGAAGCAGCTATTTATAAAACGGTGGACACGCTGCAACAGATTCCCGCTTTTAGAAATACATTGAACCTCATCAATTTTGTATCAACTGGTTATATTCCAGTAGGCCCTATTGATATTGGACCAGCCAACGGATTTTATGGATTTAACCAAGTAGAAGGTCGTAGAGTTAGATTTGGAGGTGAAACGAATATGAAGTTTTCTAAGAAACTTAGATTGCAAGGACAATTACTTTATGCATTTGGAGATCAGAAATGGAAGTATTCAACTCAGGCTTTGTATTCCTTTAACGATGATTTTAATGAAAATCCAAGACATTATATTTCTTTTCGACATCAACATGATACTAATTTTCCAGGGCAGAATTTAGAGTTTATCAATGAAGATAATTTCTTGCTTTCCTTTAAAAGAGGGGTATTTGACAAGATGATTTTTTTCACTTCCAGCAGATTGGAATATCAACGAGAAACAGATAGTAATTTTTCTTATCAATTTAGTTTTGAAAAAAGAAGAGAACGTCCTATCGGATCTTTGTTTTTTAAATTTAAAGAGAACGAGGTTGAAAAATCATTAGCAGAAGTAAACATCACTGAGGCAGGGGTTAGACTACGGTGGGCACCCAATGAACAATTTTTGCAAGGTCGAACTTATAGAACGAACTTGTTTAATAAGTATCCTATTTTTACTTTAAACTACCAATATGGAATTCCTGAATTCCTAGATAGTGATTATGATTATCATAAGGTGACTTTAAATATTTTCAAAAAATTTCGTTTCTCATTTTTAGGAATGGCTCATGTTTATTTGGAAGGAGGAAAAGTATTTGGTGACGTTCCATTCAATCTAATGTTTTTACCGAGAGCAAATCAAACTTTTTCTTACCAAACATTTTCATATAATTTGATGAACTTTTTGGAGTTTGTAAGTGATGAATATGTGAGTTTAAATGTGTTGTATTTTATGAATGGTTACCTCTTGAACAAAATGCCTTTGATTAGGAAATTAAAATTAAGAGAGGTCTTTACTTTTAAAATGTTGTACGGAGGTGTAACGGATAGAAACAATCCGAATTTAGATCCAGGGTTAATTCAATTTCCAACTGATCTGGAAGGGAACATTACGACTTTTACTTTGGAAGATAAACCCTACCTTGAAGGTAGTGTAGGTATCGCTAATATTTTTAAAATACTTTCTTTGGATTTAGTAAAAAGATTTAACTATTTAGATAATCCAAATGTCCCTGAATTATTTGGTGTGAGAGGTTTAGGAATTAGATTTAGGATGGGATTGGAATTTTAATTTAACTACTTGATTTTATAAAAAATAGAGCCACTTAAATTTTGTTTTAAGTGGCTCTATTTTTTTGTTGTAATGCAAAACATTACCTTCGCTTTTTTGAAATTAACGTCTATTTATGAGTAACATAAGATTAGCATCTACCATTTTGCTAGCAAGAGATTACAATGGAGAATTGGAAGTTTTGTTATTAAAAAGAAATAAGGCATTGGCTTTTGCAGGTGGCTTGTGGGTTTTCCCAGGTGGTAAAATTGAACCTGAAGAACTAGCAGCTAGCGAAGACGAACTAGCTGCTGCAAAACTAGCTGCAGTTCGAGAAACGAAGGAAGAGGCTGATTTAGACATTGATATAGATGGTCTTATTTTTTTTAGACATTGGACAACTCCAGTTATTGAACCTCGAAGGTACGCCACCTATTTTTTCTTTGGTGGAGTAAATGATGTTTCTACAAAAGTTACAGTAGATGATAGTGAAATTAAAAAACACCTTTGGGTCAATCCGCAAAAAGCAATCGATAAATTGAAAGAAGGTGGATTAGCAATGATGCCACCTACATTGATGAGTTTGCAATTGATAAGTAAATGTAAATCAGTCAAAGAAGTTGAACAACTATTGAGTCAAGCGGAACCCATTTTTATTCTACCTACTTTACAAATGAACGATGGTAAAATGGTTTGCATGTACAAAGGGGATGCGGGTTATCCTACCGCAAGTCCAAATACGATTGGAGCAAGACATCGTTTGGTTTTAGATTTTAAAACTGGCGATTTTACTTTTGAATATAATGGTTGTGATGAGGTGTTACCTGTGAATGGTGGGATGCATATATGAAAAGTTGATTAGTTAATTATGTGCTTCGCTATTAGTTAATTAGGTTATCGTAAGTTTTAAAATTTTGTTACAAATGCGAATCAATGCATCAACAGTATTCGACAATCATAAAAATCATAATTATCATATAATCAATCCGTGTTAAAATAATTTTGATTTGGATTTTTTAACGCGGATTGATTATAATAACTGTGATTTTTATGATTGTCCTTAATTCGTAGTTCTAGACCTAATCAACTATTTAACTGATTCACTAATCAACTTTTGAAAATTGCTGATTAGTTACTAAAAATAAAAAACAAAGAATGCCAATTGAACCTTTTCGAATAGAAATCCCCTTAGGAATTATGTTTCAAACTGTGAATTGTTACCTCATTCCAGGAGAGCAATTGACACTCATTGATTGTGGTTTGTATAGTGAAGAGAATTGGGATTTGTTTCAAAAAAAAATAAACGACTTAGGCTACCAAGTTAAAGATATTGAGCAGGTAATAATTACTCATGAGCATAGTGATCACATCGGATTACTACCTGAAATAATGGCGCATAGTAATGCCATTGTAAGAGCACCTAAAGTTATCGAAGGATGGTTTTCCCAACCTACTGAAATGAAAAAGCGACAAGGTGATTTTAATAAAAAAATATTCAGTACTGTTGGTTTTCCACAGAAGATTTATAATCAAGTCTTACAGTTTGTAGAAATGACAAAACTAGGGAGACAGATTCAAGAAATGGATCGAATCCATTTTTACGAAGCAGGCGATTTTCTACGAATTGGAAATACAGAATGGGAGATTTTAAATACACCTGGACATAGTTTGACGCAATATGTTTTTTTGCAAAAACAAGAAAAACGAATTTTTGGAAGTGATATGTTATTGCCTATCGCCCCCATGCCGATTCTTATGGAAAACCCCAATAAAAAAGACGAGCCTGTTCAGCCACTCATTGATTTACTTCATTCTTTCGAACGACTAAAAAAATATAATATTCAAACTGTTTACCCCGGTCATGGGGAAACTTTTCAGGATGCTAATCAGATGATTGACAAACAATTAGCACGTATTCAAATGCGAAAAGAAGAATGTTATGAAGCTATAAAAAATGGACTTATTTCTCCTTATCAAATTAATCGAAAAATGTACCCTTATCAATTTATTCCACCAGATTTTAGTGGCATGTATATGATTTTAGGATACCTTGATTTATTACAAAATGAAGGTCGTATTTTAAAATCTCATGATAAAAATGGAAGTATGGTATTTAGTATAAAGTGATTTTTTAGGAATGGTTTTATGAGATTTAAGATTTGCTGTACCTATTCAGCATTGGCTGTATACGAGTCAAGGTCTGACTTTTTAAGTCAGGCTTTGACTTATGTTGATGTTCTTATAAGTCAAGGCTTGACTTGAAAAGTCAAACCTTGACTTGTGTATAGCGATCGTCGGATGTAAATCCGACTCTCTCGGACCTTTGCAAAACAAATTATTCGAAATAACTCAATAACCCAATAACTCATTAACCAATTTCAAGATTTAATTTTTTTCAAAATTATACCCATCTTTTCCACTCTTTTATCGTATAATAGCTCTATGAAAATTACTAAAGCCATCATAACTGCAGCAGCACGAGGAGGTCGCCTATATCCAGTAGGCGATACTGTGCAAAAAGCAATGTTACCACTTGCCGATGTGGACGGAGTTCACAAACCAATTATCCAAATTATTGCTGAAGAAGCCTTTGCATCAGGTATTGAAGAAATCTGTTTGATCGTAGCACCAGGTGACGAAAAACGATATGTGGAAGCTTTTACAACCTTGAAAAATAATTTGACCCATTCGTATGGAAGTGTGGATTGGGCAAAAGGTCAAGCAGAAAAAATCACTAATCTTTTGGATAGATTACAGTTTGTAGTTCAAGAAGAAATGCTTGGATTTGGACATGCTGTGATGTGCGGTCAAAAGTTTGTAGGAGATGATGCATTTTTATTGTTATTGGGAGATCATCTTTATCGATCGGGTTTGGACGAAATGAATTGTGCCTCTCAATTAGTGGATTTAGCCAAAAAGGAAACTTGTTCCGTTTCGGCAGTCAATGCTACTAACGAGCACCTCATTGGTCATTATGGAACGTTAACTGGGAAACATGTGAACACTTATAATGGAGTGTATGAAATAGAAAAAATTATTGAAAAGCCATCCATCAGTCAGGCGGAATTGGAACTTCAAACGGCTGGGATGCGAGTAGGTCATTATCTTTGTTTTTTTGGGATGCATGTCCTTGAAGCACCTATTTTTTCTTTTCTCGAACAACAAATGAAAAAAAATAAAAAAGGAACTGATCTTCAGTTAACTCCTGCATTGCAACAATTGGCTCAGCATCAAAAATATTTAGCAAAAGAGGTCACAGGAAGGAGATTCAATTTAGGAACTCGTTTTGGTTGGTTGGAAGCTCAACTTGCATTTGGTCAGGATGGGCCTTATAGTGAAGAATTGTTGTCGAGTATCATTGAACAATTAGCATTTAAAAAAATAAAATAAAGAATAGGATTCAAAATTATGGATAAATGATGTTGAGAAAAATATTTTTTTGAGATTCCACCCCCCCAACCCCCGCCAGCGGGGGAGAATGAACGTGTTTCTATCGCGTTAAAAGGACGCGTACTATCTCCCCCGCTGGCGGGGGTTGGGGGGTGGAATCTCAAAAAAATATTTTTCTCAACATCATTTATCCTTAATCAAAATAAATCAACTTGAATATATTTATAGAAACCATAACTAGTTCTAATCCTAAATTTCGAGATAGATCTTTCTTTGATTTATGCAAAGGAAAATCTGTAAATGTATTGTTAAAGGATTTAAAAGAATTAGAAGATTTTCGAAAAAGTACGGAGAATTTATATGAACGAGTTCGTGCATGTTTGTTTTTGCATGGTGCGTATCGGTATTTTTTACAACAACATCCTAAGCTTCCAGATACTGGAATTATTCCCTACGAAGGTTATATCCATTTGTTGAATCGAAGATTTGAAGAAGCGATTAGTCATTTTCATATAGCACAAAAAAAAGATGGCCCAAGTGGTACATTGATGAGTGCCTTATCGGAAGCCTATCACCAGCGTAGTTTTCAAATTTTGGCAGATCAAGTTCGACGAAGTGTAAGAGCAAGTGTTGGAAATCAATGGATGTTCAGAGGTGGTTTTGCAGAACAACATCCCATTCATATTCATCCACAATTATTGAAGAGGGAAGAAGGATCTACTTTATTCCCAATCTTGGAAGAGCAAACTGCTGTTCGAATGGATTTGACTCATAGTGGATGGTCGGACATTTTCTTTCTAGGAATGGATTATCCGAAAGGAGCAAGGGTGCTCAATGTTTCGATTAATCTTGGCGTGTACGGTAGAGATAAAAGTATTCGACCCCCAATTCAAACTTATGTCAGAGTGATAACGGAACCACTCATTCGATTGACAAGTGTGGATTTAGGTACGACAAAAGACATTACTGATCTTGATGATTTATTTAATTTTGGAAATGATTATTTAGGACTAGTAAAAGCAGGAGTCATTGCTTCGGGTTGTATCACTCCTGCCTTTGAAGGAACGCAACAATCTTTAGCAGAAATACTCAGTCGAATTGTTGCACCAGGGATGGGCTTGGAAGTGGTAACAATGGTCAATGATATTCCCAAAGGTTCCCGATTTGCAGTTTCGACCAACTTGTTAGGATCGATAATTAGTGCTTTGATGAGAGCCACTCAGCAAACTAAAAACCTTGCAGGAGCATTGTTAGAATCAGAAAGAAGACTAGTTGCTTCTCGTGCTATCCTTGGCGAGTGGATTGGAGGATCTGGCGGAGGGTGGCAAGATTCGGGTGGAGTGTGGCCTGGAGTCAAAGCCATTGAGGGAGCTTTTGCTCAAGAGGGAGATCCTGAATTCGGAATTAGTAATGGATGTTTATTGCCTCGTCATAGAGTTTTAAAAGGAGAAGATCTACATCCTGAATTTGCGGAGCGATTGACAAAATCCTTGGTTTTAATGCATGGTGGAATGGCTCAGAATGTTGGCCCTATTTTAGAAATGGTGACTGAAAAATATTTATATCGTTCAGGTGAAGAATGGAAAGCAAGACATGCAACAACAAAAATCTACGATCAAATTTTAGTAGCTTTAAAAAATGGAGACATTCCGAAATTGGCCAAATTGACTTCTAAAAATTTTGATTATCCGATCAAGACGATCATCCCTTGGGCATCTACACATTTTACAGAAGTCATTATTAAAAAAGCAAAAAGCAGATTTAAAAAAGACTATTTAGGATTTATGATGTTGGGTGGAATGTCAGGAGGAGGAATGGGAATGTACGTCAAACCTCAACGATATGAAAAACGCAAGCAAGGCGTTTTAGATATTTTAAGAGAAACAAAATCAGAACTTTCATCTGCATTGCCATTTGCAATGGAACCAGTCGTTTACAATTTTGAAATAAATAACAAAGGTAGTTTTAGCAAAATACAAAAGGGTGGAAAAGCATTGATGCCAGAACGTTATTATGGTTTGCAAATCAAAGAGTTAGCTCGGCAAACTCCTGAATCCATTGCATATCAACGACGAGCTGAGATAGATATTTACACTACTTTTATCAAAAAACAAGATGCTGCATATACCTTGTTACGAAGTTTGGTGAGTAACTTATTTCAAGTTTCTGATACGGCAATGGAAGCCAATCGAATCGCTCAAAATAATTTATCCTCAAAAATTAAAAGTGAAAATGGATTTGATGAAATCCAACATGAACAGTTGCGGAAAGATTTGCAAAAAGGTAGAATTGGTTTATCACGAAACAGACTTTCATTAGATACAGTTATTGAAGATGTAGGAAAAAAAGATGTGTTTTATTTGGAAAAAATTAAAAACAAGAGGAAAGGGATTGCTGCATTGAAAGCAGGGAAAGTGGCTGTTTTGAGTTTGGCAGGCGGTGTAGGAAGTCGTTGGACAAAAGGAGCAGGAGTCATCAAAGCATTAAATCCTTTTGCAGAAATTAGAGGAGAACATAAAAGTTTTTTGGAAATTCATATTGCAAAAACTAAACGCATTGCATCACTCTATGGCGCAAATCTTCCCCACATCATTGCAACAAGTTACTTGACCTATCAGCCAATTGTTGATGCGCTGAAGCAAACTAGAAATTATGGTTACAAGGGTGCTGTTTATGTTTCTCCAGGAAAATCCATCGGTCAACGGTTTGTTCCAATGGTGAGAGATTTACAATTTCTGTGGGAAGAAATGCCGCAAGAAATTTTAGATGAAAATAAACAGAAAGTTTTGGAGCAGGGGAGAGGCGCACTTTTAGGATGGGCAAAAAGTAAAGGGGAAGGAACTGATTATGTGGACAATTTAGCAAGACAAAGATTTAGTCCTTTGGGGCATTGGTATGAGTTACCTAATTTACTTCGAAATGGTGTCCTAGCTAATTTATTGAAAAAGAATCCAAAGGTTGAAACCATCATGTTACATAATGTGGATACGCTTGGAGCAGATTTGGATGCGGCCGCTTTGAGCCAACATTTATCTTCTAACAATATGCTTACATTTGAAGTAGTACCTCGAAGATTGGAAGATCGTGGTGGAGGATTGGCAAAGGTAAATGGCAAAGTAAGAATGCTGGAAGGACTTGCACAACCTAGAGAAGAGGATGAATTGAATTTAAGTTTTTATAATAGTATGACCACTTGGATTCAAGTCGATCAATTGTTGGAATGGTTTGGATTGACTCGAAAAGATTTGCAAGGTTCATTGGAACAACTGGACGAAGCGGTTCGATCACGTGCTCAAAGACTTCCTACTTATGTTACGATTAAAGATGTAAAATACAGATGGGGGCACGGTCAAGAAGATATTTATCCAGTTGCTCAAATTGAAAAATTATGGAGTGACATGTCAGGTCTTTCTGATGTGAGTTGTGGGTATTTGGTAGTTCCTCGTATGCGTGGGCAACAGTTAAAAGATCCTGCTCAATTGGATGGTTGGGCAAATGATGGAAGTAAAGATTTTATAGAAAAATTGATGGGATAGTTCATGAGTAGGATTTGCCACATAGCGCACATAGGTGTTTTTACAATATAACATATAGCAGTAGAGCTGCAATTAATAATGAAAAATGAATAATTAATAATTGTCGAATACCGGGAATGTCCAAAACTATATTTTGTTCCCAATTTTTAGGATTATAAGTATGTAACACAATTAGAAAAATTATGTGTTCTATTCTGAAAAGACCTATGTATGCTATGTGGCAAAGCCTACTCGCAAACTTAATCTAAAATAATATTTTTCACTCTCCCAACTTCACCAGTTTGTAACATTACTTTTATACCGTGAGGATGATTTGGTGATTTTGTCAAAATCCGTTTTACAAAACCTTCCGTTAATTCACCTGAATGTTGATGATGCTTTTGAACGATTTCTACTAATAATCCAATTTCAATGTTTGATCTTTTGTTACCGTCTGAATTATTCATTAATTTATTTTATAAATGGTCGATAAGATGGAAAGCTGTAAGAATAATAACTAGAATTAAAAGTATGATGATGAGATAAGGATAGGGCTTAGTTTTTTGCAATTTGGTTTCTGCAGCGTCCAATTTTGCCTTAGTGATATTAATCAAATCTTCGTTTTTACTTCTAATCAAATCCTGCTGTTTAATCATATGGTTGGTCAATACTTTGATAAAAACATCATCCGATTCGATAGCTTTCAATTGATTGATTGTAAGCACTTTAACAGACAAAGGAGCAGTTGCAATTACATCTGCCGATCTTGAAGTATTTTCCATCAACGCCATAGCTCCAAAATAATCTCCATGATGATTTTCGCCTAACTTTACGTCTTCTTTCAGAATATCGACAGTACCTTTTTCAATAAAAAATATGGCATCACCATAGGTGCCTTCCCTTATGATAAAGTCGCCTGTGGAATAATCTCTTGAAATTAAATGACGCTCCAAATTATTGAGTTGATTTTCATTGAGACCAGAAAATAGTTGACAGTTTCTCCATGAAGAAAAAGAAGTCTCGGAAGAAGTTCCTAAATTTGAGTTGGAAATTGAATCTGACAATGGGCATAGTAGTTTGGTATCATATGCAAGATAAGTGGTAGAATGATAATTTTTGTAGTTTTTGATTATTATTTTTGAAAATTAAAATCATATTGAAAGTCTCATAACAGCGCAGCTGCAATGAATAATTATAATGAAATCGTTTAAATTTAATATATATTGCTAGATCCAAAAATTTTAATCCAACTCGTTACGATGAAAATGCCCTTTGGAAAATACCAAGGTCGATTGCTTTGTGATTTGCCAGTTTCCTATTTAGAGTGGTTTCATAACAAAGGTTTTCCAAAAGGAAAATTAGGGATGTTATTAGAGACCATGCATGTGATTAAAACGAATGGGCTGGAAGAATTATTAATCCCATTGAAAAGAAAATAATCAAATTCTATTAAAATTTAAATATTAATCATTGGCTGTACATGAGTCAAGGTCTGACTTAAAAAGTCAGGCTTTGACTTGTATTGATGTTTTTATAAGTCAAGGCTTGACTTGAGAAGTCAAACCTTGACTCGTGTACACCTAATACTGAATAATTACGTTTTAAATACAAATTAATTAATCAATCAAAACCTGTAACAATGAATTTTCAAAAATTAGTGTTCCTATTATTTATCGCATGTTCATTTTTAGTAGGATGCGATGCACCACCAGAAGAGACCAATGCAAAAATTGATAAAGGCGTTGAAGGTGCTAAAGAACTATTGGACTTGCTAGGAGATAAAAGCAAAGATATTGTTGGTGATAAAGAACTTCAAGCTAAATTAAAAGATATGCTTAAAGATTTAGAGGGAGAGGGAAAAGACCTCGCAAAAATTTTGGAAGAGAAAGGTGGTGATTTAAAAGGGGAATTAGAAAAACTAAAAGATGATCCAAAATTTAAAGAGAAATTAAAAGATTTGGAAAAAGATGGAAAAGAGATTCTAGAAAAATTTGAAGGAATATTGGAAGGTCTTGAAAAGAAATAATACTTAACGTTTATTGCTAAATCAAGAAGCCTTGGTTCCAATTTGGAAGCAAGGCTTTTTGATTTTAATATTTGAAAGAAAAAACTACTCAATTATTAAAGAAGGATTAGAACCTTTAATTTGATTTAAAACAATCTCAGCGGATTGGCTTTTACCAGTAAAGAAAATTGGAAATCCCTCTTTCTTTTTTATTTTTAAAAATGGTTTGTTTTGAGAATTCAAAACTAATTTTACTTTACCTTCTGATGATTTATAATATCCTTTTTTTATTTCTCCTAATGAAAAACCATTCGTTCGCATAGTAATATTTGGTAATTCATTGGTCAGAGAAATGGACTCAATATCATTAAAAGGAATATCTTCTCCATAGCTACCACTTATTTCCAATGAATCACTTTTGATGGTTAAAGTATCTTCTTTAAATCCCATTCCTAACAATCCTAATACAAAAACCAATGTTGCTCCTAAAACAATAATAGCCATCGTATTCATGGACTTGGGTTTTCCTTTTTGAAATTGATTACTTTTCCAAATAAAATAAATGTAAGCAACAATAGGATAAACTGCTAAAAATATTCCAGCAGCATTTATACTTATAGAATTCAAAGCAACCCCAATGGCAACAAATGAGATGCTTAGAAAAATATGGAAGTTTTTATAAAAAGGAATAAAGGATTTTAAATCAAATCTTTTCCGTTCCTCCTCCGACATGGTATTATAACCTGAAAGCAAATATTTTGCATTTCCTTCAGTAAGTATAAAAGCGATACAAAAGAATAAAACGCCTAGACCAACAATGGGATATAACATAACTTGAATTTTAATTTTTTTAATTTCAAATCATTTTCTAAAGATAAGTTCTTGTTCATAATTATTTATAACTGATGTTACGCAAAAAATATAATAATCTAGTTTCGAAAATATATTGAGTATTGAACGCTGAGTCGCTGAGACACGGAGTTGGTCGAATAACTTATTGAGGTCGCAGAGGATTTTTATTAAAATAAAAATGAGCTGAGATGCAGAGATTCAAAGTGTTCTTGATAAAAAGGCTTTGCGAACTCTGCTT
>CAKZSH010000029.1 GCA_937918905.1 uncultured Saprospiraceae bacterium
AAGAACGACCACCTGGTCCCATCACTATGAAGAAAGGACTCATTAGATTTTATAATATTCTTGAAGGAGTTAAACTACTTATTTGATATACAAATTTGTCAAAGAACTTGCTGCCCATCTATATGGGTACGATAGAACTTGGAGTTCTTGAAGGACTCCTCTAGTCAAAGAAAATTTCCACTAGCCACATCGCCAACCAACCCATCCCAATTAACCAACCCAAAACCAAAACAGCTCCAATACCCGTCATTATAACATGATATTTACGGCCTTGAAAAGCAGGTTCCACAGTAGTTCTTTCAATCCGTTCTCCTTCCCAAATCCACAAAGCGTACACTTTAATATCATTCGATATTTTTAATAAAGAAGGAATCATAGCTAAGATAATCACCGTTACAATTAATAACCCAAAAGCCACCGCCACCGCCATAGGAATCAACATTTGCGCCCCCAAACTTTTCTCTAAAATAATAGGGCCTAGTCCTACAATGGTAGTAATCGAAGTCAGCACAATCGGGCGAAAACGAGAAATTCCAGTTTTATACAACGCATCATCAAATGAATCTCCCGCCTTAATTTTATCATTAAAAGTTGTAACAAAAACCAAAGCATCATTCACCAAAATTCCAATCAACGCACCGAGTCCAAGCATCGAAATCATACTCACAGGTAAGTCCATCAAATAATGCCCCATCCCAATTCCAATCATTCCAAATGGAATAACAACAAAAACGATCAACGCTTGACTGACTGATTTAAAAGTGATAACCATGATAAAAAAGATAATCAAAAAAACCATTGCCAAAGAAGATTTTAGCGTGCTCATGGTTTTCTCTTGTTCGCGACTTTCGCCATTATAATCAACTTTTACGGATGGATATTTTTCAAGGATAGGAGGAACGATTTCATCTTGCACTTTTCCCAAAATACCTGAAACAGAAACACGGCTATTGGCAATCTCCGCTTCGATTCTTATTTCCCTTTGCCCATCCAAATGATGTACAGCCGTTATCCCTCGATCAATAGAAAATGTTGCCAGCTCCCCCAAAGGAACAGACAACCCTTGCGGACTTCGGATGTACATTTTTTCCAAATCACTCAAGTCCGAACGATCCTCCAATTGATAGCGAACCCATACTTTTACTTCGTCCTCACCACGTTGGAGTTTTTGAATTTCTCCTCCAAAAAAACCTTGTCGCACTTGTCGAATCACCTCACCTAAAGTAAATCCAAGATTGTAGGCTTTGGGCGTTAATTCCAAATTAATTTCCTTTAATCCTTTTGCATTATTGGTAACTACATCACGTAGGTCGGGCATTTGATTCAATGCTTTTTGAATCTCTGCAGTCACTTGTACCAACTCTTCTGGATTGCTTCCCAAAATCGAAATGTCTACAGGTTTTCCAAAAGCACCTCGTACCCAATATTTTAAATATTCAGCTTCATACACTTCTCCCACACGATCTCTTAATTCACTACTTAAATCTCTTGCAGTTAAATCTCCCCGTTCTTCTGTCGCCATCAAATAGAAGGTGATGTCACCCTCGTTTGCATTGCTGCCAATTTTTTTTACCACATCTAAAATCAAATCTTTTCCTTCAAATCGTTGGTCTCGATATTTCGCATTCATGTCATTAGCAGCCACTTCGATACGTTTTAAAATAGCTTCCGTATCTTCCACTCGTGTTCCTGCTGGCATTTTTAAATCGACAAAAAAACGTTCGCTGGCAAGGTTTGGGAAAAAAGTATTTCGAATCACTCCACCTTGATACGCCCCTACGGTAATCGCCATACTCACAATACAAATAGCAACCATTGGCAAGGGATAATTGATGGCAAAATTCAAAAGTGGTCGATATGTTTTTTTTCTAACCCAAATCAAAATTTTATTAAAACCTCTTAAAATGATATTGGGTTTTGCATCTCTATTTTTTAAAGCTTTGGAATGTGCGACATGGGCAGGCAAAATCAAAGCACCTTCTACCAATGAAAAAACCAAACAAATTATCACGACCACAGCCAAGTCTCTTCCAAACTGTCCCATGCTTCCATCCAAAAAAAAGGTAGATGAAAAACCTACAATCGTAGTGATGATTGCTCCAAAAACAGCAGGGAACATTTCCCATGTTCCTTCCAATGCCGCTTCCATTGGTTCCAATCCTTCTTCATATTTTTGATAAATATTTTCCGCAATCACAATACCATCATCTACCAAAATTCCAATTACGATGATCATCCCAAATAAGGAAAATAAATTAATGGTCACGTCAAAGTATCCCGCAAAAATCAACATCCCTGCAAAGGAAGTCGGAATGGCTAATCCAACCCAAAATGCCAACCGCCAATCTAAAAATAGAGCCAATATTAAAACCACTAAAACAAATCCTAATAATCCATTTTCAACCAAAAGATTGATTCTTTCATTGAGTGCTTCGGAGCCATCTCGTACCATTGTCGCTTTTACGGAAGTGTTTTGTTGGTTAAAATCCACAATGTATTGACGGAGGTGTTCTGTTATTTTTAAAACATCTTCTTTGATGGTATTTTGTATGGTGAAAATAACCGCAGGATCACCATTGAGATAGGAGCGACTAGGGACATCTTCCCATTGATCTTTGATGTCAGCAACTTGATGCAGTCGAATTAAACCACCATCGGGATTGTTTTTAACAATGATTTCCCGTAATTCGTCTGCGAAATATTTTTTATTTTTTGCTCGAATGAGTAGTTCTTCTTGCTCCGATTTTATTTTACCACCAGTCACTTCTAGGTTGCTACTTCGAACACTCATCAAGGCTTGATCGAAAGTCAAATTATACCGACGTAAATCTGATTCTCTAAAACTGATTTCGATTTCTTCTTCTGGAAAACCTGAAATTTCTATTTTGGAAATATCATCGAATGTGAGGAGTTCTTTTTCCACCCTTCGGGAAACTTCTTTAAGCTGACGCAAGTCCACATCTCCACTCAATGAAAAGACAGCAGCAAAACTTAGAAACTCCACTTTGGCGATGACGGGACGCTCCATATCCACTGGGAAGGAGTTGATTTGATCGACTGCATTTTTTACATCTCGTAAAACCAAATCGGTATCAAATCCTTTTAAAACTTCGATGGTGACAAAACCTACATTTTCAAAACTGATGGAAGAGGTACGTTCGATACCATCCAAGCCTTTTAAGTTTTCTTCTACTTTGGTGATGACTCCCTCTTCAATTTCTTCTGGTGAAGATCCTGGATAAACCAACTCAATAGTAATCATTCGAGGATCAACTTCTGGCAACAAAGAAGATTTTAAATTCATCAATCCAAAAAATCCAATGATAAAAAGGAAGAACATTAACGTGTTCCCCATGATCGGATTTTCTAGAAAATATTTGATGATATTTTTCAAAAGTAATTTTTTGAAGTAACCGCCAAATTCATTTGGCAGGTTGAATTGTTATTGAGTTATTTCGAATAAACGTACTTTTTTACAGTATTCGAAATAACTCAATAACCAATAACAATTCAACCAGCCAAATAAGTTTGGCGGTTACTTTTATTCAAAAATAGGAACCACTTTTTGCCCATTAAATAATCCTCTCGGATCATCTTTGACAATCCAAGTTTCAGGCGAAAGCTGTTTTGCAAAAACATTTTTATCATCTGAATTTTGAATTTCTATTTTTTGTAAATATAATGTTGAGTCTTTTAGCGTATAAATAAATTCTTGATTGACAATTGATTTTTTGGGAAGCGTAATGACATTGGGCAAGGATTTCCCTTTTATTTTTCCTTTAAGATACATGCCTTCTTTAAGCCCTTGACCACTTAGTTTTATATAAACGGGGATGCTTTGAGTGGCAGGGTCAATTGTGTTTCCAATGCGGACTACTTTGCCCGTCCATTTTTTATTTCCACTTGTTCCGATCAACTCTACCACATTTCCAATTTTAACATCATCCAAGTTCTCTTCAGTAATCGGAGCTTCTAATTCATAATGCGCAGTATTTATCATGGAAGCCAAAGGTTGTCCCGGCATGACCATTGACCCAGGAAAAATATTGGTTTGAGCAATGACTCCAGAGAAAGGTGCGTAGATTTTAAAATCGGCTAATTGTGCTTCCGCACTTTTGATATTATAATAAATGTTATGAATATTTCGAACTCCTACAAAGTACTTTTCTTTTTCACTTGAAATTTCGGGTAATGCTTTTACGGATTTTTCTATTTCAAAATTATCCAAGTAATTTTTCCAATTCAAATACGCATTAGGGTAATCAATTTTAAGATCAGGCATCATCAAAGTGATGGCATTCATCAACGAACTTCGCATGGCATTTAAATTAAAAACAGCCTTTCGTTGATCGATGTCAAAAAGCAATTCTCCTTTTTGAAAGTACATTCCTTTCTTAGTCACCTTGGAAGTAGGCAATAATATTCCTGAGACATTGGCAGAAAGGTTGACTTGTTCGTATGCTGAAATTCTTCCATCAATGGGAATAAAATTCGAAGCAGATTGAGCATTGATTTGGTAAGCAGTAATTTTTCTGGGGGTAGCTTTTTTTACAATAGTTGCTGCAATAGATTCTTCGGGAGTGCTTAATATTTTATAGGCAGCCATTCCACCTAAAAAAATTAGAAAGGTTAAAATTGTAGAAATAATCGTCTTTCTTTTATTCATTCAAATCAATCAGTTTAGTTTTCATTAAAACACGTTATTTTAAAAAAGGTTGTTATTGTAACCGCCAAATTCATTTGGCAGGTTGTACGAGTTATTGATTTTTTTAGTGACTTGTGATTGGTAATTTGTATCGAAAATAGTTGAATACGTATTCAAGCATCGACAAGGAAACAGTTACCAATCACCAGTTACTTGAACAACCTGCCAAATGAATTTGGCGGTTACAAATAAAACTACTTTTTCTTTTTACACTCTCCAGGTGTCCATCTTTTAATGCCATCTCTTTTCGCTTCACATGTGTTACCATATGTTTTAGCATTACAACCACATACAGGTTCCCAGTTTTCAGGGCAGCCTCGATTCTTATCAATTTTTGATTTATCAATACAATCTTTACAATCTCCAGGGAATGTCATTAAAATACCAGCGTGCTCCGCAAAACATTCATTCGGATACGTTTTCCCATTGCAACCACAGACAGGGGCGTACACTTCCATACAAGCAAACTCTTTGTTGATTTTAGTTTTGTCGATGCAACCATCATTGCATACTCCTTTGGAAAATTTAGTAACTCCTGCTTTTTCTGCTTCACATGCATTGCTATAAGTTTTATCATTACAGCCACATACAGGATCATAATTTCTAGGGCAAGCCTGATTTTTTTTGATTTTATTTCGATCAATACATTCTCCAATTACAGTTTGATTTTTTGGATCAACAACTATAGTTGTAGTTTTTTTAGGAGGTGTTTGAGCGGTTTCTGCTGTAGGTGTTTTTTTCGTTTTACAACTTGAAAAAAGTAAAAACGAAAAAAGTAAAAGTGTTGTTACAAGTTGAAAATTAAATTTCATGGAGGTGTAAGTTTTTGTTTGTTAATATTCTTAGTTAAGTAGTAGGTATTAAGTATGAGGGTTTAAGTTGTTCTTAATACCTACTACTTAATTTACCTTTTTACAATTTTTTTCATTACAATTTCATTCGCAGTTTTTATTTTCAAAAAATACATCCCTTGCGAAAGTTCATCCAAATTTGGAATTTCTAAATTCTGTGTTCCTGAATGATATTCATTAGAAAAATTAAAAACTGATTTTCCATCAACCGTTAATAATTCCCAATGTAGTTTTGTTCTTTCTGTTAAATTAAAGGTAACCAATATATTTTCAGAAAAAGGATTTGGATAAACATTAACACCATTTATTCCTTTTTGTAAATCTTCTGTTGGAATCGTTCCATCGCCTCCTACAATATTTAAACAATAATCCTCAATTTCTCCAAAATTAATATCTTCACATGAATTAGGTTCAGGTATTCCAGTATTGCTCCAAACCATCATCACCCGCATTCGAGTAGAACCTGAATATGCTCCTGATGGAATTAAAATTTCTTCTGTCACCGTACTATTGAGGGCATCTTGTGTATTGATGACGAGTTCTAAATAATCCTCAAAGTCTCCATCTTGATTGTAATCAATCCACACCCTAAAAAATTCAACAAACGAACTCCCTGAGTACCCAGGGGTAATGGAAAGCGAATACGTTGTTCCAGCGTCCACATCCGTAGAGGGAAGTTCTGTGAAATCGCCATAGCCATTATCCGAAGCAGATGTATTTTCCAAACCAGCTAAGGTTACATTAGCAATCCATTCGGAATTAGCGTTATCACTTTTAGCAGCGCAATAGGGTAAGTCCTTACAAGTACCACAGCCAGAAGTTTCAAATGTAATTGGATTACTAAAAATAGAAAACCCTGTATCACATTCAATCTGAATTGCAACTTGATATTCTGTACAACTCATCAAACTTTGGATGGCAGTTGTTGTATTTGAAGTGTTATGAAGAATCGGTGGAAGATTAGGATCAGTTGGAGTCAGTTCCAAATTATAATTAAGTGCTCCAAAAACTGGAGACCATGTTAAATCAACAGATGTCTCTGTAGTACTTACAATCGTTAAGTCCGTAGGAGGAAGGCAGCAGTCTTCTGTTGTAAAAAAATGGCTATACACATAACCACTTTGCTCACTTGAACATACCGATTCTACCTGTGTTTCGTAATTGGTACAACCCAATAAATTAGTGATCGTCAAAGGACTTGTAGCATTGGCAATAGTTGTCCAAGTTCCATTTGGAAATTCTCTATATCGAATATTTGTAGTAATTGTAGAGTCATTGTTAATCCAAGTTAAGACTGCAGTTTCGTCAGTCATATTGGATGCTGTCAATGAAGAAGGCGCAGGGCATGACCCACAACTATCCATCACCATTTGGATACTATTAAAAACATTTAACCGACCTCCCGTAACTGAAATACCATCGAGGTCAGCAACAGGGTCAACGCTATTTAGAATATAATCTTTTACCAAAAGTGCCGCAGCAGGAGGATCATTTAATGCGAGTGCAGGAAGATTAGAACAAGGTGCAGAATAGAGCAATGCAATGGCTCCTGCAACATGTGGAGTCGAGGCCGAAGTACCCGCAAAAAGACCATAATTATCATTTGGTTCTACCGTCCATGTGAGTGCACCTGGCGCACCCAAGTCAATAGATGTACTTCCATAACCTGCGTTGGGATGTTTAAGATCATCACTCTGCAAATTAGTTACGCCTATCAAAAAATCACTTGTACAAGTGGTAGGCATATCGCCATCAATTTCTACATTAAAATTATCATTGGCAGTTGCACCTGCATTAAGAATACCATACATGCCAAGGCTATCGTAGAAGGCACACCACAAAGGAAAATCTGCTGCCATTCCTTGATCGACTCCCCAAGAGGCATTTGTTGCAACAACAAATGCACCTTCGGCGCCATTCGTTTCATTATATTTTTTTCGATTACTGAGGGCATAGGAATAGGAGATGAGGACTTCACTTTCTTCTCCACTTCCTCCACGAACGATCATCATTTTTACGTCCCAATTTACTCCCGTAACTCCAATGTTATTATTTCCCTTCGCTCCGATAATTCCGCTAACGGAAGTTCCATGGTCATCATTATTGTAAACATTATCGTTGCCTGTAAAAGAATTCCAGCCTCGAAAGTCATCCGTAAAACCATTGTTATCGTCGTCGATTCCGTTATTTGGAATTTCATTATGATTCACCCAAAGGTTGTCTTTTAAATCTTCATGGTTGGGATCAATTCCTGCATCAATGATACAAACCACAATGGTGTCTCCATTGGCAGTCAATCCTCCTGTCGAAATGTCCCACGCCAAATCAGCATCAATATCTACATCGGCAACATTGCCATTGCTTCCATCATTGAGGTATTGCCATTGGCTTGAAAATTCAGGGTCGTTAGGAATGGTGGAACGTAATTTTGTCAAATGATTAAATTGAGCATTAACTACGAGCGGGTGACGTTTTATATTTTCCAAAAATAAAATTTCATCAATAGTGGTATGATCAATATTTAGTAACCAAATATTCATAGAAGGAACTACTGCTTTTTCAATTTTTATTTGAGTAGGAATACCTTCAAATTGTCGGAAGTTTTGAGTGAGGTTTCGAATATCTTTTTCAGTTTCTATTTGAACTAAAATATCACCCAACACATGATCGAGTTGTTGGGAGAAAATAGAAAAGGGAAAAAGAAAGAGGAGGAGCGTAGTAGTTTTTGTAAGCTTTATTTTAATATGATTCATGGTATAGTGTTTTTTTGGAATGCTCAATTTAGGTTTTTTTAATGGTAAATATAGATTACTTTTTTGAGGTAAAAAAATATACTAAAGATACAATTTGAAGACCGTAAAAACCTTTAAAATCAAGTTATGTTCTTTTTTGAAATCAGTTATATTTGCAGCTTGTTTTTAAAAAAAGTATTATTCTTAATTATTGAGCATTAGTTTATTTTTTTGGGGAAGTGGACTAGTGAATTGGTTAAATAGTTAATTAGGTCATATGGTGATCACAATTATTGGGATTCGAATATGGATTCACGTCCGCCTAATTAACTATTTAACGAATTCACTTATCAACCTTTAAAAAGAATATGGTGATGCTCAAAAGATACCAAAAAAATCAAATTACGTAACTTATTTTTTATGAGAAATCACATTAAAGTTTTCAAATTTGGTGGTGCTTCAGTTAAAGATGCTGCTGCTATCAAGAACGTGGCTAAGATTTTAAAATCCTATCAAAAGGATTCCATCTTAGTTGTAATCTCTGCGATGGGTAAAACGACTAATGCATTGGAGAAGGTTATTCATGCCTATTTTGAAGATAAAGAAAATGCAATTGAATTGTTAGAAAATGTTCATCAGCAACATTTGCAAGAGGTTCAAAAGTTATTGGGGAAAGGACATGATGTTGAAAAAGATATGGCAAAATTGGTCAATACCGTCAAACGGTTTTTAAAACAAAATAAAAAGAAGGGCTACGATTTTGTTTACGATCAAATTGTTTCTTTGGGAGAGTTGTTATCTACGACTATCGTTGCAGCTTATTTGAATAGATTAAACATGTCCACGCATTGGTTGGATGCACGTAAGAATATTAGTACAGACAATACCTTTCGTGAAGGAAATATCCAATGGGATGCTACCCAGCGTAATATTTTAAAAAATGTATTACCGATTTTAAAGAAAAATGGTTTTGTTTTAACGCAAGGATTTATCGGAAGTTCTAAAGACAAATCAACTACAACTTTAGGAAGAGAAGGATCGGATTTTACGGCGGCAATTTTTTCCTATTGTTTGGATGCGGAAAGTATGAGTATTTGGAAAGATGTTCCAGGCATTCTAACAGCAGATCCACGATTATTTAAAAAAGTAGAAAAGATAGATCGCCTATCCTACAAAGAGGCGATTGAAATGACTTATTATGGAGCAAAGGTGATTCACCCAAAAACCATCAAGCCATTACAAAATAAAAACATACCAATGTATGTGAAATCATTTGTTGAACCGAAAGGAGAGGGGACATTTATTGGATCGAATGTGGATGCGCATTACCCGCCTGTTGTCGTGATTGAAAAAGAGCAAGTGATGTTACAAATTTCTACTAAAGATTTTTCATTTGTAGCGGAACATCATTTGAGTTTTATTTTCCAACTTTTTACTAAATACCGAACAAAGGTAAATATGATGCAAAATATGGCGATCAGTTTTTCGGTATGTGCTACGATAAAAGACGAAGGACGGTTGTCAAAATTAATTGCAGAGTTAAAGAAGACTTTTAATGTGGTGGTGGAAAAAAAATTAGAACTTATCACCGTTCGGCATTACCATAAATCGGTTATTGAGCAAATGAAAAAACATAAAATAGTTATGCTTGAGGAGCGTATTCGTAATACTATTCAAATGGTGGTAAAAGATGTGCCTGTGATGGAAAGGAAGTAAAAAAATGTGTAACTGGGTTGGACAAAATTGGACAAGTCTATATCTGTTTTTACTTATATGAAAAATACCGATTTGAGGGTATGAATTTATAAACGGTTTATTGTAAATTTGAAAAGGAAGAAAATATAGCATAATAGTCTATGATTTTTTCCAAACAAAATAATGATTTAATCGTCCTTTTAAATATTGTCTTGGGCAGCACATCTTTTGTGCTGCTTTTTTATTTGGTTCGATTTTAAATTAAAATTCGTGATTCTAAATGAATTTATGTGATTCAGGGAAATAGTTATTAAAAGGTTCAAGGTGATTTTATGTGGTTGGTCAAAATAGTTATTGACTGATGTTACGCAAAAAATATAATAATCTAGTTTCGAAAATATATTGAGTATTGAACGCTGAGTCGCTGAGACACAGAGTTGGTCGAATAACTTATTGAGGTCGCGGAGGATTTTTATTAAAATAAAAATGAGCTGAGAT
>CAKZSH010000030.1 GCA_937918905.1 uncultured Saprospiraceae bacterium
TTGAGTGCTCATTCGAGTACGTAGACTTGGGTTAAAAAATACCATCCCTAAAGTTTTTCCTTTTCCAAAATCAGAATGGGAGCGTGGAGATTTTTTAAAATCTAGAGCTTGCTGAACAAGTTGTTCCACATTTGGAACATCGTGAATGGAGGTAAATTGTTTCATATTTTGGAAATGTGTTTATGGTTATGTGTGTATAGCTAAGTATGTTTTTACTACCGTAGTGAGTTTTTTTATAAAAAAATCTATTTGTTCTTTTTGGATATTCAAAGGTGGCAAT
Source organism: uncultured Saprospiraceae bacterium (assembly GCA_937918905.1). Lineage (GTDB taxonomy): Bacteria > Bacteroidota > Bacteroidia > Chitinophagales > Saprospiraceae > CAJQQY01. The sequence continues at coordinate 281 of CAKZSH010000030.1, forward strand.
AGTCTCATTACATTAGGATTGGAAGAGGAACCCGTAAATATTTTTTCTTCAAAAAGTAATTGTTTTCTCAACTCCTTAATTGGAAAATCGAATTCTAAACCAATCATCAAACCGCTTCCTCTTACTTCTTGAATGCCTTCAATAGTTTTTAATTGGTGTAAAAAATAATCCCCTAAATTTTTAGAATGTTCTATCAAATTTTCTTTTTCCAAAACTTCTAAAACGGACAAACCCGCAGCACACGCCAAATGATTTCCTCCAAACGTAGTTCCAAGCAAACCATATTTCGCTTCAAATTTTGGATGAATCAAAACACCTCCGATTGGAAAACCATTTCCCATTCCTTTTGCAATCGTGATGAGGTCGGGCGTGATATTCGCCTTTTGGAAAGCAAAGAAATGACCGCTTCGACCATATCCTGATTGAATTTCATCAAGGATGAGAATGGCATTATATTTTTTACAAAGTGTTGCTAGTTGCTCTAAAAATTCAGTTGTAGGAATTTCGATGCCACCGATTCCTTGAATCCCTTCGATGATAACTGCACAAACATCTCCTTGTTTTAAAGATGATTCGACGGATTCGATATGATTGAGTTCGTGGTATTCCGCTTTGAATGTTTTATTGATAGGTGCTTGGATGGTTGCCTTGTCGGTTACGTTGACTGCTGCGGAGGTTCTTCCATGAAAACCTTTTTTGAAGGCAATGATTTTTGTTTTTCCATTATGGAAGGAAGCTAGTTTTAAGGCGTTTTCATTGGCTTCGGCTCCTGAGTTGCAGAGAAATAAATGATAGTCTTCGCAGCTGGAAAGTTTGCCTAGTTTTTGAGCGAGTTCTTTTTGTAACTTGTTTTGAACGGAGTTTGAGTAAAAACCTAAATTTTGTAATTGTGTTGTTATTTTATTTACATAATGCGGATGGCTGTGTCCGATAGAGATGACTGCATGGCCTCCGTAAAGGTCTAAATATTTTGTTTCTTGGTCATCGTAAACGTAGCATCCTTCGCCTTTGACAGGATGGATTTCGAATAATGGGTATACATTAAATAGATTCATTGTTATTGTTTTTGATTTTACCACGGAGGCACGGAGAAGGGACACGGAGAGCAAAGAGACTCTATGTTCTCCGTGTCTCTCCTCCATGCCTCCGTGGTAAAAGAAATTTAAAAAGCCATCGCCTTCAATCCCAATCCTTCAGTTTCTTTAAAGCCAAAAATCAAGTTCATATTTTGAACCGCTTGACCTGAAGCACCTTTGATAAGATTGTCGATTAGGCTGATGATAAATGCTTTGTTACCTTCTTTTTTTATAAATAAAATACACTTGTTGGTATTGATGACTTGTTTGAGGCTTGGATTATTTGGGCTGATAAAAACAAAAGGTTCATCCTTATAATATTTTTTATACAACTCCATTAAATCGTTTTCTTCTAAGTCAGTCTTGGTATAAATCGAAGCAAAAATTCCTCTCGAAAAATTACCTCGAACTGGAAGGAAATTAATTTCTTGCTCAAATCCATTTTGTAATTGCTCGATACTCTGATGAATTTCCCCTAAGTGTTGATGAGTAAAAGGTTTGTAAATTGACACGTTATTATTTCTCCAACTAAAGTGAGTCGTGGAAGATGGATTTTGACCAGCGCCAGTTGAACCTGTGATGGCATGAACATGAATATCATTTTTGAGTTGTTGTGTATTTGCTAAAGGCAATAATGCCAATTGAATCGCAGTAGCAAAGCATCCACAATTTGCGATGTAATTACTTTGTTGAATTTTTGATTTATTCAATTCAGGTAAGCCATAGATAAAATCATTGCCCTCATTTTTTAATCTAAAATCTCGACTGAGATCAATTATTTTGATATGTTTTGGTAATTGATTTTTTTCCAAGAAAGTTTTTGATTTTCCATGACCCATACAAAGAAAAATAACATCGACATCTGTTGATATATTTTTGGAAAAACTTAAATAGGTTTCACCTAGCAAGTCTTGATGAATGTCACTAATAAGTTTTCCTTCCTGACTATTACTATGGATAAAATTTATTTCAACTTTAGGATGATGCAGTAAAATTCTAATGAGTTCACCTGCGGTATATCCTGCACCTCCTATAATTCCGACTTTTAACCCCCGACTCTTAAAGGGGAGTACAGTAGTGGAGACTTTGGATTTTGTAGATTTATTATTCATTTTTATGATTTTTATTTTTTAGAAAACACGAATCATGAATTTTTTTCCTTATTCGATATTCAAAAATGGGAGCTGGGGGTTCACTATTCTATGAATTTTAGTCTGGTTCCCTAGAATTTTAGTAAAACCTCGAACATCTTCTCCACTCCATCCTTTATTCATTTCGCCATAAGCTCCAAATTTTTTAGACATCAAATCATGTTCGGATTCAATTCCTTGTAACTCAAAACGATAGGGTAGTAGTTTTACAAAAACTTTTCCGTTGACAGTTTCCTGCGTATCAGTTAGAAAAGTTTCGATGTTTCGCATTACAGGATCGAGGAACTGCCCCTCATGGAGAAGCATACCATACCAGTTGGCAAGTTGCTCTTTCCAATATTGTTGCCATTTGGTTAGCGTATGTTTTTCGAGAAGATGATGAGCTTTAAGAATGATGAGAGGTGCAGGAGCTTCGAAGCCTACCCTTCCTTTTATTCCGATAATAGTGTCTCCCACATGAGTGTCTCTGCCTATTGCAAATGGTGCAGCGAGTTGCTGTAAAGTTTGAATAGCTTGGACGGGATGAGGATATTTTTTCCCATTAATTCCAATCAATTCACCTTTTTCAAACAATAGTTCTACATTTTCAGATAAAGCATTTTTCAGTTGGCTAGGAAAAGCTTCTTCAGGAAGTGCAAGGTGTGAAGTAAGTGTTTCACTTCCACCTACACTCGTTCCCCAAAGACCTTGATTAATAGAGTATTTTGCCTTTTCCCAAGAGATGTCAATACCATGTTTTTTTAGATATTCGATTTCTGCTTCTCGGCTCAATTGGTTGTCTCTGATAGGTGTAATGATTTCAATATTATTTCCCAAAACATTAAAAACTAAATCAAATCTCACTTGGTCATTTCCTGCACCTGTGCTACCATGAGCAATTGTTGTTGCCCCTATGAGTTCTGCATGTTTGACAACTGCGATGGCTTGAAACATTCTTTCGGCACTTACGGAAAGTGGGTAAGTGTTATTTCTCAAGACATTTCCAAAGACTAAATACTTGATACATTTTTCATAAAAATCAGTAATATTGTCGATACAAGTAAAAGATTTTGCGCCGAGCAAATAGGCTTTTTCTTCTACCGTTTGAATTTCATTTTTTTCAAATCCACCTGTGTTCACAAGTACGGCGTGGACTTCCATGTTTTTTTCGATGGTCAAATATTTCACACAAAAGGAAGTGTCAAGACCTCCGCTATATGCTAAAACTACTTTTTGGTTTTTCATTTTTATTGATGTTTTTGATTTGATATTAAATAGGTTAAATCGTGTTGCATTTTATTTTTTGAAGGGGCGAGCATGCCTGTGCAAAGGCAAAGTTTCCTTTCATTGCGAGTGAGTACATCGAAGTTGGGACAGCTAGAACAACTTTTCCAAAAGGCTTCATCTTGAGGGAGTTCAGAGAAAGTTACAGGGGAATATCCTAATGAAGTATTGATTTTCATGACAGGTAAACTAGTCGTGATTCCGAATACTTTTGCATCTGGATATTTGTTTTGAGCATGACTGAAAATTTTTGATTTAATGCTTTTTGCTAAACCATGTCCTCGAAATTGAGGAGCAACGATGAGTCCTGAGTTAGCAACATATTTGTCATGGCTCCAAGTTTCGATATAGCAGAAACCTGCAAATTCGTTTTTTAACAATGCAATCACGGAGTTTCCATTTTTGATTTTCTCTTCAATATATTTGGGGTTTCTTTTTGAAATTCCCGTACCTCTTACTTTTGCAGAATCCTCAATGGTTTTGCAAATAATCGTAGTATATTTTAAATGTTCACTTGTTGCTATTTTTATCTCGAAATTCATTTTGCAATTATTTAAAAACAAAAAACTGTTTGTTGTAGACATAGGAATCGTAGCTTGAAACTTCATCTCTAAAGTTCAATGATTAAATATTTCTAGATAGTTTGTGATGAGTGAAATGAAAAAGTATTGTTATAGAAATACCAATTTCAAGACTCTAATAAGTTCTAAATTATATTTTGGTAAAAAAGGTAGAATGGTCATCCTACCCAAGCTGGGTAATATGTAAATGTATCGCCCTAAGGGCGGGGTGTACGACGGCGACGAGGTGCAGGAGTTGCAGGAGTTGCAGGAGTTGCACTCGGTAAAGATGGAAAATTATATGTCGCTGACGTTAATAACATGACTCAAATGTAAACTGCATTTTTTTAAAAAGCAAAATACTTGATTCCTTACGAACATTTGTTAGGAAAATTAAATTTTGTTTTTTCACAAAAAATATAATTAAAAAAATGAAAAATTATTAAAATGAATAATTTTTCAAAAGAGAAAAATAAAATATTGTGGATTAATTTTTTTTTAAAAAAAGTGAAATTATCATAATCAGAAATAATAATTTCCTTTTTTTTATTTTTTTCCAAAAATAAAATGGAACAGAAAAAAGAATAGAAATCACTAATGAAATTAAAAGATATGCTAAAATTAGTTCAGAAATATTTGATGAATTTAAACTTGTAAAG
>CAKZSH010000031.1 GCA_937918905.1 uncultured Saprospiraceae bacterium
AAAAAAATGTAATTTTTACTCTACCCGATGGTTTTTATATACCGTTCCTCTGAAACTCAAAAACTAACAATTAGCCTATTTTCTTTCTACCGATATTTCGTGCCTCTGGCACTTGCAAGATTAGATAAGTGCCAGAGGCACGAAATATTGGTAGAAAAAGCATGAAAAAAGATTGCGAAAAGTTCCAGAGGAACGGCATATAAAAACCATCGGGTAGAGTATGTAATTTTAATTCAAGGTAGAAGAATTCTCGAATCCATAATCATTAATTTTGAATCAAGTTTTTTTATCCTTCAAATCCTATTTTCTTATGTGCTCCATCGCAAAAGGGTTTGTTAGCTGATGCACCACAACGGCAGAAAGCCGTTTTTTTATTTTCCAACAATTCACTTTCATCACCATTTACTATTTTTAATTGACCTTCGATAATGAGTGGCCCATTTTTCATAATATTTACACTCGGTATTGGGTCTGGGCTAAAGGGTGAATTATCATCTTCCAAAATAGATAACGCTCCTGAGGGACAATGGTTGACTTGTTTAATAATTTGCTCAGAATCCGCTCCTTCCATATTTACCCAAGGGCGAGCATTGACATCAAAAACAGATGATAATCCTCGGACACATTTCCCTGCATGAATACATTTATTGGGTTTCCAAACAACTGTAATTTTCCCGTTAGAATATTTTTTTACCACTTTTGCTTTTTCCATTTTTAAACTAGTTTTTATTTGAATTATCCAAACCTCAAAATAAACAATAAGCTCACATAAAAAAAGCGAATTTGATTTTTATTCAAATTCGCTTTTTTAGCTTATATAAAATATGAGATGATATATGATTTGATTCTTTTACAACTACCTTGTTTTGATTTAGGTAAAAGTTGTAACCGCCAAATGAATTTGGCTAGTTGTTAAAACCTGAGAATTAATAATTTAAACAACCTGCCAAATGAATTTGGCGGTTACCGTTCTGCTGCTTTTACTATATTTTCATTTTTATGATCGACTTCCACCAATCCATCTCTCAACCGAATGATTCGATGTGCATGCTCTGCAATATCAGGCTCGTGAGTGACAATAATAATTGTATTGCCTTGCTCATGTAGTTTTTCAAAAATCTCCATGATTTCGATGGAAGTTTTAGTATCTAAATTTCCAGTAGGCTCATCCGCTAAAATGATAGCAGGATCATTAACTAATGCTCTTGCTATCGCTACCCTTTGTCGTTGTCCACCTGAAAGTTCATTTGGTCGGTGTCCCATTCGATCACTCAATCCAACAGCCTCTAATGCTTTGGATGCTTTTTCTTTTCTTGTTGAATTTCCCATGCCCGCATACACCAATGGCAAGGCAACATTATCCAAAGCAGAAAGTCTTGGTAACAAATTAAAGGTTTGAAAAACAAAACCTATTTCTTTATTTCTTACCTCTGCCAATTCACCATCTGACATTTCACTAACATCTACTCCATTCAAAAAATAATTCCCTTCTGAGGGTGTATCCAAACAACCCAAAAGATTCATCAATGTAGATTTACCTGAACCCGACGGCCCCATCAACGCCACGTATTCGTTTTTGGAAATATCAACTGTAATGGATTTTAGGGCATTGACTTTTTCCACCCCCATCACATAAGTTTTCCGTAATTTTTTTACTTCAATAATTGAATTCATATTTTATTCTTTTGTTTCTTTGACAAATTTCGTGATTTGAGTTAGGTAAAAGAACGCTTTTCTCAAATCATTTTCGGAACCTTAAAAAACTCATCACTCTTGTCTGGGCTATTCTTTAAACCATCTTTTCTATCCACCTGATTTTTTACTTTATCCTCTCTCCATACATTGACTTGCTCGTTGATATAAATTAATGGTTCAACATTATCGGTATTTACTTTATTCATCTTTTCCACCATTTGCAAAATATTGTTGAGATCATTTTTTATCCCTTCACGTTCTTCTGCCGAAAGTTCTAAGCGAGCTAAATGTTCCAATCTTGAAATTAATGCTTGATCTATTTTCATTGTAATAAATTAGATAATCAATAGGTTTTTATCTGTTAAACACTTAATATTCTATCAATATTAAAAAACGAAGCACAAATTAGTCCTTTTTCAAAAATAAAACATTCAACCTGTTGGTATTTTTTAAATACAATTTTATATAAATAGAAACACTAATTGTATTTTCGCACATCATGTAGCTACGGGCTTTAGTCCGTAGTCAAAAATAAAATCAATTTTATCCCTTTTCTGTGGACTAAAGTCCGCAGCTACTTTAATTATCTCAAAAGAAACAATGAGCTCAGAGAAAACATCAAAAGAAGTCAAATACGTAGCAGTAGCTGGTAATATCGGAGCGGGCAAAACTACACTTTGTACTCACCTTGGAAAAAATTTCGGGTGGGAGGTACAATATGAGTCTACGGACGATAATCCTTATCTAAATGATTTTTATGGCGATATGCAACGATGGTCATTCAATCTCCAAGTCTATTTCCTCAATAGTCGATATCGACAGATATTAAATATTCTGAATGGTGAAAAAACCGTTATTCAGGATCGAACTATTTTTGAAGATGCATATATTTTTGCTCCTAACTTACATGATATGGGCTTGATGTCCACTCGGGATTTTAGTAACTATCGGGATTTATTTGATACGATGACTTCTCAAATTCAGGCACCTGATTTGTTGATTTATCTAAAAGCTGATATTTCAACTTTGGTTTCACACATTCAAGCTAGAGGAAGAGATTACGAAGGGAACATGAGTTTGGATTATTTGAAACGATTAAATCAAAGATACGAGGATTGGATTGGTAGTTACAAAGCTGGTAACCTCCTTGTTATTGATGTCAATAATATTGATTTTAAAAATAACCCTGAAGATTTAGGAAAGGTTGTGAATATGGTTTCTGCGGAGTTGCATGGACTTTTTTAGGAGTTAATTTTGAATGATGAATTTTGAATGGATCGAAAAATTTAAAGACACGATTTAGAATACATTAAAAATTCATCATTCAAAATTATTTCCGCTTAACTAGAGCAGCATTCTTAACTGGTTCTTCCTCTTGAAACCAAGTCTTTACAGTATCAACTATTTTATCTCCCAACTGAGTTCCAAAAGTTAATCCTCCAAATAAAAGTATATGAAAGATGATTGTAAAAGCCATTGCTTTTCGTCTTCTACTTCGTTCTGATTTTTGAAATTTTCGAGCATTCATAATATTGATATTTTAGGGGATGAAAAGGAATTATTGGAGAAAAAACGAAAAGTGTGCCGAACTTAGTTTGTAGTTAGATGTTAATATTTTTGTAAAAATTTTGCAATTAATTCAATCCAAATATGTTAAAAGAAATCTTAAATGATTTAACTCCAACCAACACTACTCTTGTAGCAGTTTCGAAAACAAGACCTGCCCCTGCTATTGTAAAATTGTACGATCAAGGTCAACGAATTTTTGGGGAAAATCGAGTGCAAGAATTGACTTGGAAATACGAAGAACTACCAAAAGATATTGAATGGCATTTGATTGGACATTTACAAACCAATAAAGTCAAATTTATTGCACCATTTGTATCCATGATTCACTCGGTGGATAGTTTGAAATTGTTAAAAGAAATTGATAAACAAGCGGTAAAAAATGACCGTGTAATTGAGGTGTTATTACAATTTCATATTGCAGAGGAAGACACCAAATTTGGATTAAGTCCAAAAGAAGCTACCGAAATTTTAAATAGTGATTTTTATAAAAATGCTAAAAATATAAAAGTAGTAGGTGTGATGGGAATGGCTACTTTTTCTCCTGATCCTGTTCAAGTTCGAAAAGAATTTAAATCGCTAAAAAGTATTTTTGAAAAATTAAAAATGGATTTTTTTGAAGGGCAAGATGACTTTAAAGAAATCTCAATGGGGATGTCTGGCGATTATAAAATTGCAGTCGAAGAAGGGAGTACGATGGTGCGAGTGGGGAGTTTGTTATTTAGGTAGATTTTTCGAAACAGCTAATTTAAAGGAATAAAATTACTCAATTGAAGAAGGGAACGCTGCGCTAAGGGAAGACGGATTTACGATTTGAGAAGTTTTTCGAAAATCGGTGATTCTAACTTTCACCATTATTCGACAATACTTCTCAAATCATAAATCCGTCTTCCCTTTTTCCCTTCTTCAATAGACCTCTCCCGTAAAAGGACTAATCCGAGCAATAGGATTTCCAGCAATTCTTCTCCAAGTAACAATTTGCCCAACATGAGTTAGCACATCTGAAA
>CAKZSH010000032.1 GCA_937918905.1 uncultured Saprospiraceae bacterium
ACCCGTATGAAGAGATTATTTTTTAATATGAGGAAATGAAAAAATTAAGGCATACCCTTCGGTACGGCTTCATTTTTTTATGAAATCATATTGAAAAAGAAGCCTTCAGATGGGTAGGTTATTTATTTCCTACTCCCTTAATTCCTCTGCTTCAATGTAATAATTTATGTTTTAATTCACCTCCCAGAGTTTCAACTTGAATATCATAATCTAATTAAAATCAATATTGTACAAATTTATGTTAAACGACTTAAAAATTTTTTACTTTGAATCAATCAAATTTGTAAGGACAAATGATTCAAATAAATTCAACTCAAAGCTTAGTTTATACTCTACCCGATGATTTTAAAAAAGGAGACTTTTAACCGCGAATTATCACAAATTTTCGCGAAATATTAATCTGTGAAATTTGTGAAAATTAAAAAAGGTCATTTTTGACCTTTAAATTAGTGGCAATTAATTTCTTTTATTCTCACGAATTCTAAAAAATGCAAAGCATTTTTAGTGAAAATTCGCGCTAATTCGCGGCGAAAAATCACATCCTAAAAATCATCGGGTAGAGTACTTAGTTTATCATTTCTAAAATAACTAGTTTATGAAAAATTCAAACAAAACAATGGCTAATTCCATGATACCTGATAATCAACACAAAGACATTCCAGGTAATCCTTCTACAGCCAAAAGTAGTACAGTAAAATTAAGACAAGAAGCTACACCTGATTCTCTAAGAATATTGACAATGGAGCAATGGAATTTTTGGAAACATAATGGTTACGTTGTTATCAAAAATGTCGTTCCTCGTGAGCAAGTACAACAGACTGCAGATTTTCTTTGGGAGTTTGAAGAGAAAGATAAAGACGATAAAGAAACTTGGTATACTGCTCCAAGAGCAGAAATGCAAATGAAAGAATTAGCTGGTACTGGAATGGTTGAAGTTTATAATAATCAGCACCTTTGGAATAATCGACAAATGCAAAAGGTTTATGATGCGTATGTAGATATTTGGGGAACAGAAAAATTGTGGGTAACTATCGATCGAGCTAATTTAAATTTTCCAATGCGACCTGGACATGAATACAAAGGATTTATTCATTGGGATTATGATCCTGATACGAAGCCTCAAAATGTCCAAGGTGTTTTAGCATTAGCAGATCAAACGGATGAAAATATGGGAGGCTTTCAATGTATTCCATGGTTATTTAGAAATTACGAAACTTGGAAATTGACTCAACCTGAGGATAGAAATCATTTTAAACCTGATGTATCAGATCTCCAAGATAAGATTGTAAAGGTGCCGATGGAGGCTGGTGATCTTCTGATATTTAACAGTTCAGAACCTCATGGTATTCGCCCTAATCTTTCAAAGGATAAAGTTCGGATTGCTCAATATATTTCCATGATGCCAGCTCAAGAAAATAACGAAGCCTTAAAAGAATGGCGAATTAATTCTTGGAAAAATAGAGTTGCACCCGAAGGATATGCTTTCCCTGGGGATCCTAGAAATTGGGAACAAACGAAATATGAAACGGCTATTCTTACCGAATTGGGGGAGAAATTATTAGGTTTAAAAAAATGGTAATTAGGGATTGGGGAACTGAGTATTGAGATTTTGTCGTAGTCCCAATACCTGATACACTTCATCCCAATTCAAATTACCCTCCGTTTACTTATTTGAAAAAAATAGAAATACAATTAATGGATTTAAAACTTAACGGAAAAACAGTATTCATTTCAGGATCGACTTCGGGAATTGGTTTTGCTACCGCAAAGTCATTGTTACAAGAAGGTGCGGAAGTATTCATCAATGGTAGGCATGAAAATAATGTTTCACTTGCGGTTGAACGATTAAAAGAAATGATACCCAATGCAGCAATAAAAGGCATTGCAACTGATTTTTCAAATAAAGAAGCAATAGATGCTTTGTTTGACAAATTACCACAAGTTGATATTTTGATTAATAATGTAGGTATCTTTTCATCTCAATCTTTTTTTGAAACAAAGGATGAAGATTGGACCCAACAAATAGAGGTTAACATCATGAGTGGGGTACGATTATCAAGACATTATTTACCAAAAATGTTAGCAGCGAATTGGGGAAGAATTTTATTTATTTCAAGTGAATGTGCATCGATTGTTCCGCCCGATTTAATTGCGTATAGTACGACCAAAGCTGCAATCTTGGCAGTATCAAGAGGGTTATCACAAATTACTTCTGGAACTGGAGTAACCGTAAATACAATTATTCCAGGTTCGACATTGACGGAAGGCGCTGAAAGATTTCTTGATGGAGTTGCTGCAAAAGAAAATAAGTCTAGGGATGAAGTAGAAAATGATTTTTTTAGTAAAGTACGCACTTCTTCTTTATTGGAACGTTTTGCAACGGTTGAAGAAATCGCTAATACCATTACTTATTATTCAAGTCCGCTTTCGTCGGCAACCAATGGTGCTGCAATAAAAATAGATGGAGGGAGCATGGGAGGTATTTTATAATTGCAACTAATTATGGACAAGAACTTAGTTTTATGTAACTTGATAATTTAAAATCCAATCATCCCGAACTTCGGGATGAATCTAAGATTATGTGGACTTAATTAAAAAATCACCTTGTGACTTTCCTTCGACTTGAAGCTTAGTTTAGATATTAATAAACAAAACAAAAATCAACTTACGTACCAATGGAAATTTTAGATTTCTTAATTATCGCCCTTTACTTTGGAGTCATTCTTTGGATTGCCAAATGGGCTGCAACTACAAAAACGAATGCAGAATTTTCTTCTGTCGATTATTTTTTAGCAGGAAAAAATCAAGGCTGGCTAGTGATTGGAGCATCCTTATTTGCTTCCAATATTGGTTCCGAAATTATTCTTGGAGTTTCAGGAGCAGGGGCAAGAGCAGATATGCCTACTGCCAATTTTGAAATAATAGCCTCCTTAGTCTTGATATTATTTGGATGGGTATTCGTTCCTTTTTATCTCCGATCTGGCGTATACACGATGCCTGAATTTTTGGAAAAAAGATACTCAAGAGCATGTCGAGATTACCTTTCCGTTGTTTCTATTTTGGCATATATTATTACTAAAATTTCCTTAATTATTTTTGCTGGTGCCTTGGTCTTTGAGGTGTTGGGAATTCCATTTTGGACGGGTGCAATAATTACTGTTGTCGCAACAGGACTTTATACGGTATTGGGTGGATTGAGGGCCGTAATTTATACTGACTTGGTACAAGCATTTATTTTGTTACTGGGAACTGCTGCGGTTACTATTTTTGGGTTGTATCAAATAGGAGGGTGGAGCGAGTTAATCAACACCATCTCAATAGCTTCACAAACTGAAGGGAACCCACCGGTCAATCAATTTTTTAATTTATGGCGACCTATGGAAGATACGGATTATCCTTGGACGGGGATGTTGTTTGGAGCTCCTATTTTAGGAGTTTGGTATTGGTGTACCGATCAGTATATTGTTCAAAGAGCCTTGTCCGCAAAAGATATTAGCAATGCAAGGAAAGGAGCTTTGTTTGCAGGTTATTTGAAATTATTACCCGTTTTTATATTTTTTATTCCAGGTGTAATTGCCTATGCTTTGATGCAAAAAGGAATGATTAGTTTTTCAATGGATGATGCAGACCAGGCATTGCCAACGCTAATCACAGAAGTTTTACCTACGGGGATCAAAGGATTAGCGATTGCAGGATTATTGGCAGCATTGATGAGTTCTTTGTCTTCGGCATTTAATTCAAGTTCCACTTTATTGACCATTGATTTTTATCAAAAATTCAGACCGAATGCTTCAGAACAAGACTTAGTTCGCTTTGGTCGAATTGCCACCGTGATTCTTGTGGTATTAAGTCTAGGTTGGATTCCATTTATGGATGCATTAATGGGGGGAGGAATTTTTCATTATTTGCAAAGTATCCAAGCATATATTTCGCCTCCGATTGCTTCGGTATTTTTATTAGGACTCTTTTTTAAATGGATAAATGCTCGAGGGGCAATCATTACACTTTGGACAGGTTTTGCAGTTGGAATATTCAGATTGGTAGCAGAGTTTATGAGTAAGGAAGGAAGTTTGGTTGTAGCAGAAGGTGGAGCATTAGAATATTTTTTAGGAATTAATTTTTTACATTTTGCATTATTTTTATTCCTATTCTGTTCAGCTATTTTAATGATCGTTAGTAAATTAGGAACACCGCAACCTGCAGCATCTTTGGAGTTGGTTACATTCCAAAAAGGATCTTCCGCTACGACATCAAAAAGGTCGCAAGATTTTGGGATAACTGTTGTTTTAATTATTTTAGTACTCTTGCTTTGGGCATTATTTAGCCCTTGGGGAATAGGATAAAATATAAGGAAGTCAAGGCTTGACTTTAAAAATCAGGCTTTGATTTCTATCGATATTCTTATAAGTCAAGGCTTGACTTGAAAAGTCAAACCTTGACTCGTTATACAGCCAATGCTAAATAATTTCTATTTTTTTAAAATAATTGCATCAACCTGAGCATCTCTTACCATTTGATTAAAAACAGGTAATTCTTCATTTTTTATTTTTTCAAATAAAGCAATTTGTTGATTAATTTCTCCGCTCAAAACATTTTTGACTTCAATCGCTTGTTGAGTTGGAGGAAAATCTCCACCTTGAACAAGAGAGTTAAGATGCCCCAGTTTATTCGTTAATTTGATAGGGAAATTAAGCGGGTCTTGTCGACTTTGATTTTTGGTTTGATACAGTTCATTTTCAATTGCGGTCATCATAGAATCAATTGCTTCTGCCTTATCAAATAATGGTTGCGTCGTATCATCTTTAGTCAATCGCTTCGTGTAATTTTTTAACTGAGATCGTACGTCTCTAATTTCAATTATAGTATTGTGCGCTTCAGAAACAATATCTCTTACCTCCGTTAAAAAATCAAATTGCTCTTGTAATCCTTTCGTGTTCGTTTCAATTCTTGGATCTTTAAGTATCTGAAAATCAGCGACTTGTACCATGTCATCCACCGTTAATTGTACCTCGTAAGTACCAGGCATTGCTTTAGGGCCATTCATAGAAGCCCACCATAAAATCATTCCATCAAAGGATTTTGCATCCTCATATCTCATATTCCAAACAAATTGATTAGCACCAACTTCAACCTTAAGTTGCTCCTTTTTCTCTTTAGCTTTATTGGAAAATTCTTTAATCATATTTCCTTTTTTATCATAAAAAGACAATTTAACTTCGGAAGAATCTGACAGGTTTTCCAAATAAAAATTAACCATTACTCCAGCAGGATGATTGGTTCCTCTAGTCAATGAATTTCTTCCACCACCACCTTGCATTCGATAGGAAGGTTTTGGTTGAAATAAATGTGATTGTTTTGTTACAAAATTTTCTTTCATCTGATGCAATGGAGTCAAATCATCAACTATCCATAACGAACGACCTTGAGTTGCAGCAATTAAATTATCATCTTTTACTGCCAAATCCGTAATAGGAACGATTGGTAAATTCAGTTGCATGGGCTGCCAAGAGTTGCCATCATTCATAGAAATATACATACCCGCTTCCGTACCTGCATAGAGTAAACCTTTTTTCTTGGGGTCACATCGAATCACTCTTGTAAAATGTTCTCCTTCGATTCCGTTTACAATTTTTCGCCAAGTTTTTCCATAATCATTTGTTTTATAAAGATAAGGTCGGAAGTCGCCAGACTTGTACATCGTAGCTGCAAGGTAAGCCTCCGATGCATCGAATGGACTAGGTTCGATACTATTTATCATGATCCATTCAGGCATATTTTTAGGAGTGATGTTGTCCCAATTTTTTCCACCATCTTTTGTAATATGAACTAAACCATCATCAGATCCCACCCAGATAACTCCTTTTTCCAAAGGTGATTCTTCTGCGGCAAAAATGGTACAATAATATTCTACTGAAGTATTATCTTTTGTAATAGGGCCGCCCGAACTTACTAATTTTGAAGGCTCATTGCGAGTTAAATCTGGACTGATAATTTTCCATGAATGTCCTTCATCATATGAAACATGCAAATGATTGGAAGCCGTGTATAGTTTGTTATTTTCATGTGGAGAAAAGAAAATAGGGAAGTTCCATTGAAAGCGATATTTCATTCCTTCAGCACCGTGTCCCATCGGATTATCAGGGTAAACATTTACAGAACGAGCTTGATCGTTTCGATGGTTAAGTCTTTGAAGCAATCCATCATAACAACCTCCATACACGATGTCATTGTCAGTCGGATCAATTGCAATATGTCCACATTCACATCCAGCTGTACTTTCCCAATCCTCCTCTGTGATTGCACCGCCTGAGCTTCGATGGGAAATCCTAATGGTAGAATTATCTTGTTGGGCGGCATAAATTCGATATGGAAAATGATTATCCGTAGTGACTCTATAAAATTGAGCAGTCGGTTGATTATGATAAGTGGACCAAGTGGTTCCACCATCGTAACTTACTTGACCACCTCCATCATCTGCCATGACCATTCGTTTCGGATCTTCAGGGGCAATCCAAAGATCATGATGATCTCCGTGAGGTGCATTTGCAGATTTAAAAGTTTTTCCACCATCAGTAGATTTATGATATCGAACATTTAAAACATAAACCACATCAGCATCTTGAGGGTCAGCGTAGATTCGAGAATAATACCAAGCTCTTTGCCGTAAACTTCTTGAAGAATTTAATTTTTTCCAAGTTTTTCCTCCATCGTCCGATCGAAATACTCCACCATCTTTGTTTTCAATTATAGCCCAAACCCTTTCTGAATTGACTGGGGAAACGGTTACTCCAGATATTCCCCATGTCCCTTTTGGCAAACCTTCATTAGACGAAATATTAACCCAGCTATTTCCTCCATCGGTACTTTTCCACAAAGCACTACCTTCTCCACCACTTTCTAAACTATATGGAGTCCTACGAATTCTCCAAGTACTTGCGTATAAAATTCGAGGATTATTAGGGTCAAAAATAAGGTCAATTGCACCTGCATCTTTATTGACAAATAATACCTTTTCCCAAGTATCACCACCATCGAGACTTTTATAAATTCCACGCTCAGAATTAGAGGCATAAAGGTTACCCATGACAGATGCAAATACAATGTTATGATCTTTTGGATGCACTCTGATTCGGCTAATATGTCTTGATTTATTTAACCCTTTATGCACCCAAGTTTTACCAGCGTCCTCTGACTTCCACAATCCATATCCAGAAGAAACATTTCCCCTAACGGTGACCTCTCCACCTCCTACGTAAATTACATTAGGATCAGATTCACTTACAGTAACTGCTCCAATTGAACCACCAAAGAATCCGTCTGAAATATTTTTCCAAGAGCGTCCTCCATTTTGAGTTCGCCAAACTCCACCACCTGTTGCACCCATATAAAAAAGATTGGGTTTGTTGGGTACGCCAGTTACGGTTGATGATCGACCACCTCGAAAAGGGCCAATTTCACGCCATTTGATAACTTCTAATATTTTGGAATCAATTGCAGCAACGGTTGGTGGGTTGACTTTTTTATTCTTTCTTTTTCTTTGTGCAGAAAGTTGCAATGTGCTGATAATGAGAAGAATACATAAAGTTAATTTTATTAAACTATTTTTTTCGTAAGTATGAAAAAGCCTCATGATTATGGTGTTTGTTCGATTTGCAAAAAAATAACATTCACAAATTAAACAAATAGAGGAAGATTTCATTTTTTTCAAAAAAAAAGTTACTTCTAAATGAAGTAACTTTTTTTATTTAATAAATGATTTGTAATTGTTGGGTCGATCTTGTAACCGCCAACTTCAGTTGGCAGGTTGTCTCAAATTCGTTTTTTAAATATTTTAAAGACCATGAATGTCCTCTATTTTAAAACAACCTGCCAACTGAGGTTGGCGGTTACAAGGCTAAGCAAGTTCTTTTTGTAATTCTTTTAATTTATCAGAGAAGGCACTTTTTCTTCTTCTACTTACTTCTATTTTTTGACCATCATCCATAATCAAATGAGCGTGATCTCCTTTGATAAATTTTTGAATGTAATTGAGGTTGATAATATGACTTCGATGTACTCTAAAAAAATTGAAGGGAGCAAACATTTCTTCGTAAGTACGAATAGTTTTAGACGCTACAATTTTCTCCTTATTTTTTGTGTAAAAAATAGTGTAATTATCGTCAGATTGTAAACGGACAATTTCATGAATATGAACAAAGTGCATTTCATCCAAAGAAGCAATTGTAATTTTTTTAAACGGATTAAGATTTGATAGATGCCCTCTAAAAACATCTAATTTATCTTTCATGTCATCACCTTGATTGGGTTTGACCCTTGCTACTGCATCCACTAAATTCTTAGGATCAATTGGTTTAGAAATATACCCAATGCAACTATAAGCACATGCTTTGACTGCGTACTCTTGGTAGGAGGTTACAAAAATGATTTCATAATTGATAGTTTCCAATTTATCCAAAAGACCAAAAACCAATTCATTGTTTAAGTTAATATCTAGAAAAACGACATCAGGTTTGAGAGATTTATCTGTCAGAACTAATTCTCCTTCTTCAACATTTCTAGCCTCAGCAATGACTTTGACGTGGGGGCAATAATTTTTAAGGATATTTTTAAGATTGTCAAGGCTGGCTTGTTCATCTTCGATGATGATTGCATGTAGGTTCATAGTGTTTCTTTGAATAGTGATAAAAATAACGAAACACTAATATATGTATATTTTTATATTTATTGAAAATTATATATGAAAAATATTGTTTGATTTGAGAATAAAACTAGTTCTAAATGATTTAAGGGAGTAGGAATTAAATAACCTACCCGTATTAAGAGATTATTTTTTAATATGAGGAAATGAAAAAATTAAGGCATACCCTTCGGTACGGCTTCATTTTTTCATAGCGAAGCGAAATCATATTGAAAAAGAAGCCTTCAGATGGGTAGGTTATTTATTTCCTACTCCCTTAAATAATATTTTAAATCATAGCGGGGGCAAATATCTTGAATATCCTTCAATTTATCTAAATTGCGTCTTAAATTTTTCACAAAAAGAACATTTTCAATTGCCAAAAATTAAGCGACAGTTTACACTTATTGGATATCCACTTTCTCATTCATTTTCTGAGAATTATTTTACTCAAAAATTTGAGCGGGAGCAGATAAAAAATCATGAGTATTCTCTTTCACCATTGGAGAGAATTGAAGATTTCCCCCAATTGATTACTTCAATGCCCAATTTGGTAGGGCTCAACGTGACGATACCTTATAAGGAGCAAGTGATTCCATATCTCGATTCCATATCGGAAGAGGCTGAAGCTATTGGTGCTGTCAATACCATTAAGATTGAAAATGGAAAATTAAAAGGATTCAATACGGATGTTTACGGTTTTGAAAAGTCCTTAATTCAGTTTTTGCAAAAAGGGAATAAAAAACAAACAGTAGAAAATGCCTTAGTTTTAGGGACAGGAGGAGCAGCAAAAGCAGTAATTTATATATTAAAAAAACTAGGAATTGACCCTATTTTAGTTTCTCGTCGTCAAAATAGTGGTGATTTGACCTATTCAGATTTAGATACTCCAATTTTTGAAGAATGTCAACTTATTGTGAACACCACGCCCTTAGGAATGTTACCTAATGTGAATAGTTGTCCAGACCTTCCATACCACCGATTAAATAAAAATTATTTTCTGTACGACCTAGTTTATAATCCTGAAAAAACTGTATTTTTGAAAAGAGGAGAAAGCCAAAAAGCAGCCATTATGAATGGATTGGAAATGCTGCATTTACAGGCTGAAAAGGCTTGGGAGATTTGGTCGAAATAGCACGAGGTCAAGGTTTGATCTATGAGAATGAGAGCATCAGTAAAAGTCAGCGTCTGACTTTTCAAGTTAGACGCTGACTCGTATAAAATACCAAAATAAGCTAAAAAAAATAAAAAGAATTGAAAAAATAGATATGAAGTCCACAAAAAATAAAACCAAAAAAGATAAAAATCCATCACCGAAACCGCAATTGGATTTTTCGAATACGGAAATTGCTTTTTCTTATAAATCAGATAGGGAATTAAAAAAAGCAGGTTGGTTATTTAGTTTGATGAATAAAACTTGGCTGGTAAATCCTTTATCAGATTTGGGAATGTTGGCGATGAAAATGCGATTGCCTTTTACTCAAAAAATTGTCAAGGAAACCATGTTCGATCAATTTGTAGGCGGGCGAACTTTATTGGAATGTACACCTTCTATCGAAAAATTGTATGAATATGAAATATTGACATTTCTGGATTATGGAGCAGAAGGTAAAGAGTCGGAGAAAGATTTCAATAAAACTATGAACGAAAATATAAGAGCGATTGAGTATGCTACGGCGAATACCAGTACACCTATCGTAGTTACAAAAATTTCAGGTTTGGCTAGATTTGAATTATTGGAATCTATTCAGGAAAAAAGAGATGATCTTCCTTCAGATATAGTTCAAGAATACAAAAATGTAATCAAAAGATTAGATTCGATATGTAATGCCGCCTCCGAAAATGGAGTAGCTGTGATGATTGATGCAGAGGAAAGTTGGATTCAAGATATTATTGACCACTTGGCAGATGTGATGATGAAACGCTATAATAAAGAGCGAGTCGTAGTTTACAATACATTCCAAATGTACCGTCATGATCGGTTACAGTTTTTGGTGAATTCTTTTAATAAAGCTCAAGAGGAAGGGTATTTATTAGGTGCAAAACTGGTAAGAGGTGCTTACATGGAAAAGGAAAATAGACGTGCTGAAGAAATGGGCTATCCAACTCCAATCCAAAAAAGCAAACAAGCTACAGATGATGCCTATAATATGGCACTAAGATTTTGTATTGATAATTATGAGCAAATTGGCTCTTGTGCGGCAACTCACAATGCGGAGAGTTGTAAAATTCAAGCTGATATTATTCATGAAAAAGGAATTGATCGAAATCATCCACATCTTAATTTTTGTCAACTATATGGAATGAGTGATAACTTGACTTTTAACCTTGCTGCAGCTGGTTACAATGCTGCAAAGTATGTAGTCTATGGACAAGTGAATGAGGTTTTCCCTTACTTAGTTCGACGTGCTAAAGAAAATACAGCAGTAAGTGGAGATATGAGTAGAGAATATGGATTGATAAAAAAAGAAATGGAACGACGAGGAATTTGATTTTTAACGGTGAACTGTTAACGTTGAGCTGTGAATGAAAAGACGGTGATTCTAAATTTGCAGAAAAACCACTATCCTATAATTCACAGTTCAACGTTCACAGTTCACAGTTATTTTAGAACATCTCGATAGAAGAGAAGTGGAAAGCCGCTTCTCTCTTAGCGTTACGATCAGAGTCAGCACCGTGAACTGCATTTTCTCCAATGCTTTTAGCATATTTTTTACGGATAGTTCCTTTAGCAGCTTCTTTTGGATTAGTTGCTCCGATTACTTTTCGGTAATCTTCAACAGCATTGTCTTTTTCCAAAACGGCAGCAACGATAGGTCCACTCGTCATAAATTCTACCAACTCACCGTAGAAAGGACGTTTTTTATGAACACTATAAAATGCCTGAGCAGCAGCTTTAGTCAGTTGCGTTTTTTTCATTGCTACAATTCTGAAACCTGCTTTGTTGATATGTGCTAAAATAGCTCCGGTATGTCCAGCTTTTACTGCATCCGGTTTAATCATTGTAAATGTGATTTTACCTGCCATGGTATAACAATTAAATTTTATTAGATGAAAAATTACTACTAGATATTTACGGAAGAAGGTTCTATGGAAAAATAAATTTTTTGTAAATTCCGATTCCCTCTTTCACCTCTTCTAAAAAAATCGGTGCAAAAGTATGATTTAATCCATAAAATTTATCAATTTCGCAGACTCATTTTTAAACTCTTATGGAAAATATAAAAGAACTCAAAAACCTGTTGTCTATTCCCAAAGATATTGCGATTACCTCACATCGTAATCCTGATGGCGATGCTATTGGTTCTTCGCTTGCGGTTTATCATTATTTGAAAAGACAAGGGCATAGTGTTGACGTAATTTTTCCTTCAGAATATCCTGACAATTTTGCTTGGATGCCTGATGCTGACAAAATATTAATTCACGATATTGAACCAGAAGATGCTAATAATGTATTGAAAAGAGCAGAAATAATTTTCGCACTTGATTATAATGCATTGGAAAGAGTTGACAAAATGGGTGAGGTCATTGCTCCATTAAAAGCTACCAAGGTCTTGATAGATCATCATTTATATCCAGAAAATTTTGCGGACTTTGTTTTGTCGGATACCACAGCAAGTTCGACCTGTGAGTTGATTTATGATTTTTTGGAAATGCTTGAAGATAAAAAAGGGATTGATGTTACGGTAGGAGAATGTATGATGACTGGAATACTTACCGACACAGGTTCATTTAAATATAGCACTTCTCCTAAGTTATTTAAAATTGTAGCGGAATTGTTAGAAAGAGGGGTGAATGATTATGTGCTACAAGATTTGATTTTTAATAGTGTAACGGAAAAACAGTTGCGAATACTTGGGCATGTCCTGGATAACAGAATGGAAATCTTGCCTGAATACAAAACTGGTATTATTACTTTGACTAAAAAAGATTACGAACATTTTGATATTCAACGAGGCGATACGGAAGGAATTGTCAATTATTTATTGATGATGAAAAATGTAAAAGTAGCGGTGTTTATTCATGAACAACCGACGATTGTAAAAATATCTATGCGTTCAAAAGGTGATTTTTCAGTTCAGGAAATATGTCGAAAATACTTCCGAGGAGGTGGTCATAAAAATGCATCAGGTGGAGCTTCCTATTCTTCTTTGGCTGCGACGATTAATAAATTTAAAAAACTACTACCTGATTACAAAGAACAATTGGATGCTTTGTAACAATATACTTACCAATGAGAATTTTCCCCAAAATTTGTTTTTTATTTTTGATAGCTTCCTGCAGTTTTAGTGATGGGGAAACCAAATCTAATTATTCCTACAAATTTCATATTGATAAAGAAGGTGAGGTTCCGCAGGTGGGAGACTTGGTGGTTTTTGATGAAAAAGTATTTCGGAATAAAATGGAAATATTCTCAACAGAAGAATATGGACAAAAGGAAATCATCCTTCCCAAAGAGGAAAATCTAACTCGACCCTTGCCCCCTAATTATGAGATTTTATTTCAAATGTCTCCTGGTGATAGTGTTTCAGTTACTCAAAAATTAAAGCAATTAGAAAATCTTCCAAAAGGTTATGAATCGAATGATGTGATAACTTATGTCATAAAATTGATAGAAATTAAACCTCAAGAAAAAGGCAAACCTTCAAAAAAAAAAGATAGGACTCCAGATAATTACCCCTACGAAATCATCACTTCTACCAATAATATTTTAGCACAACCAGGCGATTATGTTCAATTTAGAGAACATGTTTTTGCAAATGATTCTATTATTTTTTTTAGAGATAAACCCATCTTAGAACGATTGCCAGCTAGGGATGAAATTTCAAATCCTCCTCCTGGAAATTACGAAGCACTACTATTAAGCGGTATCGGAGATAGCATTCATTTAAGTCAACTTTTGGAAAACACCAATGACCTTCCAAAATTTTTAACTAAAAAAGATACTTTAAATTATCGAATCCAAGTGCTTGATATTTTTACGCCTGGTGAGTATGAAATTTTTAAAATAAAAAAAACTGCTGAAGCAAAAGCAAAAAAAGAGGAAACCAAAGCCCGAAGGAAAGAGGTGATAAAATTGACTCAAGCCAATATTGAGAAATTTAAAAATGGAGCATTGGAAGATGAACTAATTTATACGCCATCGGGTTTAAAATATATTTTTCATGAAAAAGGAAAGGGGAAATTACCATTTCCGATGGAGGAGGTGGCGGTACAATATGCTGGTTTTTTAATGGACGGGACGATGTTTGATGATTCATTTAAAAAAGGAGAACCATTTCGATTTCCCTTGGCAATGGATCGTGTGATCAAAGGTTGGGATGAAGGAATTGCAAAATTACCAGTAGGTTCAAAAGCAACACTTTTTATTCCTTATCGAATTGCATACGGCAGGTCAGGAAGACCACCAAGTATTCCTAGAAGAGCAGATTTGGTTTTTTATATAGAAGTGGTTGATGTGGAATAATGTAACCGCCAAATTCATTTGGCAGGTTGAAGCAAACTATTGAATATCAGTTATTTATAACAACCAGCCAAATGAATTTGGCGGTTACTTCTTTTTCGATAAACATGCTCTAAGTTTCAGTAGATGATTTGTTTTAATTAGATTTGCAAATCTATAAATGATAATATTTTTTCAAACCAAAAAAGCGATTTGTAAAAATCGTGTTATAAAATTATGACTCAAGATCAATTTAAAAAATTGCAAGATCGGTTGAGTGTGTTGAGGAGGTATCTTTGACGTTGACCACCGATTATTAGAAATAGAAGATAAAGAACAACTAACCCTCGACCCCAATTTTTGGGATGATCCTAAATATGCAGAAGGGGTCATCAAAACCTTAAAAGGTCACAAAAATTGGATATCCAATTATAATCTTACCAAAGCTGAGCTGGATGAGTTGGAAGTGCTCCTTGAATTTTATCAAGCAGAAGAAGCTACAGAGGAAGAACTAGAGGAACAGTATAACAAGACATTAGCAAAAATAGATGATTTGGAATTTCGTTCTACGCTCAACAAAGAGGAGGACGAATTAAATTGTTATCTAGAAATTAATGCAGGAGCAGGAGGAACAGAAAGTTGCGACTGGTCGGAAATGTTACTTCGAATGTACACGATGTGGGCTGAAAAGAATTCCTATAAATATAAAGTGTTGAATCGAGTCGAAGGAGATGTTGCAGGCATTCGAAGTGTAGAAATTGAAATCAATGGAGACTTTGCTTACGGGATGTTAAAAGGTGAAAATGGTGTTCATCGCTTGGTTCGAATCAGTCCATTTAATGCTCAAGGAAAAAGAATGACTTCGTTCGCATCTGTATTTGTTCACCCGATGATAGATGATCGAATAGAGATAGAAGTCAATCCTGCTGATTTGGATTGGGATACTTTTCGAGCGAGTGGGGCAGGAGGTCAGCACGTCAACAAAACAGAATCTGCAGTACGGGTTCGGCACTTACCTTCGGGTATTGTTGCAGAATGTCAAGAGGAACGTTCGCAGCACTTGAATCGAGAGAAGGCCATCAAAATGTTAAAGTCTCGATTGTACGAGGCGGAAATAAAAAGACGTGCAGCAGAGAAAAGTAAAGTCGAAGCGGGTAAAATGAAAAATGAATGGGGTTCGCAAATTCGAAGTTATGTTCTCGATGATCGTCGAGTAAAAGACCACCGTTCTAAATTTCAAAATAACAATACTGATGCAGTTTTAAATGGCGACCTTGATGGGTTTTTAAAAGCCTTTTTGATGATGGAAACTGCGGAATAGAACTGTGAACGGTTAACGTTGAACTGTGAACTACAATTATGGTTAATTCAAAATTATTCGAAGTTCACAGTTCAACGTTCAGAGTTCACCGTTGAAAAAATCCATTCTTCGTAAGCCTTATTAGCTTCAGCTTCAATCTTCATGATACATGGAACTTCGTAGGGGTGAATATGTTCAATTTCTTTTTGGAGGTTATCCCACATGGAGGGAATCGTTTTTACAATGGAGACCCATTCATTATCATTTTCAACCTTCCCTTTCCACCAGTACGCACTTTGGATAGGAAAAATATTCGCACAAGCGACCATCTTTTTTTCGATAAGGTGGTCAGCTATTTGTTGTGCATTTTCTTTTGAAGCGTGGGTGATATAGATGATGATAAAACTCATAGCAGATTTATAAATCCAATAATCCTTCTGGAAGATTCATGTGAATGTATTGTTTTTTTTCTTCGATTTTTTCTAATAAATCTTGATGTAGTGGAATGAAAATTTCTTTTTCATCTTGAAAAATAACAGCCATTTCTTGCTGTGGAAATTCAATGACTTCTTTGATTTCTCCAATATTTCCTAATTCCTTATCAATAATCGAATAACCAAGATATTTTTCAAATTCTAATTTTTCTTCTTCTGGAATTTCCAATTCTCGTTCTTCTACTCTTAATATTTGGTGAGGTTGTAAAAAGATTTCTTTAGAGGTTAATTGATGAGCGGATTCTTTGGAATCGATTTCTTCTAGTTTTAATAACAAATCATTCCCGCTTCTTATTTTTTCAATAAAATAGGGAACATGTTTTCCTTTGACTTCTATAAAAATAGCATTGGCTTTAGCAAAATCTTCAAAGTACTGATCTTCTACTTGGACTTTTAAATCTCCTTTAACTCCATGACATTTTTTTGTAAAACCAATTGAAATGTATTTTTTCATGGTGCAAAAATAGAGATTTTTTGAGAAAAAAATAACCGTCAAATTTATTCACCATTAGCCAAACACGAGTCAAGGTTTGACTCCAAAAGTCAAGCTTTGACTTCTATTGATTTTAAAAAAAATCCAAGCTATTAAAGTTCTTATAATAGGAGGGGCAATATTCCAATAATAGGTGTTGTGAATATTTGAATCCGTATAAGTCAAGGCTTTGACTTATGAGAATATGAATAGAAGTCAAGGCTTGATTTTTTTTAGTCAAACCTTGACTCGTGTACAGTTACCAATATTTTTTATAATAAAGGAAGACCGACTTGAAAATGATTTTCAAGTTCTTCAATAGTGACTAATTTTTTTTCTGATAAAAGTCGATATCGTTCAGTAATATTTTCCAAACCGACTTTGGTAGAGTCCATGACTTTTGATTTTTTTTGTAAAGTATTGATGACTTTTATTGATTCTTTTTCTTTATCAATTTCAATAGAAATCGTTAAAGGTTTTTTTGTAGAAATAATGTTATGCTTGATGGCATTTTCAATAAGTAACTGTAAACTGAGTGGAATTATTTTTTTGTGAATGTATTGTTGAGGCACATCAATATTGACTTTTAGGTTATCTAGGAACCTTTCTTTTTGGATAGCAACATAAGCATTTACAAATGCCAACTCTTCTTCTAAAATGATTGTGGGTTCTTCTCGACTATCCAAAATGTAGCGATAAACTTTTGATAATTGACCAATGAAATTTTTTGCAACTGTTTTGTCTTCGTATTCAACAATATGATTTAGAGTATTCAAACTATTGAATAAAAAATGAGGATTGACTTGATTTCGAAGTCCATCTAATTGACTATGAACGTGGGCAAACTTTACTCGTTCTTGTTCTTGAATTGATTTTTTTAACTGACTGTGATACCAGATCGTTTCGTAAATACCATTAATAAAAAATGATGCCGTATAAGCTGCTCCAAGTCCTTGAACAAGAGTAGGATGAGTAGCATTAGGTAAGGTGCATACGCTAAAAAATAGATTGATAAATTGGGTGGCGAAATGACCGACAAATGGTAAAACCAAGAAGACAGTTGCCACTAAAAAAGTAATTCTTTTTTGAGCTTGATTAAACGCTGGGAATTTTTTTCTATAAAAAATTATTACAGTTCTATTAAATGTCCAATAGAAAATAGAATACATACTTGCTTCCAACCATTCTAAAGGAAAATAAAATCCTGGAGTATCGAATCTTAATCCAAAAAAGATTTGAGGAATCAAAAAGCCTAACAATACAACTCCAATTATAAAAAACCAGAAATCGTTAAAACCTAAATATTTATTTTCATTTTTAAACATAATGAAATTTTGCCGATGGAAACTATAATAATGGTTGTCCTTGCTTAGCTTGATAAAAAGTAAATGCAATCCAACCTAAGTAAAATAATCCAAAAGCGATGCTTAAAAAGGTAATTAAACTTTTTCCTTGAAATTTTTTAGAAATAAAATAAGCGACCAATGGAATAATTTGAATCCCATGCAATCCAAAAAAATGTGCGATTCGCAGATCACCTCCTTCTGTACTCCAATTTAAAAATGGAATTCCATTTCCGCCATCAGCAACACCTACATTATGGGCATTTTGTTCAATCATACTTCCACCTATCGCACTTCCAAATAAAAAAGTAAACCATGCAATTCGGAAACTCCATTTCATTGCATTAGAAAATTCTAGTTTTGAAGAAAAGGATTTTACAAAAAACCAAAAAACGATTAGCGTAAAAAGTCCAATAGCCAATCCCATCAATCCAAAAACTAAAGCATCAAAAGGGGTAGCAATATTATAATGGGACGTTACGCCACGCCATGCTTGGACGGAAATCAAAACATTTTCAAGAATCATTAAAAATGCTGCGAGACTTGCTAAAATGGAAGCGGTTATTCGTTTATATGGATAAACTAAAAAGTACCACCCCATTGTCCATAACACAATAATTGAAGATAAGATAAACTTGGTTGGTTTGATCCAAACATTGATACCCATCAGTTCACGACTATCTATAAACATACTGGTAACAGTAAATGCTAAGAGTGCAAAATGTACCAAGACTACATAATGTAAAAAAGGGAATCTCTCTTTGATTTGAGAAAGTATTGCAGTTGGATTGTTGGTATTCATTTGAGGTTGAATTTTTACTGAATCTACCATTTTTTATTTATTTTTTTCAATATCTAAATATTGTTTTTGAAAAAATGAAAGAAAAGAATGGAGGATAAGGAAGGAAAGATGAAATGTCGTATTTTTTGGATGAGCTGTTTTTGAATATCGAACAATAGAACAAGGATTTGAGAATTAAGAAGTTTATCGAATAATTTTGAATCACCAGTTTTAGACAAATTTCTTAATTCTCAAATCCTTGTTCTATTGTTCGATATTCAAAAGATTCCTCAATTTATAATCTTATAAGGTTGATATTGATAATACTTCGGTCGAGTATCAGCAGAAATTCTTGTAAGCCTAATGCTATTAACTAGGACAAATTCAAAATCTTTGTTTTCCCAATTTTTATCCATCGGTTTTATTTTCCAAAAGAAATCTTGGTAATTCGAATTTGCTAATATATTGTTATAAAAAAAATGGAAGGATTCCGAGTTTTCCCAAAGGTGGAAAATTTCTGGAAATTTTAAGACAGTATTATTTTTCGAAATTTTATATTTTGTAACATTACCATTTTCGGAAATATCTTGAGAGACTTGCCATTGTTGATTTTCCATGACTTTAGTTATCATTAAATTTAATTTATACACGAGTCAGGGTTTGACTTGAAAAGTCAAGCCCTGACTTAAAAGAAAGTCAATAGACATCAAAGCCCTGACTTATAAGAACATCAACAGAAGTCAAAGCCTGACTTTTAAGTCAGACCTTGACTCATGTATAAAATTAAGATGAATCTGACACACCATTAAATCGTTCTTATCCTTGTGGTTGTGGAGCAACTTCGTAAAAGAATTGTTCTTTTACAATTTTACCATCCTTCACTTCATAGACACATATTTCCTCCATTTTCTCTCTGCCCACTCCTTTAAATGTGGCATCCATCGTCATGGTAAATGAAAAATGATTTCCAGCTACAATAGGTTCGCCTATTTCTGATCCATGAAATTCTTCCATCGCTTCGTTCCATTTTTTTCCTTTTTCAGCAATGGCTTCCATTCCTTGGACTTGACCTCCCATCGCACCTTCAGGCTCGATACTCCAAACATCTGGAGAATATAATTCTTTGTAACAGGTTTCCCAATCGCCTTGGCGACAAAGTTCTACTAGCCGATTGGCTATTTCTTGAGTGTTCATAATTAAATGATTTTAGATTAAAAAAAATAGGCCTGCAGCTTCAACAGAGACTATATTAATATGGCTAGCTTGATCCGAAATGAATTGTAAATTTATATAAAAAAACACGATTTTTTGAATCGTAATTTTTAATGTTTCGTAATATTAATTTTAAAGGTTTCATTTTCTATCTTTGCGCTACCATTTAATTAAAATTTAATCAAAAAGAAAATCATGAGCAGAATTGTAACACTTGACGAATTTATCATTCGTAGTGAAAAAGCCAATGTCGATGCTACGGGGGAGTTAACAGGACTTCTTAGAGATATTGGAGTGGCTGCCAAAATTGTTAATCGAGAGGTGAACAAAGCTGGTTTGGTCAATATTTTAGGAGTAGATGGCGCATCCAATGCCAGCGGTGACGAAGTTCAAAAACTCGATATGTATGCCAATGACAAACTTATCGAATGCCTTCAAAATAGCGGTGAATGTTGTGGAATCGCTTCTGAAGAGAATGAAACTTTTCTACCTATTCCAGCCCTTTCTAGTAAAAATGCAAAGTATGTAGTTTTATTTGACCCATTGGATGGTTCATCTAATATTGATGTAAATGTATCCGTAGGAACTATATTTTCTATTTGCCGCCGTAAGAGTAATGTTAAAAAACCAGTCAATCTAAAAGACTTTTTACATAAAGGTGTGGAGCAGGTTGCTGCGGGTTATGTAATTTATGGAACTTCTACGATTATGGTTTATACGACAGGTGATGGTGTAAATGGTTTTACGTTAGATCCTTCGATAGGGGAGTTTTGTTTGTCTCATCGAGATATAAAAATTCCAAAACGAGGTCAGTACTATTCAGTTAATCAAGGATATTATTTGAAATTTGATTTGGAAATGCGTCGATATATTGACTACTGTTCTGATTTGAATTTACGGTTAAGATATATCGGTTCGATGGTTTCTGATATTCATCGAATTTTATTTCAAGGTGGAATTTTCCTTTATCCTAATACTCGTAAATATCCTCATGGAAAATTACGATTATTATATGAATGTAATCCATTGGCATTTGTAGTGGAACAAGCTGGAGGGAAAGCAATCAATACGCACTTGGATCGTATCATGGAAATGAAACCTGTTGAATTACATCAACGTACGGCTATTGTTATTGGATCACCGGACATGGTGGATGAGATGAAAGAGTTTGTGGAAAGGTACAGCGCATCGCCTAGTTAATTAAAAATTAAGAATGAATAATTAATAATAGGTTCAAAATATTTTGAATACACGAATTAGAATATTCTTAATTATTCATTCTTAATTATTCCTTTTTATCTCACTAAAGTTACATCGCCTTCAAATTTTTCTATTCGACCGTCAACTAACTTCACTTCAGCATAGTAAACAAATACTGCTGGATTCATCGGTTTACCTTTTAAGTTACCATCCCATCCATTGGCAGGATCATTAGGTTGGAAATTTTCTCCTTGATAAACGAGTTCTCCCCATCGATCAAATATTCTAAATATTTGAACTTCCTCAACTAACTCTGGATCACCATAAATGGTAATTTTATCATTAATGTTATCTCCATTTGGACTAAATGCATTTGGAATGTAAACTGGTACTCTTCTGTCTACATGAACGGTAATTCGATCTTCAGCCATACAACCATTTTCATCCATTACCATAATGGAGTAAGTAGTTGTGAAAAATGGAAAAACTGTAAAATCCATACAATCACTATCACAACCAGTAGAATCAAATGGAGTCCAAATAATGGTATCTAATTCTTCTTCATTGATATTGACTTGTGCGTTGATGGTTACACTATCACCTAGCATGATAAATATATCTTCACCTAGTTCTACTAACACTTCATTTACATTTGTAATTGGAGCAACTGCAAAGGCTTGACAACCATCAGCATCTTCTACCAAAATGGTATGATTGCCAGGCCCCAAATTAGTAAAGATAGGTGTACTTTGGAAAGGTTCATTATTGATAGAATATAAATATGGAGCAGTTCCTCCTACTACCGAATCTACCAGAATGGCTCCATCATCTTGTCCAAAACAAGTAATATCGCTAATACTAATAAAGGCTTGTAGGACTTGGTCAAATTCTACTACTTCAAGAATTAAACTATCACAACCTAAAGCATTGGTACCTTCAAAAACAGTATCTATTCCTACCTCATCAATAAAGCAACTAAAACTCAAAATAGTATCGATACTTGATGGAGCGAGTACGCTTGAATTTATAACAATACTATCACATCCTAATGAATTTTGTAAAGTATCAATGGTGGTGCCAACTTGATCTGGATCACAAGTGCTACTTTGTATGGTCATGGTAGTAGAAGGTAATAGGTTGGTTTGGGTAAAAATCAAACTATCACATTCGTAAATGTTTTGTAAGGTACTAGTGAGTGCAAGTCCTGTATCCAATGGGTTACAACTTGTTGCCATCAATATGGTGGTATCTGTTGGAGCTAAAGCAACGGAATCAATAGTGGTGCTTCCTCCAATAATTGTAATTATAACTCCTGTATCGGCTGGGCTACATGCGAATGAATTGAGGAATGTTGTATCACATGCAAACTCAGTATTTGTAATCAAAGTGGTATCACATTCACCATTCATCCCAGGTAGCGTTACCATTGTAGATCCTATTAAAGTAGAATCACAAGTTGTTTCTTGAACGGTAACCGTATCTGCACCAACCAATTGATAATTAAAAATGACAATTGAATCACATCCAAATTGCGTCATCAACGGAATGGTATCATTCATTTGCGAAGCAATACAAGTAGTCGTGTCAATCGTGATTTCAAAAGAAGGTGCTAATTCATTGATGTTAATTAAAACGGAATCACATTCTCCATTTATTCCAACTGCATTAGTAATTGTAGTATCGACTAAGTTAGCATCACAGACAAAATTTACAAAAGTAAAGGTATCTGCATCAACCAATTGATAATTAAAAATGACAATTGAATCACATCCAAATTGCGTCATCAATGGAATGGTATCATTTATTTGCGAAGCGTTACAAGTAGTTGTATCGATCGTGATTTCAAAAGAAGGAGCAAAAGAAACAATATCCACTAAAATAGAATCGCACTCGCCATTCATTCCCATTGCATTAGTAAAAGTAGTATCGACTAAATTAGAATCGCAAGTAAAAGTTTCAAAAAAGAAAGAATCCGCATCAACCAATTGATAATTAAAAATGACAATCGAGTCACATCCAAATTGCGTCATCAACGGAATGGTATCATTTATTTGCGAAGCGTTACAAGTTGTTGTATCGATTACGATTTCAAAAGAAGGTGCGAAAGAAACGATATCTACCAAGATAGAATCGCACTCGCCATTCATTCCCATTGCATTAGTAAAAGTAGTATCGACTAAATTAGAATCACAAGTAAAAGTTTCAAAGAAAAATGAATCAGCAGCAACGAGTTGGTAATTAAAAATGATAATCGAGTCACATCCAAATTGCGTCATCAACGGAATGGTATCATTTATTTGTGAAGCGTTACAAGTTGTTGTATCGATTACGATTTCAAAAGAAGGAGCAAAAGAAACAATATCCACTAAAATAGAATCGCACTCCCCATTCATTCCTGGCGCATTAGTAAAAGAGGTATCGACTAAATTAGAATCGCAAGTAAAAGTTTCAAAGAAAAATGAATCAGCAGCAACGAGTTGGTAATTAAAAATTATAATCGAGTCGCATCCAAATTGCGTCATCAATGGAATGGTATCA